>NZ_JUPI01000007.1 GCF_001074805.1 Streptococcus parasanguinis | reverse complement strand
GTGCGGAGGTGGGACAACGAAATCGAATTCTAACGAATTACCGATTTCTGTCCCACTCTCTTTGAGCTAGTAAGATGATTAGGTAGGCCGCAACATAGCGGCTACCGTCCAATGATTCGGTGCTTTAGCACCAATCATTGGTATCAGGTTACGACGCGAAAAAGGGAGGAACGATGCTTTCCTCCCTTTGAGCTAGTAAGACACTACGGCAAGACACCATGGTGCTTGCCGTAGCCTAATGAGGTGCTTTAGCACCCATTAGGCTAAGTGTGTTACATCATCCCACCCATCATGCTTGGATCCATTCCTGGTCCTGCTGGGGCTGCTGGTTCTGGTTTGTTGGCTACGACTGCTTCGGTCGTCAAGATCAGACTCGCTACGGAAGCGGCGTTTTGAAGGGCTGAACGGCTCACTTTAACTGGGTCGATGATTCCTGCATCAATCATATTCACCCATTCACCTGTTGCAGCATTGAAACCTGTTCCGACTTCGGCATTTTTCAAGCGATCAATCACAATAGATCCTTCGTAACCGGCATTGTGGGCAATTTGGCGAACAGGTTCTTCCAAAGCACGAAGAACGATATTGCGTCCGGTCGCTTCATCCCCTTCTAATTCAAGGGCTGCGACTGCAGAGATAACATTGACAAGAGCTGTACCACCTCCGGCAACGATTCCTTCTTCAACGGCTGCGCGAGTCGCATTAAGGGCATCTTCGATACGGAGTTTCATTTCTTTCAATTCTGTTTCTGTTGCAGCACCAACCTTGATCACGGCAACGCCACCAGACAATTTAGCCAAACGTTCTTGTAATTTTTCACGGTCAAATTCAGAGGTTGTGGTTTCGATTTGTGACTTGATGACCGCCACACGGTTAGCGATCGCTTCTGGGTTACCAGAACCTTCGACAATGACGGTACTGTCTTTATCAACTGACACTTTAGCTGCTTGACCAAGCGCTTCAATGGTTGCATCTTTCAATTCCAAACCAAGATCGTCTGTAATGACTGTACCACCTGTCAAGATGGCAATGTCTTCTAGCATGGCTTTGCGGCGATCACCAAATCCTGGTGCCTTGACAGCTACGACATTAAAGGTACCGCGGATCTTGTTCAAGACAAGTGTTGGAAGAGCTTCGCCATCGACATCATCTGCGATGATCAAGAGTGGACGGTTGCTTTGAAGAATGCTTTCCAACAATGGCAAGATTTCTTGGATATTTGAAATCTTCTTGTCAGTAATCAAAATGTATGGATTTTCAAGGTCTGCCACCATTTTTTCATTATCAGTGACCATGTATTGTGAGAGGTAACCACGGTCAAACTGCATGCCTTCAACGACTTCCAGTTCTGTTTCCATTCCACGAGACTCTTCAATGGTGATGACCCCATCTTTGCCAACTTTTTCCATGGCTTCAGAGATGTACTCACCGACTTTTTCAGAACGAGAAGACACAGCAGCTACTTGAGCAATGGCTTCCTTGCTCGATACTGGGATCGCATTGTTTTTCAAAGCTTCTACTGCTGTTGCAACAGCGGTCTCAATCCCACGACGAATGCCAATTGGGTTAGCTCCTGCAGTGACGTTTTTGATCCCTTCACGGACGATGGCCTGAGTCAAGACCGTTGCGGTCGTTGTACCGTCACCTGCGATATCATTGGTCTTAGAAGCCACTTCTGACACCAATTTGGCACCCATATTTTCGAAGTGGTCTTCCAATTCGATTTCTTTGGCGATGGTCACACCGTCATTTGTGATCAATGGAGAACCAAATGATTTTTCAAGAACCACATTGCGTCCTTTAGGGCCTAAAGTAACTTTCACTGTATCTGCTAAGACATCGACACCACGAACCATTGCAGAACGTGCATCTGATGAAAATTTAATATCTTTTGCCATTTCTCTTACCTCTTTCTTCTCTTACTCTACAATTGCAAGAATGTTTGATGTTCCAACGATTGTGTAGGTTTCTTCCCCATCTTTAACTTCAATTCCTGCATGGCTTTCAACCAAAACTTGGTCTCCTGCTTTTACAGCCGGGGCGATGAGTTCACCACTTAGGGTACGCACGCCTTCACCAACAGCCACTACTTCAGCTGTTTTTGTATCGGCCTTGCTCGCACCTGCGAGGACAAAACCTCCAACAGTCTGTTCTTTTTCTTCTACTTTTAAGACCACACGGTCTCCTAATGGTTTTAACATGTTCATTCCTCCATACGTGTTTTTAGCACTCTTCGCACCCAAGTGCTAACTTATGTTTCTATTGTATCACTTGGTCAGAAATAGTCAAGAAAAAAACACCTCAAAAATAGATGAGATGTTTCTAAAATTTCAATTTAAAATTGTCAATTTTTGATTGAAATCATCGATCACTTTTTGAAGATTGATCCGCCCACGGTAGATACCATATCCAAAAACAATCATGCCTAAAATTCCAATCAAGGCTAGTAAAATCCCGAGGATCAAGAGTGGGAGGAAACTTTTGTGAAAGAGATAGATCAAGACCACACCAATACTGGCAATGATAAAGAGTAAGCTAAACCAACGACCAAGATTTTCAAGCATGTGACGTTGGTACTTGATTTCTGTTTCATATCCATTGACAAGTTCTTGTTTTGTAACCATGGGATTCCTCCTGATAAAAATTGAGAATGAAGTGCAAGTAAAGGAGGTCCATTCACTTCATTCTCAAAAACTCCTACTAGCAAATTCGTTTTTTCTTTACCTTAGTATTTAAGATGTGGGTCAAAGATACCAAGGGCAACACCAATCAAAGCAACTACAACGAGAAGTAACATGACTTTGTTTGGTGAAATTTTTTTCTTAGACATCAACCACCAGCAAAGAGTGATGAAGGCCGCTGTCAAGAGACCTGGATAAACACCATCAATCTTTTCTTGGATGTTCAAGAAGACTTTTCCTTCAGAATTCTTGAATTGAAGGGCTGTTGTAACAGATACCCAAGTAGCCGCTACGGCACCGATAACCATACCACCGACAACGCTGATCGCTTTACGAAGAGCTTGTCCTTTTGGTCCTACAAGGAATTCAACGGCTTTATCCCCTAATTGGTAACCTTTGAAGAAGGCAAAGCGCATACCAAAGTAAACCAAGAGATTCCATACGACGATGTAGAAGAGAGCACCAGCGATGTTCCCACCCTTAGAAAGGCCAAGGGCAATCCCTAAAAGAACGGGAATCAAGGTACCAACGACCAACGAGTCACCAATACCAGCGATTGGTCCCATCAAACCGGCACGCATACCGTTGATGGTTTCGCCATCTACTGCATCTCCGTTTGCACGCGCTTCTTCCAAACCAGCTGTGATCCCTACAACAAGAGATCCAAGTTGTGGTTCAGTGTTGAAGAAGGCCGTATAGGTTTGCATCGCATCTTTTTGTTCTTCTTTGGTGTCATACATTTCTTCTACGATTGGAAGCATAGAAGTCAAATACCCGAAGGTTTGCATATGTTCTTGAGAGAAACAAGTCAAATGACCATAATACCAATGATGGAATGCTTTTGCTAATGTTTTCTTTGAAATTTTCTTTCTATCAGCCATTTTAAATATCCTCCTCATCATCGTCTAGGTCCACCACTCCGGCTGGAGCAGCTTTCATCGATTTGATCACTTCAAGTTCATAGTAGATTACTGCAAAGATTAATGAAACAACGGCACTAGCTACCAAGTTCAAACCGAGAGATTTCGCCAAGGTAAATCCAACAAAGAATGGAATAAAGTCAGTTGCTTCTGTAACAATTTGTTTCAACAAGATGGCAATACCGACACATGGGAGGAGAGCACCGACTGTAAAGAGGGCTTTCATCCAGTAACCATCCATAGGAAGGTATTGTTTCATCAAATCAACCATGTTTTCACCATATTTGGTGATAATCATTGTTGGAAGGAAAGAGAAGAGGAAGTGAGAGATCCAAGGGTAAACCCAGTCAACTGCGTAGAGTTTTTTGAAGTTTCCTTCTGCAACGGCTTTCCAACCAATATGTTGCCATACCAAGTTCATAGTAGCGGTACCGTAGAAAAGAACGGTACCGATGGTCCCAACGGCTGCACCGATTGGTGCTGCAGCTGCGGCGATTCCAGCTTCATCTGTGATGTTATTGGCATGCACAAACAAGATAGCAAGAGGAATTCCGATATAAGAGATAGCCCGCACATCGGCAGATACGGTACCACCAGGTGTTACCAAGGCGATATAAACGACTTGAAGGGCAACCCCAACCATAATACCAGTTGTCACATCTCCAAGAATTAAACCTGAAATCAACCCACCGATCAAGGGACGACCGAGTGTATAGTTCCCGATACTGGTACCTCCCATACCAGGCATTGAAGACAAGCTGGCGAAAATACCAAGCAAGATTGCTTGAATCCATGAAATTGTCATAACAAACGCTCCTTTTGTTTGTAAGTATAGTTTAGTGACGAAGAGCTAGGATGCTCTCCCCCCTAGAATCCGAATTTTGATTTAAAATCATCCCAGTAACCGATGGAAACATCTGGCAGCAACTGGAATTTCACCTTGTAGCCTGCTGCTTGAATGGCTTGGAAGGCTTCTGCTTCTTCCTGAGTGATGGATTGGTTATTTCCCAATTTTACAGCTCCAGGACGATCATTTGCAGGGCCAACAATGATTTCTTTAACATCACCTGGGACAAACCCTTGGTCGACCAAAATTTCCTTCATATCGATTGGATTTTTGGTAATCAAGAAGTAACGACTATCTGATTCTGTTACTTTTGCTGATTTTTCTTTAAAAGCTTCCTTTGTCCATACAAAGGTTTTCTTGTCTGATGCGCCTTTGTAAGCTTGGATCAAAACCTTGTTTGATGCTGCCGCATCATTTACGGCAATCAAACCATCACATGGTTTTTCCTTTGCCCAGCGTGTGACTGTTTGACCGTGAATCATGCGGTCATCAATCCGTACAAATGTTACTACCATAAGGTACCTCCCTATTAAATATCGTCATCATCTTCTTCAGCACCAGCGGCTGAAATTTCAAAAGGCTGTAGTGCAGATCGTGCTTCTGATAAGATGGTGGCTGACAAATCGTCTCCATCCAACACATCCTTCATCACAACTGCCGTCAAGGCCATGGTAAGGTTCATCCCACCAAGGATCAAGGCTCCATCGAGCTTTCCAGCTTCTTCTAGAACCGTGGCTGCAGTGGTTAATGGACTACCACCTACGATATCTGCCAAGACCAAAACAGAATCATCAGCTGTCAATCCTGAAATGCTCTCTCTGAAATCAACTGCGAAGTCATCGACCGATTTTCCTTCTTTGAGTCCAACTGCGATGACCTGATCCAGCTTGTCACCAGCAAACATGGCTAGTGATGTTTTTAGACCTTCTGCCAGTCCACCATGACTGACCAAAATGAGGTATTTCATTTTGCTACGCCTCCTTTATTTGACTCTATTGTAGACTATTTGAAAGCGCTTTTACATTGTCAAATGTCACATTCCCAATATGACATTTAGCAATAAAAAAATGACATCTGTCACTTGACAAAATGCCATCTTATTTTACTCTAAACTCCTACCTGTAGACTACTTTCAATCTCCCTCTGAATTTGAGGCAAGCGGTTCTCGACATCCTGATCGCGCAAGGCATTGCCAATCAAGTAGTCCAGCTTTTCTAACACCTCTTTTGAGACATTTTTCGGACTACTTTCAACAGCTTGTTCCATGATGCGGTTCAAGGTCTGATTGGTCAAGGAATCTGTTCCAAAATCATCCACCTGCAGAAGGTTTTTACTAGAGCGACTCTTGACTACCTGTGGCATGACAGAGATCCCTTGGGATTGAGCAAAGAGGGTTTGTTGAATGTCTGGATCCTCTGTCAAAACTTGCATCAGCTCCCAAGCCAACTTGGAATGAGAAGTCCGAGCGGACATAGCAAAAGAAGTCGTCGTGACTAAGGTTGCCTTGGTCGTTTTTGACTTAGCAGGCATCGGGATACAGGTCCAGGTGAAGTTTGAATATTTTGAAACGTGGTAGGGATAAGGTTTATAGGTCCGATATTGGGCCAAGGTCATGGGATAGAAGGCGACTTTTCCCTGGTCAAAATCTTTGGAGCTCACCTTGTAATTTTTATTTAAATCTTCCAATTTTTGAAGAAAAGTCAAAGACTCTTTGACTTTTGGAGCTGTCAGCTTGAGCATGCCTCCTTGGAAGAGATGACCTCCATTTGCCGCCAAGGCTTCTTTCCAGGTGTATTCTGTGCTCCCAAATTGGTCCAATTGCCCATCTCCATTGGTATCTTTGGTTAGTTTCTTGCAAATCGTATAGAACTCTTCAAGGGTCCAACCTTCTTTAGGAACCGCGATGCCTTCTTTATCCAAGAGATCTTTGTTGACACACATCAAAATCGGATTACTTTCATAAGGTAAGGCATAGGTTTGCCCCTGATAGACACCTGATTCAAAGGCAACGGGGTAAAAGGCAGCTTGATCTTTTCGATCCATATAGCCGTTTAACTTTTCTAATACGCCACGCGCCGCTAATAAGGAAAGATCTTGCTCAGAGACCATAAACACATCTGGTGTCTTTCCTGAGACAATCTTTTCAGAGAGCCAGTCTGAATAATCTGACTGCGGGATCCCATTTTCATACTCCACACGAACGTGGGGATGAGACTTTTCAAATTTTTCAATCGCACGATCCAAGGCATGGGAACGTTGACTGGTCGGCACATCCCAACTAGAACCTGCATAAAGGCCGATATGGAGCACAATTGGCTGCTGTTTCCACCAATAGAAACCCGCACTTATACAGAGCACAGAAAGGAGTCCAATTCCCCAAGAAAGATACTTTTGCTTCAATTTCATTCCGAATTTCCTTTTGAAAAATCACGTCTGGTCACTCCTGTTTGGACTGACCAGATCGCTAATTGCGTTCGATCTCTTAGGTTTAATTTCGCCAAAATCGTTGATAAGTAATTGCGCACGGTTCCTTCTGACAAGAAGAGTTTGGCCGCAATTTCTTTATTGGACTCCCCATAGCCAACTTCTTGGATAATGCGCCATTCTGTTGTGCTCAAATCCTTGACATTGTCCTCATCTACAGCAATAGAGAAGTTGGTTTTGGCCATTTGTGAGAAAATTTGAAAGACTTTACTAGCGATATTCGGGTTGATCATTGCTCCGCCTTGATACACCACCTTAATCGCTTCATAGAGTTCCTCTGTCGAGGCTCCCTTTAAAAGATAACCTGAAGCACCATACTTGAGTGCACTATAGATAAATTCATCATCGTCAAAGGTCGTTAAAATAATAATTTTGATATCCGGATAGTGCTCTTTGACTTCTTTTGTTGCCAAAACCCCATCCATGCCTGGCATCCGAATATCCATTAAGATCAGGTCAGGATGTGTCTGTGGAATGCTAGACAAGACGTGATTCCCATCTTCCACTGTGGCCACCACTTCGATATCGGGGTGGGCTGACAAAATAATTTTCAGAGATTCTCGAATCAAGGCCTGGTCATCTGCCACCATTACTTTTATCACCATCTCTATCTCCCTTCTTTATATTTCGGTAAACTGACGTGCGTGAAAAATCCATCGCGGCTTTCAAATTGAATCTGTCCTCCTAGGATAGAAATTCGTTCCATCATCTGCTTGAGCCCATAGCCATAGGTCAAGGTTTCAAACCCACCCCCATTGTCCTGCAACTCGATCAGATAATCTTCTTCGTCCTCAAAAAAATGAAGACTCATCTGACTGGCATGGCCGTGGCGAACCGCATTGGTCATGGACTCTTGGATGACACGAAAGATCGTATCCTCAATCATGACATCCATATCGACATCAATCCATTCATAGTGTAAATCAACCTGCAAGTTTGAAAGCGCCTGATACTCGCGGATCGTCTTTTCTAAAGCATCTTTGAGGGTCCGTCCCTCAAGAGCTCCCGGTCTAAGACGGTTGAGAGAGCCCCTCACATCTTGAATCCCTTCACGGACAACTTCTGATACGCTTTTCACTTGCTCCTTTGCCCGATTGGGATCGATATCAATCAAGACTCCGACAGCATCTAAACCGGCTGAGATCCCTGTTAGCGCGTGCCCCAAGGTATCGTGAATCTCCCGAGCAATCCGCTTACGCTCCCGATCTTCTGCAATCTTCTCAGACAAGGCCATATAGTTATTCAACTCCGTATTGACCTTCGAAACCATGGCCAACTCTTCTTCAACCTCGTGGTTTTCTGCAAGAACATTCATAATATAGAATAAAAGCGAAATAATAAAGAGCACCATATTCAAGGCATAGAGGGAATTCTTCATGAAAAAGGCTAGGATTCGGATAGAGGCAGGGTAAAAATGAATATAGACATCAAGAGAAGGAATCGGAAAGAAAAGGGAAAAGACGTCTGAATTGGTCACGAGGAGCATCAAGAAACTCACTAGGATAAAAGCAAACCAATACTTGCGGTCTCGCTTGGTATTCAACTCTTTGGAACCATAGAAGATATCCGCAAAAACCAAGAGAATCAGCCCGTTATAAGCTACATTTTGGACCCACATCAAGAGCAACATCAGGAGGATCTCCAGAATGTTCCACTTATCAAAAATGGACCATCGACTCGTTTGAGACCGATAACGACTCATGGAAATCAAGGCAATCCCAGCAAATAAGAGTGCAGACAACCAAAAAGTTGTAGAGGGCGCAAAAGGAATGCGCTCTAAGCGTTCTACTAATAGGGAAGCTTGTCGTTGAGCAATGATATAATTGGTTGCTTGAAGATAGATGATACTGTTGAGCATCACAGCGATAAAATTCACGACCATCAGAATGGCCAAACTGTATCTCACACCTCTAAATTTTCTCATTACTGCCACCCATTCACATCAAATTGATCGATGTTTTCCTTTGTCATCATCTGAACCGGAATGGTTATTTCTTTTTGGTAGCTCTTCCCAGCCGTCATATCTTGGATGACCTCCATCACGCGGTCTCCCATCTTCAAAGGAGACTGGGCAACGGTCCCCTCTACATCATCGGTCGAGTGTAGCAAGGCTTTCATATCTGGTGAGCCATCAATCCCATAGATCGCAATGGGATGGGTGATCCCTTGCTCCTTGATGGCCGCTAGAGCTCCAATAGCTGAGCGATCATTCAGAGCGACCAGGGTATCGATATCCACCCCTGACTGCAAGAACTTCCGGACAGCTGGCATGGCAATCTCCGTCTGACCCTTGGTTTCTAGTTCCGAGATAATCTCATATGACCCATATCCTTTGATGGTATCCTTAAATCCCTGAATCCGCGTATCTGCTGAAACAGTCCCCTTATGCTCCAAGAGAAGGATCCGAGCATTTGAAGAGCGTTTCATCAACTCTTTCGCAATCAAGACTCCTGCTTGGTAGTTGTCGGAGACAATGCTGGCATCCGGCTTAAAATGCTTGAGCTGGGTATCAACTGCAATGATCTTAATTCCTTGTTTTCTAGCTTTTTTAAGAGCCCTTAAAATGGGCTGACTATCCCCTTTAACCGGATTAATCACAATCACATTTACTTTTTGGGCGCAAAAATCATCGATCTGCTGGCTCTGCCTTTTTTCGTCCAATTCTGGATCTCGGACATAAACAAGAGCCCCTTTCTCATCGGCAATTCGACTAATTTCCGAATGAATACTTTTATAGAACTCATTGTTCATGGTCATATAGGTAACACCGATCTTGGTCTGTCCCTTCATGCTACTGGTTTGACAAACAGCATAGATCCATAAGAGGATGCAGGTCACTGGAATCAACAGTAGAACCCGTTTTATCAGCCATTTCAACCGTTCTTTTCTCTCTTCTTTTCCTTTCAAGCTCCGTTCCTTTTCTGAATTTTTTGAATATATATTAGTTTATTTTACTACTTTTTCAAAAAAAGTGCTTGTTTTTATTGTACAGATGGATTTATTTGATTCATTTTAAAAAGAGTCGTTCCCGAATAAAATCCCTCATAAGTATCAAAAAAGCTAGTCTATGAACGAACTAGCTTTCTTTTTTACTTCTAAAAGGGAAGATCTTCCTCTTCTAAGATAATATCGGCCAAATCTCCTGTTCCACCATTTTCACGCATAGCCCGCTGAGCCCGACTCTCTAGCAACTGAAAACTTTGGCAGAGGACCTCTGTCACATACTGCATGACGCCATTTTTCTCGTAGCGGCGCGTCCGAATCTCTCCATCCAAAGAGATCAAGCTTCCTTTACTGGCATAACTAGCCATGGTTTCAGCCAATTTCCCCCAGACAACGACATTGACAAAATCAGTCTCTCGCTCCCCGTTTTGGTCCTTGTAGCGACGATTGACCGCAACGGTCACTCGGGCAACGGATTTGTCTGTGCTGGTTTTATGCAATTCTGGAGCCGCTACTAGGCGACCGATTAAAATAACTTTATTATACATCATTTACCTCCTATCTATTTATTCGAAAAAATTTCAAAAAATGGAGGTGGCAAACCAAAATCAAAAAAATCTAGGATTCAAAACATCCTAGATTCTTTCCTTATTCGTGCCAGTGACGAGCAGGATCAAAAGGTGTCCCTGCTACTTCTGCGTCATCTAATTCAATAATGCCTCGTTTTTGAGGAGCATTTGGCAAGTGCAATTCGCGCGGACTGCACATCATCCCATAGCTTTTTTCTCCACGAAGAGCCCCTGGGAAAATCAAGCTACCATCCGGCATCATGGCACCTGGAAGAGCGACAATGGTCTTGAGTCCCACTCGCGCATTTGGAGCCCCTGCTACGATCTGAACTGTCTTGTCTGGTCCAACTGCTACCTGGCAGATATTCAAGTGGTCACTATCTGGATGGGCCACCATTTCAAGGATTTCGCCGACCACAAATTTTGGTTCCTGATCATTGACCAATCGTTCTGCGAAGCCTTCTGCTTCCAATTCTTGATTTAAACGAGCTACTTGCTCATCTGTCAAAAAGACTTGGCCCTTACCTTCGATGGCGAAGAAAGATGAGGCATCAAAGATATTCCAGGCAACGGTTTCTTGGTTGTCCTCACGGTAAACGCGAGCCACTTTTCCTTTTCTCTCCACCGCGAGCTTTGCTTCTCCACTATTTTTCAAGGTCAGCATCAATACATCGCCGACTTGTTCTTTGTTGTATGTTACAATCATGTTTTTCTCCTATTTTAATCCTGCTAAGAATGCTGTAATCTGCGCTTTGGTTTTCCGATCCCGATTGACAAACCGACCGATTTCCTTATCCTTTTCCAGAACCACCAAACTAGGGATCCCATAAACATCCCAGACTTTCGCCAGATCCAGATAGGCATCTCGGTCAATCAAGATAAAGGTAAATTCGGGATTTTCAGCCTCAATCTCCGGCAAAAAAGGCTTGAGGTAACGACAATCCCCACACCAGTCGGCTGAAAAGACAAACACTTTCTTGCCATCTTGCTCTACGTATGAAGCAATTTCTTCTAGAGAATTTGGTGTAATCATAATTTTTCCTCTTCGTAATGCAAGAGACCATCCTCATAGACAAAGCGGTAATGGCGCTCATCTTCAAAAATGACACCACCTACTAAGCGCTCTTCACTAGACTCGTAGAGTTCCACGTACAGGGTCGCAATCGTCCCCATGGCTTCCATTTGCTCCCGTACTTCTGCTACCAATTCTTCTTGGGTACGAAGACGCTTTTGATCTTTGGCAATTTTATAAACACCGGCCGCAAGAGCTCCTGCACTTGCTACAGCCAGACTAGACAAAATAATTTTTTTAGCTTTCATAGTGCCTATTGTAACACAAAATAAGCAGAGGGACAACGGTCTAGGCTGGATCTCTCCCTCCGCTTTTAGAGACTGATTTCCATAATAACGCTACCATCCTTGTAGAAAAAGTGTTAAAATAGCATCAGAAAGAAGGTAACCTATGACTGATTTATTTTCTAAAATCAAAGAAGTAACTGAAATCCCTGCTATCTCAGGTCATGAAGCTCCTGTACGGGATTATTTGCGCCAACAATTGACCCCTCATGTGGACGAAATCGTGACAGATGGTCTCGGTGGGATCTTCGGGGTCAAACACTCAACAGCAGCCGATGCTCCTCGTATCTTAGTAGCTGCCCACATGGACGAAGTTGGTTTTATGATCAGCGAAATCAAAGCTGACGGAACTTTCCGTGTTGTCCCAATCGGAGGTTGGAATCCGATGGTCGTCAGCAGCCAACGCTTCAAACTCTTTACACGTGACGGACGTGAATACCCTGCTATTTCAGGATCTGTTCCTCCTCATTTGACACGTGGAACAGGTGGACCAACCGTACCTGCCATTAGCGACATCGTCTTTGATGCAGGCTTTAGCTCTAAAGCCGAAGCTGAAAGCTATGGAGTCCGTCCTGGAGATACCTTGGT
Organism: Streptococcus parasanguinis; assembly: GCF_001074805.1. Classification (GTDB taxonomy): domain Bacteria; phylum Bacillota; class Bacilli; order Lactobacillales; family Streptococcaceae; genus Streptococcus; species Streptococcus parasanguinis_A. The sequence goes on along the minus strand of NZ_JUPI01000007.1, from coordinate 47,241 downwards.
CCCAGATAGCTCTGCGATTCTTACTGCTAATGGTAAAAACGTCATCTCTAAAGCATGGGATAACCGCTACGGCGTCTTGATGGTCAGCGAATTGGCCAAGAGCCTTTCCGGACAAGCCTTAAACAATGAACTCTATGTAGGGGCCAACGTTCAAGAAGAAGTGGGACTTCGTGGAGCCCACACTTCAACCACTAAATTTGATCCTGAAATCTTCCTTGCTGTAGACTGTTCGCCAGCAGCCGATGTCTTTGGAGACCAAGGAGCGATTGGGGAAGGAACACTGCTTCGCTTCTATGATCCAGGTCACATCATGCTACCAAATATGAAGGATTTCTTGCTCACTACGGCTGAAGAAGCGGGCATCAAATTCCAATACTATTGTGCCAAAGGTGGTACCGATGCAGGTGCAGCACACTTGAAGAACGGCGGAGTCCCATCAACCACTATTGGTGTCTGTGCACGTTACATCCACTCTCACCAAACCCTCTATGCCATGGATGATTTCTTACAAGCGCAAGCCTTCTTACAAGCATTGGTTAAGAAATTGGATCGCTCTACAGTTGATTTGATCAAACACTATTAAACAACATCGATCTGAAGCCCCGTAAGGGGCTTTCAGATCGAGGATAAAATCCTCTTAAAAACTTTCCTTAGGTGAGTACGGACGTCTGCGAACTTCTCCGAAGTTCCAAGACTAATTATTGAGCCTGAGGTCTCAATAATTCCGAGTGCCTAAAACTGAGTCGTTTCAGGCACTTTTCTCACAGCGGAAAGTTTAAGTGCACCCTGCAATGACCTTAATAGACTACCTCATTTTATTTGTTTAGCATCACTTAGGTCATTTTATGTAAAAAATATGCCTGAACAATCAAATTCTATGATGTCTAACCTCATCTTAGGAAAGTATCTTAGAATATTTTATCTTCCATCTGTTTTCTGATATAATATGAAAGAATGAAATGGTAGGGAACGGAACACTCATCCTTGGATTTGTGTGGCAGACCCTTCCCTTATATACAGGAGTTTTACATGAAAAAACAAGCTTTTAGTTCTGAAAAGTATTTGAACTTGCAACGTGACCACATTATTGAGCGGATCAACCAATTCGATGGCAAGCTCTACCTTGAATTTGGTGGTAAGATGTTAGAAGACTTTCACGCTGCTCGTGTCCTCCCTGGATACGAACCAGACAATAAGATCAAGCTGCTCCAAGAATTGCGCGACCAGGTGGAAATTGTCATTGCCATCAACGCCAACAACATTGAGCACTCAAAAGCCCGTGGGGACCTAGGAATTTCTTATGACCAAGAAGTGCTACGCTTGATCGACAAATTCAATGAATTAGGGATCTTTGTAGGCTCTGTCGTCATCACCCAATATGCTGGACAAGCAGCAGCAGACGCCTTTCGCAAACAACTGGACAAGAGCGGGATCGCCTCTTATCTCCACTATCCGATCAAGGGCTATCCGACTGATATGGACCACATCATCTCTCCTGAAGGGATGGGGAAAAACGACTACATCAAAACTAGCCGCAATTTGGTCGTTGTGACAGCTCCTGGACCTGGTTCTGGTAAGCTGGCAACGTGTATGTCCAATATGTACCATGACCAATTAAATGGGATCAAATCAGGTTATGCCAAGTTTGAAACCTTCCCAGTATGGAATCTTCCTTTGCACCACCCAGTTAACTTGGCTTATGAAGCAGCGACTGCAGATCTAGACGATGTCAATATGATCGATCCCTTCCACCTCCAAACCTATGGAGAAACAACGGTCAACTACAACCGCGATATCGAAATCTTCCCTGTCTTGAAGCGCATGTTGGAACGCATCTTAGGAACCTCCCCTTACGCTTCTCCAACAGACATGGGCGTCAACATGGTTGGCTTTGCCATTGTGGACAATGACGCTGCGATTGAAGCTTCGCAACAAGAAATCATCCGTCGCTATTACCAAACCATCTTAGATGTCAAAGCTGAACGCGTCGGTGAAGGAGCTGTCAAAAAGATTGAGCTTTTGATGAATGATTTGGGCATTACGCCAAATGATCGGAAAGTAACCGTGCTTGCCCGCCAAAAAGAAGAAGAAACAGGTGAGCCAGCCTTAGCCCTTGAATTACCAAACGGCGAGATGGTAACCGGAAAAACCTCTGATCTCTTTGGCCCAACCGCAGCCCTCTTAATCAATGCGATTAAGAAATTGGCGCATATTGATAAAGAAACCAAATTAATCGAGCCAGAATACGTCCAACCTATCCAAGGCTTGAAGATCAATCATTTGGGTAGCCGCAACCCTCGTCTTCACTCGAACGAGATCCTTATTGCCCTTGCCATTACGGCTATGACTAATGAAGACGCTAAGCTTGCTATGCAAGAATTAGGCAAGTTGAAAGGCAGCGAAGCCCATTCAACTGTTATGCTGACAGACGAAGACAAGAACGTCCTTCGCAAGCTCGGTATCAACGTCACCATGGACCCTGTCTACCAGTACGATCGCTTGTATCGTAAATAAATCAAGACAAACAAAAACAATCCCTACTCAAGGGATTGTTTTTTTATGAAGCGAAGAAGAGAGATTATTTGACGGCATCCCATAATTGGCGAATGGGCTTTCTTTGAACAGGGTCCACAAAATGAGGAGCAATTTCATTTAAAGATTCTAATACAAAGGCACGTTCTGCTACATAAGGATGCGGCAAGATCAAGCTCGGGCTGTAACAAATGGTGTCCTCCATATAGAGCAGATCTAAATCAATTACACGCGGTCCCCACTTGACCTCACGGACACGCCCCATTTCTTGCTCAATGGCAAGTAAGGTTTCTAGTAAATCCTCTGGGGTCATCCAGGTTTCAACCTCTGCCACCTGATTCAAAAAGGTATCCTGCTCCACTCCTCCCCAAGGTTCCGTTTCAATCCTTGTGGACGTTTGAAGAAGGTGAATGCCTCGATCCTTGATTTTTTCTAGCGCCGTCTCTAGCTGCAGTTGTTTATCTCCCATATTGGTACCAAGGCCAATAAAGGCTCGTTTTTTCTCTCGCTCGATTGTCACCGAACAAGTCTCGAGTGGCAAGGGAACAGGAGCCCAAGGTTTTTTCAACTCCAGACGAACTTTTTCTACAAAGGCATAACTTTCGAAAATCTTTTGCACCAATTGAAAGGCAACCGTTTCAATCAGATCGATCTTTTCTGCCTGCATCCACTCGGTCAACTGTTCCGCCAAGATCCCGTAATGGATCGAAGCATCCAAATCTCCTGTGCGGGCTGCACGGGTCATCTCATAATCCACCCATAGGTCTAGGACAAAGCGTTGTCCCAATTCTTTTTCTGCCGGAAAAACACCATGATAGGCGTATATCTCTAAGTCCTTGATCCGTAATTGATCCACTCTCTTCACCTCTTATAGCCGGCCATTAGTGGCCCATGAGTTTATAGGCTTCATTTTTCAAGTCTTTATCTGTCGCAAGCAGTCCACGTGCAGCAGTTGTCACTGTTGCAGTCCCAGGTTTACGGACACCACGCATGTTCATACACATATGCTCTGCTTCTACCCAGACAAGGGCACCTTGCGCTCCAAGATATTCCATCAAGGCATCTGCGATTTCTACCGTCAATCGTTCCTGAATCTGTGGTTTTTTAGCATAAACTTCGACCGTACGAGCCAGTTTTGAAAGCCCAGCAACACGGCCATTTGGAATGTAGGCAATGTGCACTTTTCCATAAAACGGCAAAAAGTGATGCTCACACATGGAATGGAAGAAAATATCCTTCTCAACCACCATATTGTTATCAATGATTTCAAATGATTTAGACAGGTGCTCTTCTGCCGTCTGTCCTAGTCCTGAAAAGATTTCTTGGTACATCTTTGCAATGCGGGACGGGGTTTCTTGAAGCCCTTCACGGTTCTCATCTTCACCGACTGCCTCGATGATCATTTTTACTGCTTCTTCAATTTTCTTTGTATCCATATCATCTCCTAGTTGAATTTTTCTGTTTTTAATAAATAAGGTCGTACCTGGCTAAGGAAATAGAGCGATCCCGTTACAATGAGGAGCTCATCATCTCCAGCTTGCCAGTTTTGTAGAAATTCTCGCCAGTTGACTTCCTCAAGCTGGTGGTGGTTTGCAGCAGTTGTCATCTCTTCTTGAGAATAGGCTCTTGGATCTTCAAAGGTCGTGAGGATCAAGCGACTATTTTCCAGTTCCTGCCACTGAATGAGCATCTCTTCTAAGGCTTTGGTCCGGATGCAAGTAAAAAGAATGGTCTTTTTTTGACTTGGGAACAATTCTCGAAGACTTGCGATCAAAGGCGCAACGGCATGGGGGTTATGGGCCCCGTCCAGCAAGATCATGGGTTTTTGAGAGATCACTTCCATCCGACCAGGCCAGACAACCTGACGCAAAGCCTTATCTACCAACTCTTTTGACAAGAGTTCACGCCCTTCTCTTTCAAAAAGTACATCACAGATACTGAGAGCAAGTGCTGCGTTTCTGGCCTGGTGATGACCTAAGAGTGCTACTTGATAAGAAGCTTTTTCTCTTTTAGAACTGTGATAAGAAAAGGATTGGCCCGATAGACAAGAGGCTTCTAGCTCAACTTGGTAATCTCTGTCATAGGCTGTTATCGGTGCCTGCTCTTGAATCGCAATGTCTTCAATGACTCGGCTAGCTTCTGCTTCTAATTTCCCTTGAACCAGAGGAATTCCTGGCTTAATGATACCTGCCTTTTCACGGGCAATGGAAGCCAGATCTGGCCCAAGAAGAGCAACATGGTCCAAGCCAATCGATGTGATCGCAGTCAGAACGGGCTGGCAGACGTTGGTACTGTCTAGTCGTCCCCCCATACCGACTTCCATAATCACATAATCCAGCTCCTCATGAGCAAAATAATCGTAGGCGATCGCCGTCATCACTTCAAATTCCGTCAAACCTTGAAAGATGTCTCTTGATTCTTCAGCTTCCAAGAGCTGTTGGTAGCTATCCAGATAGGTTTGCAGGTTTTGATCGGAAATGGCTTCGCCATTAATGGTGATCTGGTCATTGTAATGGATCAGATAAGGAGAGGTAAAGACTCCAACGCGTAAACCTGCCTGACTCAAAAGTTGGGACAAGGTAGCAATGGTAGATCCTTTGCCGTTGGTCCCCGCAACATGAATGACACGACAGTCTAGGTGAGGATTTCCTCTCAACGCCAAGAGAGCTTCCATGCGCTCCAAGCCAAAATGTGGATCCTGCGAACGATAGGCTTCTAGCCAACGAAGATCCAACTGATGTTCTTTTGTCTTCATTTACTTGTATTGTTTTAAATTGGTATCTGCTGCCTCTTGGGCTTGGAAAATGGCTTGGCCCAGACTGGCTGCCATCTTGTGTAGGGGAATATCATGCACTCGCACCACTTCGACTCCTTGACTAGCTGCAATACTCGTCAAATGGCTCGAAGCCAGGTCCCGATTCCAAAAACCAGTCTCCGTTGCAGGATCTGTCTCAAATCCGGCTTCTTCAATAATATTGACCACAAAACGTTTGCGGGAGACCCCTAGAAAGATCGGATACCCCTTTTGGTGAATCGTCCCGAGTTCTTGTAATAAGAGTAGGTTCTCACGCTTGGTCAAACCAAATCCGATCCCAGGGTCTAGCATGATCCGTTCCGTCCGAACACCGGCTTCTTTTGCGACCGCAAGCGAGCGGTCAAAGAAGGTCCACATCACGTCTTGAATCGGTTCTTGAGCCATTGTTTGAAGCTCTGCTTCTGTAAAAGCTGGTTCGAAACCAAAAGTTGGAAAAATAGTGGAACTTGGATGATGCGGTCTTGCCATCACTGGATTAAACATGAGAACTGCGCTGGCTTCATGCTCTGCAACCACAGTAGCCATCTTAGAATCTCCAAGAAAACCAGTAATATCATTGACAATATCGGCTCCAGCTTCCAGCGCTGCCGCCGCCACCTGGGACTTCCAGGTATCCACTGAGATCAAGACATCACTTTCTTTCCGAATGGCTTCTATCACCGGAACCACACGGTCAATCTCTTCTTGAATCTCCACATAATGACTACCAGGTCTGGTTGATTCTCCTCCGATATCCAGGATCTGAGCCCCTTCTTGGATCAGTTTCCTTGCCTGCTGCAAGGCTGCATCCACACTCGTATACTTACCGCCATCAGAAAATGAATCCGGAGTGACATTTAAGATCCCACAAAGAAGGGTCCCTTGGCCACTCAGCCATTTATTATCAATCATTTTCGTCCTCCTTTGATTCCCTTCCTACAGCATGATTGCGAACAAAAGAGGCTAGAACAAATGTTCTAAACCTCTGAGTTCATTCTCCATACAGATTGCTTATTTTTTCTGACCTTCTGTACGAAGATTCTGCATCAAAACTCATTGGTACCTACCATTTTATCATAATTTATCATGGAAGAAAACTCTCAATACTGGCAATAAACAAAGGAGGAATACAGCCGGATAATAATAAGCTAGCGCATTCAAGGTCATATGGAGACAGATGCTATACTCGATCCGCTTGTAGCGATAAGCCACCCAAGTTAAGATCAAGGACATGCCTCCGTAAGCTATCCATTCCCCTAGGGTACTCGGTCCATGTAAGTAAGTAAAAAAGAGAGCACCAGCTAGGTAACCGATCGGTTCTGCTCCTCGAAAGATCAAACGAGGGATGATGGCCCGACAGAGCAGCTCTTCTAGAATCGGAGCGACAAGAATCACGACCATTCCCATAGCAAGAAAAGGAGCATGAGATTGCAGTTCATTTAGAGCTGCTTGATTTGCCGTCGTACCACCTGCCTCTTGTTTCAACAAGGGATAGGCAAGCAAGTTATTAGCCATCAACAAGAGAAGAAAAAGAAAATTTCTCCCCAGAGCCGGCCAGGTAATCACCCGAACATCTAAGTTCTCCAGAGGGCTCATCTTGATGATTCTATAAAAAGCAAAGAGCACCACAACTGTAGCTAAGGCTGTAAAAACAGTAACCGACTCCGCATTCACTCCTTCTTGAAGGGAATAAACCATGGTGATGAGGGGAAATTGGGAGAGAAAGAATAAGGGCACAAAAAGCAGGAGCCAGAGAACATTCTTACATAATGGGTGCTCTCGAACAAAAGACTGTATTTTTTTCAATGGACAACCTCTTTCTTGTATAAAATAAGAAGACTGGGGCTTTCGCCTCTAGCCTTCTCACTTTATTTCAGTTTACTGATTTTTGAAACGTTCAACGTCACGCGCAATCACCAACTCTTCATCAGTTGGAATAACCAATACCTTCACACGGGAATCGTCTGTAGAAATATCTCCGACAACTCCAAAGACGTTCTTTTCAGGGTCGACCTTGCATCCAAACCAGCTGATCCCATTGATAATAGAAGAACGAACGTTTACTGCATTTTCACCGATCCCTGCTGTAAAAATGATGGCATCTGCACCATTCAAGACAGCTAAGTATTGACCAATGTATTTTTGCAAACGATCGATAAAGATATCGTAAGCTAATTTGGCTTTTTCGTCTCCATTGTGCATCGCTGTATGAATATCCCGCATGTCGCTAGAAGATTCAGAAACACCCAGAAGACCTGATTCACGATTGAAGATGCGGCTGATGTCTTCAGGCTTATTGAAATCCTCTGTATGTTCCATCAAATAAGGAATAATCGCTGGATCGAGATCCCCTGTCCGCGTTCCCATCATGACGCCACCTAGAGGCGTGAAGCCCATCGATGTGTCGACAGAAATTCCCTTATCAACCGCTGTAACAGATACCCCATTTCCGACATGGCAGGTGATCAATTTCAATTCTTCTAACGGTTTTCCAAGAAATTTAGCAGCTTCACCAGCTACATACTGGTGACTGGTTCCATGAGCGCCATACTTACGGACCTTATTTTCTGTGTAATATTTGGTTGGAAGAGGGTAACGATAAGCTTTTTCTGGCATGGTTGTATGGAAAGAAGTATCAAATACTACAACACTGGTAATATCTGGACAAATCTCTCTAAAAGCCCGAATCCCAGCTGCATTTGCAGGATTATGAAGAGGTGCTAACAAAGACAATTCCTCTACTTTTCGAAGGACTTCGTCATCTACCAAGGCAGAATCATTGAAGTATTCTCCACCAGCAACGACGCGGTGACCCACGCCTGTAATCTCATCGTAGGATTTGATAATATCAAAGCGAATCAAATCATCCAACAAAATTTTTACAGCTTGTGTATGGTCCTGGATATCTAATACTTGTTTTTCTGAACGTCCATCAAATTTAACAGTTGAAATAGAATCTTTCAAACCGATCCGTTCAATCAACCCTTTTGCAAGAACAGTTTCCTCTGGCATTTGGTACAATTGCCATTTCAAACTAGAGCTTCCTGCATTAATAGAAATTGTTTTCGACATATATTCACCTCATTAAGCGTTTTCACTGTCTCTATTATATCAGATCTTTGATCAAATTTCACTATCCTTTAACCAGTTTTGGAAACTTTCCATGAAGTGAACCACCTGGTCTTGATCCTGGAGATCGGTAAAAGGATAGACAAAGGGCTGAACAGACTCTTCTTCTTGTTTTCGTAAGATAAAAATCGTCTTCGCATAGGCTGGATTTGAAAAGAGAGATTCTGGCAAGGTCAGCATGGCAAGGATCTGAGCCTTGTCTTTCAACCAAGTCTTTAAAAGATCACTCTGAGGACTCGTCAAGAGATTATTGGGTGCTAAAAAGATGGCTACTCCTTGAGGCTTCAAGTATTTCAATGCTTGTTCCATCATGAGGTGATGGGCATAGGTATGCCCTTCGGAGCTCACTACCTGATAGCGCTGTGCAATCGCATCATCTGGATAATAACCAATCGGTAAGTCGCTAACGATCAGGTCACTTTCTTTCAAAACTTGTGGACGCACCGCGTCTCCTTGTGCAAAGACAACGCTAGACTCCATCACATCTGCGATACTAGCAGATAGGTCAATCAAGAGATCATCCACTTCCAATCCTAAATAATCGATCTTGAGACGGCTATTGTTGACAATGGTCTCAGCGAGATTTCCGGTCCCACTTCCCACTTCTAAGACATCCAGTTGGTCGCTTTTGGCCAACTGATCGATCAAAAATGTAATGATAAAACCAATCGCATCTGGGGTGAACTGGTGATTTGCTTGCAAAGGCTCTGTTTGAGCAGCTTTCATAAAAAGGAACTGGTAGGCTCTGCGCCATTCTTCCTTACTTAAACCTAGTTCTTTTAATTTTTGACTATTATTTTTGACAATGTCTAGATCTGTCTTGCCCTCTAAATACATGGCATTTTGCTCAATCAAGGCGTCATAAAAGTTGGTCGACAATTCATTTTGAATACTTTGAGTGTTTTCTAATAGATAGGTATAGGCTTGTTCAATTTTTTCGAAATTCATGATTTCCTCCGCACCCTATCATACCAAAAATTAGTCTTTTTCGCTATTTTCTGATGGCTCCTTCGTCTCTTTTGGCGTCTCTTCAGAAGGCTTTTCGCTCCCTATCTGCTCTTTATCTTTCTGTGTCTTCTTCTTTTCTTTTTTGCTCTTTCTACTATCTTTTTCTTCCCTTACAGGAAGAACAAACTCATAGCTTTCTCCACCCATCTTAGCCTGGGCATGAAGAAAACCAGGATCCTGCTGTAGCTGAACAACTCCAGACTTTAAGTGAATCTCTGATGCCTTCTCATCACCCTTTCCTTTTTCAAGAGCCAATTGTACCAAAGCATAGGCCCGAAGTCGATCTTGACTCGTCTTTAAGATCCGTTTTTCCGCGACCTGACGGTGAAGATAAAACTGAAGCAAGAGACTGAAAATCGCTGCCATCAAAAGGGCGTAGAGCAAGACACCAGCCTTAACTTTTTTCATTTTGCATCGCTGGTACCACATGATAGACATACTCCCTTTCTAGACCTTCTTCAAAATTCAAACGCAGATGAATCAACTCTCCCTCCTGCCAAATCTGACTAGAGTGAACACCTGAAATCATAGGCTGATAGCCCCTGCCCTTTGCATCTGTTTTTCGAATATCATCTCCTTTAGACTGGCCAATCGCAATTGGTTTTTGATCCTGAATCAAGTAGATATGGTTGTTCTCCACTTTTTCAAAATGACTCCGGTCCAATTCCACCTGCATTTGTTGCTGAAACAAGATCCATTCTTCCTGCTTTTGATGCGCTTGGTAGTCCAATTCAGCATGCAGGAGTTTGGTCAAACCTTGAAAAACTAACACACCTCCGCTGAGCACTAAGAGAGCGACCAAGGCTTCGAGCAAGGTAAAGGCCTTAACCCTTCCTTTATTCCACATGCAATACCACCTTTCCTTGATGATAGACCGTGATTTGATCGGCATCTTTTTCAACATGAACCTGAATGCCATTAGTCTCCAGATGATTTTGCCCTGTCTGAAGCGCCATTTGAGCGACAGATAAGACCTCTACCTCATTGAAATCCGCTAGTCGCTCCTTGCGCGAACGCCGGATCTCCCCTAATAATAGGGTCGTAATCATGGCAAATAAACTCAAAGCTACTAGGGATTCTATGAGAATACTAGCGGGAACGGATGCTCTTTTTAATTTTTCCATTTCCAAGCGAAAGCTGATAGGTCACCACTCCTCTCTGTGTCTGAAAGTGAACATTGGCCAGGGATGAATTGCCACCTGCTCGGTCTAAACGAATAGTTTTAGGATCTTGCAAAATAACAGAATCAGGAATCTCCACCGTCTGATAAGGCGTTTGAATATTCCTCGCAGTCACTTCAACATCCAATTCCGTTTGCCTTGCCAGTGCTATCTTCTGGCTTTCTTGATAGAGATGTTCAAACTCTGCAAAAAATACTTTTTCTTCCACCTGCTGAAAGCTCGTCTTGATCGATCCCGATAAGCCCAGATAGATAAAACTGACGATCATCAAGGTCAGAAGGGTCTCCACCAAGGTGAAGGCCTTAATCTGCAACCGCACGAGTTTCTCCACTATTTTTCGCATAATAGGCACGGTAGGATTCTGCTTGTTTGTTGGTAATATTTCCCTCAACAATCAGCTTGGCTAGAGTGGCTTGGTCATTGGTATGATTGAGTTCATACAATTCAGCCTGGCTTTCGACTACCTTGACAACCGCTGCATTTCCTGTATCTTTTACGGAGTCTTTTTGCTTGGTCAAATTCGGCACAAAGAGCAATAAGAGTACACTGATGATCAATAAGACCACCAACATTTCAATAAGCGTAAAAGCTTTTACCTTGTATGTTTTTAATTTTTTCATAAATGAACCTCCATATTTTGATAAATCGGCAGCAACATGGCTGCGTAAAGTAAGACAATTACAAGAGCCACAAAGACAAAGACCAAGGGTTGTATCACATTCATGGCCTTGTGGACCCGACGAAAGAAGTCTTCCCATGTTTTTTCAGCGTAGATCTCTAGCTCACTTCCAAGCTTTGATTTGACCTCGCCATATTCAATCATAAGCGGCAATTCTTTTTTGAAAAAAGAATATCCCCCGACCGTCTCTGAAAAGGATTGACCGCGGTCTAAAGAAAGAGCTAAGTCTCTTCCAATCTCTTGGAAAAGCTGGGATTTTTGCTCCTGCATCATAGTAAAAATCTGAGACAGCTCCAATCCTTGTCCAATCAGATTGCCCCATTCTCTGGCATAATAGGCTGTCAAATAAGCTTGAATCATGCCTTTCCCGAAAGGAAGATGGGACAAGCTTCTAAAAACTTTGATCTTGCTAGATTTTCGATAATAGAGAAAGCTGAATAAGAAGAGGGCCACTATTCCCGCTACGAGCGCCAAAAAGAGTTGGGGAAAGGAACTGATCAATTGCGTACCAATATTTTGTGCATCTATTTGAGGGAGCAAATAATTGCGCAGGCCTAGCATAATCAAAACTAAAAACCCAAGTAAGATAAGAGGATAAGTGCTAACTTCGATCAACTTTTTCTTGACCTTGCGCATGTTTTCTAGGTAAGCACTGATTTTCTCCAAGCTCAATGCAAGATTTCCATGGAGCTCAGCAAGAGACAGCTGCGTCGTGACCGCATCTGAAAAACCGATCCCCGCCATCATCTCTGAAAAACTCCGCCCCCGAGAGAGATCTGCTCGCATCTGGGAGACCAAATAACTCTCCACTAGGTGGGAACGATCCAAAAAATCAACAATCTCAGACAGATGAAAACCACTCGAATAAAGATTCAAAAACAATTCAATGATTTGCTTTTGTTTAGTTGTAGATAATTTTTTCGGCTTGTGCCTGAGCCAGCTGGATATATCCCGATTGAGCCAAGAGATCCATTTGTTGGTTCCAGCGGCTGGCTGAGTGTTCTTGGTAGTTTTCCGTCGCAAAATCGACAACACCTCCTCCTGCAATTAATCGTTGGTAGCAAATACCTTGTAAAACAATCTTGAGCTCTTCCTCACTCACTCCAAGCTCTAAGAGCCTCTCATAAACACCTCGAACGCTCTTGGCATGAATAGTAGAGAAGACTGTGACCCCTGTCAAACTAGCTCGTACGACTGCACGAGCTGTTTCCTTATCTCGAATTTCCCCAATGATGAGAAGGTCCGGCCGATGACGTAAGGAGAGTTTGATCAGGTTGTCATAGGTCATGCCGATCTGGTCGTTCAGCTGAAGCTGTAACATATTATCCTGCTTGATCTCGACAGGATCCTCAATGGACATGACTTGCTGGTCCGCAAAGCACTCTTGCGCCAAAGCATGCATGAGAGTGGTCTTTCCCGAACCAACAGGGCCCGCAAAGAGATAGAGCCCACGACCAGCCAATTTCTTCTTCAACTCAGGTAGCTGATCAAACCAAAAACGCAATTCGCGTTCCTCATCATGCAAGAGCCGAATAACCAAGCTTTCATAGCCACGATAATCCCCCACCGTCGACAAGCGAATCGAAACCAGCCCATCCTCCAGAGGGTAATCACACGACCCTAGCTGGCTCCGCCTTTTTTCTCCCACATTCATGCCTGCTACGAACTTAAAGTGACTGATCATAGCCATCATCTCCTCAAAAGGGAAGGATTGTACAAAGCGCCTCTCATCTCCAACCCTCATAAAAACCTGGTACTCCTCTCTCCGAGGAATAAAGTAGAGATCCTGGGCTTCTTCTTTTTTTCCCATACGGATCAATTTTTTTGCAATTTCTTGAACCATAGTTCCTCCTCTCACTTATACTATTCGAAAAAGAAGACAAAAAAAGAAGACTTTCTAGATAGCTCTAAAAAATCTTCTAAATATCTCTTATGACAGGGTTGTCCCCTTTTTTGAATCGAGTGTATATTGACAAGAACGATGTTTGCGACTTCCTTTTTCCTTTTCGTAACCTGGACGGAGCTTGCTTTTAGGGATCTTGTGCTCGTCTTCTAGCAGAACTATCGAGTGGAAAAACTGCACATCATCACTGCAGTCCTCACACCACTCTTGCTCGTTGGTATCCCAAAAGATCGTCATGAGATCACTCCGACTCTTATAACTTGGAAAGTGTGCATTCAACTCTAACCATTTCTGCTTGTAGTATTTCAAAGCCTGGTAATAGTCTTCAAACTTCCGACTACTGACAATATCTTCTTCCCAACCTTCTAAAAACCACCAGGGTTCACAGTCCCCATACATTTCAATCACACGATACATAAACTCTTCCATCCTTTGTATCTTCTATTATATAGAAAATCCTTTGAGAATAAAAGTTTTCTGCTCAGAGCATAATTTTTCAGGCAGTTTTCATGTGATTTCCACAGTTATTTTTCAAAAATAGACTACTTGATTTCTCTTGGGTCCTTTTTTCGAGAATCAAAAAAGAGAGTCCCAACAAAATGACGAGCCATCCTGGGAACTCTCTCTTCTCAAGTATTTAGAACAATTCAAGTGCAATCATGGTTGTCATGGTTGCATCATAATAGTTGTTCAGAGGTAGATCTTGTGTGAAGATATACTTATTCTGTTGCACCAACTTCAGATAGCCTTTTTCGTGTTCAGAAGCATAGACTATCGGTGCCAAAAAACTTGCTGCCTGATGATTGTTCAAGGCCTTTCCTTTCAAGTCATAACCCGCGTACAGGTTTCTTTGACTCTTGAAAAAGTTAAGCATCTTTTTCACCAATTTTTGACTGGTTGCATCCTTACTTTGAACAAGGTTATATGGAAGGCGACAAGCATTATACGAGTAGGCTCCATCATACTTGGATTCAATCGTCTTGGGATCTGCTACGCGAGTCCCTTGCTCATCTACCCAGATGAAATCAGGTAGTAAACCTGTTTTTGTTTGGGAGCTGATCGTTTGGAGTTGCTGCAACATCTTTTCTTTGATGTCCAACCACTTCGAATCTTTTGTCACTTCATAAAAGATCTGGAATTGCGCTGGCAGTGTATCAGACGTCCGCATCAAATGATAGAATTCCGAATCCTGATTGGCCCAATTTCCCACCGTTAACACACCGGTTTCTTCATTGTAATTGTGTGCGAGAATATCTTCTAAAATCGCTTTGGCTTGAGCCTGGTAGTCTTTGGCTTGCTTTGGCCATTGCTGAGCAGCTTTTAGAAGAGCATAGGCAATATAGAGATCTCCATCTGTGGCGTTATGGTCCTCATCCTTTGCTTTTCCATTGCTGATGGTTTGTTTCCAAGACATCAATTGGGTACCTTCCAAGCGATGATTTAGATAATATTGATAGAGTCTGTCAAAGTCTGCTTGTTGGGCTTGTCCTTTTTTAGCAGCCGCAACAGTAATGAGCATTCCATAACTTTGCGCTTCAGATAAAACCACCGTTTGATTGCTATCATTGGTGGTTCGAACATAGGATTCTTTCCCTTTTGAAACAACAAAATGCTCATCCCACTGACGGTAAATTCGATTTCGCATCTCCACTTTACTTCTCGTTCTCGCTAAAAACAAGGTCAAACAGAAAATGCAAAGGATGACTAGAAACCATACATATCTCATCTTTTTCGTATTCATAATTTCTCCTATCCTGCGAATCGTTTTGTTTTAACCCATTTAGTTTCTTTCCGGTGCAATAGTTTATCCATCACAATCGAAGAGATGGCATCAATTGATACAATGATAAACAGTTGAGAATAGGTGAAGTAGGCAGCTAAGGCCAACCAAATTTGCTTGGTAGTTGCTTGACCAAATTGTGAGGCAAGAGCCACATTAATCTGAAGTAAGTAGAGCCCAATCATCAAGATCCAATTAAACAACATCAATTGCGCAATATAGATATTTTCTGAATCAAAGGCAAATGGAATTTGCACGCCTGGCACCACTGTATGGAGACACATGGCCAGAATATTGGCAAAAAAGATCAAGTCTGATAACACGATAGCTGCATTGAACCAGAAGAAGATACAGGAATAGTTGGTCACTTCTAACTTCACGCGCCAATTTCCCTTACCAAATAAATGCTTGAAGTTAGAAAGAACCACTTCATAATTCCCTTTGGCCCAACGTTTCCGTTGCATATAATAACTCTTCAGGGTCTCAGGTTCCTGTTGAAATGCTTCTGAATTATAGGCTAGAGCAATCAACTTCCCACTTTGCATAATCTTAAAGGAAATATCCGTATCCTCTGTTAAGGCACCGTTTTTCCATCCCCCAATACTCTTGACAAATTCAGTTTGAATAATGAAGTTGGTTCCTGGAATCCGTCCAATCTTAAAGAGATGCCACATGCCTACATGGTGAACCCGTTGGGTGACGACAATTTCTTGGTTGATACAGCGAGTCAAGAAGTTTTGACCGGCATTCCGCGTTTTATTGCGACCAAAAGAAGCCACATGACGCTCTGGATCTTTGAGCACTTCTTTCACAAGGAAATAAAGAGCATTCTTTTCAGGCATGGCATCTGCATCATAGACACAGATATAGTCTCCGGTCGCCATAGCCAAAGCGTCATTTAACACACCGGCTTTCCCACCTGTCCCACTGCGATTGATAATGGTCAAATCACGTCCTGCATACTCTGGCAATGCTTTAACTGCCAAACACTCTTCATAAGTGCGATCGGAACAATTATCCGCAAACAGTAGTAATTCTACACGATCATGTGGGTAGTTCAAATCAAGGATCGCTTTGGCTGTCTGTGCAATAACCACATCCTCATTATGGGCAGGTACGACGATCGTCACTTTTGGATAATAAGGAAGCGGATCCGTATTGACACGAAAATCACTGTGTTTAAACCAAAAATGAACGGCTGAAAAGAGGATTACTAGGCCCCAGGCTAAGGACAGCCAAATCGAAATCAAGGCAATAATCATCACAATTTGACTAATCATGGTCCACCGCCTTAAAGTTTTTATTGACACGGCGGTAAATCACCGTATAAGCTACAAATAATACAATAAAGCACAAGGCAAAAAATACACTAATGCCTACAGCTATATTAAAAAATATATTTGTAAGAGACATGTTTTCCTCCTAATATTCCACAATAATATCTGTTTCAAGTTGACGTTTTAAGTAACGAATCATTTCTTTATAGCGATGGTATTTGGTGCGATTTGATTGATCTACTACAAGAAAGCCGGACTGAAATTGGATGGCTTGCACCCCATCTTCTCCTTGGAACACCAGTCCTTCCAACTGTGGTTTTAAGACTGTCATATAATCGCCCTTCAGATCCCGCTCGCTATCAGAAGATAAGATCAAGAAATTACCATCTGATACATAATACAAGCTTTCATTTGGCTTTAGATGATGCGTTACCAAATAGTTGATTTGGTTCAAGGTCCGATTGTACTCTCTCGGTTGCAATTGGAAGAACAATTCCTCGTGCGACCAGTGAATGAGTAAGGCTTGAATCGTATCATTGGTTTCCCCACCATAAGAAGCGATGCGGTTACGGTAATCTGCGTAAGCTTCTGGCTCTTGATCCTTCACTTTTGCAATCTCTTTAAAGAGGTGGTAGCGAATTTGGGTCAAAATTCCAATCAAGATTGGAAAACTAAAGAGCAGAAGCAAGGCTTGATGAAATGGGATATAGACAACACCCGCCACCAAAAAGACAATCCCTAGGGCAAATGACAACAGGATGGTCCATGTCAACAACAAATCTGATAAAACAATAGCAGAAAATAATCCTAAAACAAAGAATAATCCTTCTTCAATCAGAATCTCTCTTGCAAAAAACAAGCAGTAAAGTAAAAGAAGTACTTCGAAAACAATCAAAATTAGCAACCATTTACTTAACTTTTCCGTTTTTTTCATTTATTCTTTCTCTCCCTCATGAAATTCTTCAGCAGCATCTCCCTGGCCAAAGTAATGTTTAATAGCTTGCACGATTCGCTCAGAAGCTCTTCCATCTCCATAAGGATTTCGGGCATTTGCCATTTCTAGATAAAGATGTTCGTTGGTTAAGAGCTCCGTCATCGTGGATTTGACGACGGCAGGATCCGTACCAACTAATTTCAAAGTTCCTGCTTTGACCCCTTCTGGGCGTTCTGTTGTATCACGCAATACCAATACCGGTTTCCCCAATGATGGTGCTTCTTCTTGTACCCCACCTGAATCCGACATGATAAAGTAACTTCTCGAAGCCAAGTTGTGGAAGTCAAGCACATCTAAAGGTGCAATGAGATGGATCCGATCATGATCTCCTAATAGATCGTTTGCCGCCTCTTGTACCGCTGGACTAAGGTGCACTGGGTAAACCACTTCAATATCCGGTTCTTGATCCACCATTTCTCTCAGAGCTCCAAAGACCGCTCTCATGGGAGCTCCTTGATTTTCTCTTCGATGCATGGTGACAAGGATGATTTTTTTAGCTGGATCTAATTGATCCAGTACTTCGTGATGATAGTTCTCTTGAACCGTGAGTTTCAGTGCATCAATAGCAGTATTTCCTGTCACCACAATAGAGGATTCCGGATGATTTTCTTTTAAGAGATTGGCCTTACTTTCGCCAGTCGGCGCAAAATACAGATCCGCTAGATCATCCGTCATTTGACGGTTCATCTCTTCTGGATACGGAGAATATTTATCAAAGGTTCTCAAACCGGCTTCGACGTGACCAATGCGGACTTGATTGTAAAAGGCAACCAAACTCGCCGCAAAGGTAGTGGTCGTATCTCCATGAACGAGCACCATATCTGGCTTTTCTTTTTTGATAACTGGATCTAATTGATTCAGAATTTTAGAGGTAATGTCTAATAAGGTCTGGCTTTTCCCCATAATATCCAAATCGTAATCAGGTACGATGTTAAAGGTTTCTAAAACCTGGTCCAGCATTTGACGGTGCTGGGCAGTGACCACCGTAATGGTCTCAATGGTCTCCCTCTGCTTTTGCAACTCCAACACCAAAGGGGCCATTTTAATGGCCTCCGGTCGCGTCCCAAACACAACCATAATTTTCAATTTTCCCATAAACTTCCCCCGTTGACATACATGTAATTCGACATTTTTTTAATTTGTGTACATCTTTTTCCATTCTACCGCCAATGACTTTAAATGTCAAACCGATTTTGGGTTTTATAAAGAAATTACTAATAGTTAGTCATTTTATTATTTTGGTGTTTAGAATACATATCCATATAATCACTAATTGTAAGTATTTACAACACGACTTCTAGCAGGCTAATATTTTTGGTAAAAAAATAAATCAATAATTATACAATTATTTTTTAAATAATAAATTTTTATAATTTTTTCAAAAAAAAGCCGGAACATGTAGTTCCGACTTTTTTTCTTATTCTTCTACGACTTCAGCTGTTTGAACTTCATCGACTGTTCCATCTGTTACTGGCACTTCTTCGATGATTTCAACTTCGTTAATCGCTTGTGGTTCCAAGTTACGGTAACGAGCCATCCCTGTACCTGCAGGAATAATCTTACCAATGATAACATTTTCCTTCAGTCCAAGGAGATGGTCTTTCTTACCACGGATCGCTGCGTCAGTAAGAACACGAGTGGTTTCTTGGAAGGAAGCAGCTGACAAGAAACTGTTGGTTTCAAGAGAGGCTTTGGTGATTCCCATAAGGACTGGACGAGCAGTCGCAGGAACTCCACCAGAGATAAGGACATCCTTATTAGCATCTGTAAAGTCTGTAATGTCCATAAGCGTACCCATGAGAAGGTCTGTATCTCCTGGATCCATGACACGTACTTTACGGATCATTTGACGAACCATTACCTCAATGTGTTTGTCGCCGATTTCTACCCCTTGGCTACGGTATACTTTTTGTACTTCCGCAAGAAGGTAAGTTTCAACCGACAAGACATCACGAACGGCAAGGAGACGTTTTGGTTGGATAGACCCTTCTGTCAGAGCTGCACCACGAGAGACTTGATCTCCTACTTCGACTTTCATGCGGGCAGTGTAAGGGACAACGTATTCACCCTCACCAGTTGCTCCGCTAACAAAGACTTTCTTGGTCCGTGTAGAAGCATCTTCTTCAATGGCTGTGACTTCCCCTTTGACCTCAGTGATGACCGCTTCCCCTTTTGGATTGCGGGCTTCAAAGATTTCTTGGACACGAGGAAGACCTTGAGTGATATCGGTATTTGAGGCAACCCCACCCGTGTGGAAGGTACGCATGGTCAACTGTGTACCAGGTTCCCCGATAGATTGGGCAGCGATGGTTCCGACTGCTTCACCCACTTCAACCGCATCACCAGTCGCCAAGTTGATACCATAACAGTGACGGCAGACACCATGGCGGGTGTTACATGTAAAGACAGAGCGGATAGTGACTTCTTCCACACCAGCATTAACAATTTCACGTGCTAGGTCTTCTGAGATCAAGGTATCTGGACCAACGATGACTTCACCAGTTTCAGGGTGTTTAACAGATTTCTTGGTATAACGACCTGTCAAGCGTTCTTCGAGTGGCTCGATCATTTCCTTACCATCAGTAATGGCACGGATCACAAGTCCACGGTCTGTTCCACAGTCATCTTCACGGATGATTACGTCTTGGGCAACATCAACCAAACGACGAGTCAAGTAACCTGAGTCGGCTGTCTTCAAGGCCGTATCAGTCATCCCTTTACGGGCACCGTGAGTTGAGAAGAACATTTCGAGTACTGACAAACCTTCGCGGAAGTTTGAAAGGATTGGCAATTCCATGATCCGTCCGTTTGGAGCAGCCATCAAACCACGCATACCGGCAAGTTGCGAGAAGTTTGAGATGTTACCACGGGCTCCAGAGTCCATCATCATAACGATTGGGTTCTTCGGATCTTGGTTATCCACCAAGCGTTTTTCCAATTTCTCACGGGCTGCACGCCATTCAGCTGTAACGGCATTGTAGCGTTCGTCATCTGTGATCAAACCACGACGGAATTGTTTCGTGATTTGTTCCACACGTTTGTGAGATTCTTCAATGATCTCTGCCTTATCTTCAACGACCGGAATATCGGCAATCCCCACTGTCAAACCAGCAAGGGTTGAGTGATGGTAACCTAAGTCTTTCAAGCGGTCCAAGAAAGCAGACGTTTCAGTTGTACGGAAACGTTTGAAGATTTCGGCGATGATATTTCCAAGATTTTTCTTCTTGAAAGGAACGTTTAATTCCAATTTCTCAATCGCTGATTTGACATCTTGACCAGGCTCCAAGAAGTACTTAGCTGGAACACCTTCTGTCAAGTTGGCATTATTAGGCTCTTGAAGGTATGGAAGCTCTGCAGGCATGATATCGTTAAAGAGAATCTTACCAACAGTTGTCAAGAGAATCTTGTGTTGTTGTGCTTCTGTCCATGGTTTGTTCAAGCTATCCGTCGCAATTCCGACACGTGTATGCAAGTGAACATAGCCATTGCGAAGAGCCATCACGGCTTCATCACGGTCTTTGAAGACCATGCCTTCGCCTTCACGACCAGCTTCTTCCATAGTGAGGTAGTAGTTCCCCAATACCATATCCTGAGATGGCGTAACGACTGGTTTACCATCTTTAGGGTTCAAGATATGCTCAGCAGCCAACATCAAGATACGAGCTTCTGCTTGAGCTTCTTCTGAAAGCGGTACGTGGATGGCCATTTGGTCTCCATCGAAGTCGGCATTGTAGGCTTCACAGACAAGGGGGTGCAAGCGAAGGGCTTTCCCGTCAATCAAGACAGGTTCAAAGGCTTGGATCCCCAAACGGTGAAGGGTCGGTGCGCGGTTCAAGAGAACTGGGTGTTCTTTGATGACTTCTTCCAAGATATCCCAGATACGTTCATCTCCACGTTCGACCAAGCGTTTTGCAGCTTTAACGTTTTGTACGATATCACGTGCAACGATTTCACGCATAACAAATGGTTTGAAGAGCTCGATAGCCATTTCACGTGGCACACCACATTGGTACATCTTCAGAGTTGGACCAACGGCGATAACGGAACGTCCTGAGAAGTCCACCCGTTTACCAAGCAAGTTTTGACGGAAGCGTCCTTGTTTCCCTTTGAGCATGTGACTCAATGATTTGAGTGGACGGCTACCTGGTCCTGTGATTGGACGACCACGACGACCGTTGTCGATCAAAGCGTCAACCGCTTCTTGGAGCATCCGTTTTTCGTTTTGCACGATGATACCAGGGGCATTCAATTCCAACAAACGTGCCAAACGGTTGTTCCGGTTAATTACCCGGCGATAAAGGTCATTCAAGTCAGAGGCGGCAAAACGGCCACCATCCAATTGGACCATCGGACGAAGATCTGGTGGAATAACAGGAAGGATGTTGAGGACCATCCATTCTGGCTTGTTGCCAGATTTGTAGAAGGCGTCCAAGACATCCAAACGACGCACAGCCTTCACACGTTTTTGACCAGTTGCAGTCTTCAATTCTTCTTTCAAGAGAGCAATTTCAGCTTCCAGATCCACTTGTTTCAAGAGGTCTTGGATAGCTTCTGCACCCATCTTAGCTACAAAGGAACCTGGTCCGTATTCACGCAAGCGTTCACGGTATTCACGTTCCGTCATGATGGATTTGTGCTCAAGTGGAGTATCTTTTGGATCGATCACCACATAAGCTGCGAAGTAGATGACTTCTTCAAGGGCACGAGGGCTCATATCCAAGGTCAATCCCATACGAGAAGGGATTCCTTTGAAGTACCAGATGTGTGATACAGGTGCTTTCAACTCAATGTGCCCCATGCGTTCACGACGAACTTTCGCACGTGTTACTTCAACCCCACAGCGGTCACAAACAATCCCTTTGTAACGGATTCGTTTGTATTTCCCACACGCACATTCCCAGTCTTTTGTAGGTCCAAAGATGACTTCATCAAAGAGACCTTCACGTTCTGGTTTCAATGTACGGTAGTTGATTGTTTCAGGTTTCTTGACCTCTCCATAAGACCATGAACGGACCTTGCTTGGAGAAGCTAGGGTGATTTGCATACTTTTAAAACGATTTACATCAACCACTATTTCTTACCTTTCCTTTTTTTCATACTTGTTTTATTTGGATACAGCTTAGGTGGAGGAAGAAAGGAAACTTTCTTGCCACCTCCTTGTGTCTGTATCTTGTTATCGAATCATCCTGCTAGAAGCATTGGTTGCTCACAGGACAATCATTTTTACTGATTATTTTTCTGATTCTTCGGCATCAAAGGCTGCTTTTGCTTCCTTTGCTGCTTTTTCACGTGCTTTTTCAAGGTCATCCACATGAATCACATCATCGTCTTCCCCTTCATCAAGGTCACGAAGTTCCACTTCTTGATCATCTTCGTCCAAGACACGCATGTCAAGACCAAGTGATTGCAATTCTTTGACAAGAACGCGGAAGGATTCTGGTACACCTGGTTTTGGAATTGGTTTACCTTTGGTAATCGCTTCATAGGCTTTCAAACGTCCGTTGACATCATCTGACTTGTAAGTCAAGATTTCTTGAAGGACATTTGATGCACCATAAGCCTCAAGGGCCCACACTTCCATTTCCCCGAAACGTTGTCCACCAAACTGAGCTTTCCCTCCGAGTGGTTGTTGGGTAACCATTGAGTATGGTCCGACTGAACGGGCATGGAGTTTATCATCAACCATGTGGTGAAGCTTGATCATGTACATGACACCGACAGATACACGGTTGTCAAACGGCTCACCTGTACGTCCATCGTAAAGAATCGTCTTAGCATCGCTATCCATACCAGCTTCTTTCACAGTATCCCAGAGGTCTTCTGAGCTTGCTCCATCAAAGACTGGTGTTGCGATGTGAATACCCAAGTTACGAGCTGCCATACCAAGGTGAAGTTCCATAACCTGACCGATATTCATACGTGATGGCACCCCAAGAGGGTTCAACATGATATCAACTGGTGTACCGTCTGGAAGGTAAGGCATATCTTCAACTGGAACAATACGAGACACAACCCCTTTGTTTCCGTGACGACCGGCCATCTTATCTCCGACGCGGATCTTACGTTTTTGTGCAATGTAAACACGAACCAACATGTTGACACCAGATTGTAATTCATCACCGTTTGCACGGGTAAAGATCTTAACATCGCGAACGACTCCATCTCCACCGTGAGGTACACGGAGTGATGTATCACGCACCTCACGAGATTTATCCCCAAAGATAGCGTGAAGGAGACGTTCTTCAGCAGAAAGGTCTTTTTCACCTTTCGGTGTTACCTTACCGACAAGGATATCGCCTTCTTTAACCTCAGCACCAATACGGATAATACCTGTTTCATCCAAGTCACGAAGAGCATCTTCACCGACGTTTGGAATTTCACGGGTAATTTCTTCAGGGCCTAACTTGGTATCGCGTGTTTCTGATTCGAATTCTTCCAAGTGAACAGATGTGTAGACATCTTCTTTCACCAAGCGTTCGCTCATGATAACGGCATCCTCGAAGTTATACCCTTCCCAAGTCATGTAAGCGACGATTGGGTTTTGACCAAGGGCCATTTCCCCTTTTTCCATTGATGGACCGTCAGCGATAAAGTCACCTTTTTCAACGGTTTCACCAACTTTAACCAGAGTACGTTGGTTGTAGGCTGTACCGGAGTTTGAACGACGGAATTTTTGAACATGGTAGACGTCCAAAGAACCATCTTCCCGACGGACTTCCACCTTATCCGCATCTGCATAGGTAACCTTACCACCATGTTGTGCAATAACTGCAGCACCTGAGTCATGGGCTGCTTGGTATTCCATACCAGTACCCACATAAGGGGCTTTTGGATCAATCAATGGAACAGCCTGACGTTGCATGTTGGCACCCATGAGGGCACGGTTGGAGTCATCGTTTTCCAAGAAAGGAATACATGCTGTCGCAACGGCAACTACTTGTTTTGGAGACACGTCCATGTAGTCGACTTGATCAGATGGGAACTCTTGGTTGTTACCACGGTGACGTCCCATAACGATTGGCTCAGCAAAGCCACCCTTTTCGTTCAACTTAGAGTTGGCCTGAGCGACGATGTACTCATCTTCTTCATCGGCTGTCAACCAAACGATTTCGTTGGTCACTACACCTTTTTCACGGTCCACTTTCCGGTATGGCGTTTGGATGAAACCATATTTGTTCAAGTGTCCGTATGAAGACAAGTTGTTGATCAAACCGATGTTTGGTCCTTCAGGTGTTTCGATTGGACACATCCGACCATAGTGGGTATAGTGCACGTCACGCACTTCATATCCGGCACGGTCACGTGTCAAACCACCAGGCCCTAAGGCAGACAAACGACGTTTGTGAGACAACTCAGAAAGTGGGTTGTGTTGGTCCATGAACTGTGACAACTGTGAAGAACCAAAGAATTCTTTGATCGCTGCAGTTACTGGACGAATGTTAATAATTTGTTGTGGTGTCAAGATATCGTTATCTTGCACAGACATCCGTTCGCGAACGTTTCGTTCCATCCGTGAAAGTCCAAGACGCACTTGGTTGGCAAGCAATTCACCAACGGCACGAATCCGACGGTTTCCAAGGTGGTCGATATCATCTACACGGCCAATTCCTTCTGCAAGGTTCAAGAAATAGCTCATCTCTGCCAAGATATCTGCTGGAGTTACGATGCGTACTTTGTCAGATGGATTAGCATTTCCGATGATGGTGACAACACGGTCTGGATCTGTTGGAGCGACAACTTTGAATTTTTGCAATTCAACTGGTTCTGTCAAAACAGCAGCATCATTTGGAATGTAAGTGATTTTGTTCAAACCATTATCCAATTGTCCTGAGATGCTGTCGATGACATCGCGCGTCATCACGGTACCAGCTTCTACAAGGATTTCTCCTGTTTCAGCATCCACCAACGGTTCTGCAATCGTTTGGTTCAACAAGCGGTTCTTGATATTGAGTTTCTTGTTGATCTTGTAGCGACCAACTGGTGCCAAGTCATAACGACGTGGATCAAAGAAACGGGCTACCAACAAGCTACGTGAGCTTTCCGCTGTTTTTGGTTCACCTGGACGAAGACGCTCGTAGATTTCTTTGAGGGCTTCATCTGTCCGTGAATCCATTGGATTTTTGTGGATATCTTTTTCGATAGTATTGCGAACCAATTCGCTATCCCCAAAGATATCGATGATTTCATCATCTCCTGAGAATCCAAGAGCACGCACAAGCGTTGTAAATGGAATTTTACGTGTGCGGTCGATGCGTGTGTAGGCGATGTCTTTTGAGTCGGTTTCAAGCTCTAACCAAGCTCCACGGTTAGGGATAACTGTTGATCCATAACCAATCTTACCATTCTTGTCCACCTTATCATTGAAGTAGACACCTGGTGAGCGGACCAATTGAGATACGATAATCCGTTCTCCCCCATTGATGATGAAAGTTCCCATTTCAGTCATGATTGGGAAATCACCAAAGAAAACTTCTTGGGTCTTGATTTCACCTGTTTCTTTGTTGACCAAACGGAAGGTCACAAAGATTGGTGCTGAGTAGCTGGCATCGTGAATGCGCGCTTCTTCAAGCGAATACTTGGGTTCGCGGATTTCATAACCCACAAATTCCAATTCCATTGTATCCGTGAAGTTTGAGATTGGAAGCACATCTTCAAATACTTCCTTCAAGCCATGATCCAAGAAATCTTTGAATGAGTCTGTCTGGATTTCAATCAAGTTTGGTAAATCAAGAACCTCTTTGATTCTTGAAAAACTACGACGGGTCCGATGTTTCCCGTATTGAACGTCATGTCCTGCCAAAGTTTTTAGCTCCTTTTTCTATACTAGGATAGCTTGGTAACATCACTCCTACCACCTATCCGGTTTTAACTACAATTTTGTGATTTGCATCACGTGAAGAGCTGTCTCTTCACCTTATTCGTCGCTTTTTGTAATTTTTAGAAAAATTAAATTTGTGTAACAAACTAGGGTTTTCCTGAAAAATAGGCACAAAAAGAGCAGCTAAATCGACTTATTCAAGTAAGATTTAACTGCTGTAAGCTCTTATTTGGACAATATTTCAAATAAAGCACACGACAAATTAGTTATCACTATTATATCGTTTTTTGCTCCAAAAATCAAGGCTTTCTCTAGGTTTTCTACTGGATCAGACTAGCGTCGATTGCCGCGATTGGAACTATTTCGATTTGAACTATTGCTTGATGAACTATTGGTTGTCGAATTGTTCTTATTATTCGACTGATTGCCACTGGTATTGCCGAGAATTGCTGCCCAAGCACTTTGATAATCGCTATCCGATCCCCCGATGGCAAAGCGGTATTGAGTGGTTGGCGCTCCGTTTTTAGCCCAAAGACTGGTTACCGTTTGACCGCTCACATCGATATCCCGGCCATTGACATTGACGCGGCCCGGTCTTTCACCAGTCGATTTGAGCACTTCAGAACGGATCACACTCTTATCGAGAGTGAATTTATCCTGAATCCCAAAGAGACTTGGATCTGCTTGGTAGATCGCATTCGCCAACTGCGCCATGTATTGAGCATTGTTGTTGTATCCGGTCAAGGTTTGCATGGAAGCATTGTTGTCATGACCGATCCAACCTCCTAAAGAAACATTTGGAGTGGACAACATCAACCACATATCCCCGTTTGAGTTGGTGGTACCAGTTTTTCCAATCCAGTCAGCACCTGCCAGCGTTGGGTTGACTTGGCTAATCCGTGACTTAAAGGTCGTTGTAGCACCAGATGTGATGACCCCACGCAAGAGATCCTGCATAATCGTTGCTGTTGCTGGAGAGTAGACACGAACCGGATCTGCTTCGTGCTTGTAGACTACATCCCCATCTCGGTCGATGATTTGCTCCACCATGTAGCGTCTGAGGTAGTTCCCATTGTTAGCAATGGTTTGGAAACCGTTGGTATGTTGGGCAACAGTGACCTCAATTCCTCCCCCCATTGGTAGACTCTCAATGCCATATTCAGGGATATCATAGCCCATTTTCTTCATGTAGGACGGGACATCCACACCCTTTTCACGAAGGGTTCGGTAAGTCCAGTAAGCCGGAATATTCCACGAGGTATTGAGGGCCTCACGTAGATCCATCATGGCTGTTCCTCGGCTATCCACGTGCATGATCGGCTCCCCACTTGAGAAATTAGTTGGGTAGTTAGAAAGGATGCTATTACTTCCCATCAAGCCTTGGTCAATGGCAATCCCATAGGCCAACAGCGGCTTGATAGTAGATCCTGGGGAACGTTCTGTATCAAAGGCATGGTTGTTTTGGTTACCATCAAAATTCCGACCACCGATAAATCCTAAAACAGCACCCGTTCGGTTGTCCATCAGGACATTCCCAACTTCTACCAGTCCCGTTCCATCATCCAAGACGCTTCCAAAATTCGCGACTGCAGCCTGCATCGCATTGTGAACCGGTTTGTTAATAGTGGTTTGGATAGTGTAACCACCTTCGCGCAACTCACTCTCAGCTAATTCTTGATAAGCCTTGACGGTTTCATTATTTTTCAGGTCTTGCTTGGTTACATTGTCTCGCTTGATCAAGTAATCATACATGGCCTCTTTTGCTTCTTCCATTGCTTGGAAGTAGAGGTAGTCATGCGGTGTTTTCTCGATGCCATCTGGAGCAATGAAGTCTTTGGTCAAGTCGTACTGAGCATAGGTTTCGTAGTCTTTTTTCGATAAGGCTCCCGTCCGGTACATATTGAACAAGACATCTTTGGCACGCGCCAAACCTAACTCAAGGTTCTCCTTGCTCTTTAGGCTACCGTCTGCAGCATAAGGGGAGTAGACAATCGGACTCTGTGGCAAGCCAGCGATAAAGGCTGCTTGTGGAACAGACAAGTCTTTCGCAGAGACGCCAAAGATCCCTTGAGCTGCGGCTTCCACACCTGCAATATTTTGCCCCCGATTGTTTCGTCCAAAAGGCGAGACGTTTAAGTAGGTGGTTAGGATTTCGTTTTTATCCATTCCCCGCTCTAAAGCTAGGGCATCGACAATCTCTGTCGCCTTACGAGTAAAGGTGGGAGCATCTCCTACGACTTGCTGTTTGATCAACTGCTGGGTTAGGGTCGATCCCCCACTAGAGGAACCCACGCCGGCTACAGAGCCAAGCGTCGCCCGAAGAACAGCTTTGGGCACAACCCCCTTGTGGCTTTCAAAGTTCTCATCCTCAGTAGCGATCACAGCCTTTTTGACATTGTCAGAAATGGCATCTCCAGCTACCGGCGTGCGGATCAAATCACTGTCCACTTCTGCAATCAGGCTCTTATCGGAATAGGTCAGTTTTGAAACACTGCTGACATTACGGACCTGCTGGACCAATTCTTCTGTCTTTGGAACCTTAACATTGCTAAAGAGGCTTGCTGCATAACCAATCCCGATCCCTGCGCCAAATAAAAAGAGGCACACGAACAGGGCGATCATCACATCCCACAAGAGTTTGAGCGTTCTCAAAAAGGTCGCAAAAATATCGCCGACAGACCAGCTACTTTCTTCATTTTTTTCCTTATTCGGAGTTTCTGTATACATATTTGCAAAGAATTTTTGGACTTTCTTCCAAAACTCTTGCAGCTTCTCTTTTAATTGATTCACTGATTCTTTCTCCTTGTTCCCTATATTATAGCAGATTAGCCCCTTTGTTTTCAATCACAAGAGCGTAGAAATCCTCGCTCAATCTTCTTGGGTAAGGACAAGAAAATGACGGAAAGCATTGCCATTTCCGTGGTTTATGGTAGAATAGAGAAATGATAAAACTTATAAAGGAGAAAAGACACATGCACATTTTTGATGAGCTAAAAGAGCGTGGTTTGGTATTTCAAACGACGGATGAAGAAGCCTTGCGCAAAGCACTGGAAGAAGGTCAGGTTTCTTATTATACTGGTTATGATCCAACTGCTGACAGCCTTCACCTTGGTCACTTGGTTGCCATCTTAACGAGCCGTCGCCTTCAACTAGCAGGCCACAAACCTTACGCGCTCGTTGGCGGTGCGACTGGTCTCATTGGAGATCCGTCCTTCAAAGATGCTGAGCGTAGTCTCCAAACAAAAGAAACTGTTCAAGAATGGGTTCGCTCCATTCAAGGGCAATTGTCTCGTTTCCTCGATTTTGAAAATGGTGACAACAAAGCCGAAATGGTCAACAACTACGATTGGTTCGGAAGCATTAGCTTTATTGACTTCCTTCGTGATGTCGGAAAATACTTTACGGTCAATGCTATGATGAGTAAAGAATCTGTTAAAAAACGGATTGAGACAGGAATTTCTTACACGGAGTTTGCCTACCAAATCATGCAAGGCTATGACTTCTACGTCCTCAACCAAGAACACAATGTCACCCTTCAAATCGGTGGATCTGACCAATGGGGAAACATGACAGCTGGTACTGAGTTGATGCGTCGTAAGGCAGATAAAACTGGTCATGTTATGACTGTGCCTTTGATCACAGATGCAACTGGTAAGAAATTCGGTAAATCAGAAGGCAATGCCGTCTGGCTCAATGCAGACAAAACATCTCCATACGAAATGTACCAATTCTGGATGAATGTGATGGACGCCGACGCTGTGCGCTTCTTGAAGATCTTCACTTTCTTGTCACTGGACCAGATCGAAGAGATCCGTAAGCAGTTTGAGGCTGCTCCTCATGAACGTTTGGCTCAAAAGATCTTGGCGCGTGAAGTGGTTACCCTCGTTCACGGTGAAGAAGCTTACAAGGAAGCCCTCAACATCACGGAACAACTCTTTGCGGGAAACATCAAGAACTTGTCTGTCAAAGAACTCAAACAAGGCCTTCGTGGTGTGCCAAACTACCAGGTCCAAGCAGAAGACAACCTCAACATTGTTGAACTCTTGGTTACAGCTGGTGTAGTGAATTCTAAACGCCAAGCCCGCGAAGATGTTCAAAATGGAGCGATCTACGTCAATGGCGAACGCATCCAAGATCTTGACTATGTCTTGAGCGATAGCGATAAATTAGAAAATGAATTGACCGTTATCCGTCGCGGTAAGAAAAAATACTTTGTTTTGACTTATTAAGAAAGTAAAACCACGAAGTTTCGTATGAACTTCGTGGTTTTCTTATACACTTTTTTCTGAGACTATTTCCCTTTTCTGCGATGCAACAAAGCTTGGTTGATTCGTTGAGTTTTTTTATGGAGTTGCCAAATCTGGTACAGCCAGATCAGGCCGTAAATGGCTAGAAAGATCAACCAAGGAATCGGGCTCCGTAAGGCTGTCCCCCAGCCAAAAAACAAGTAGGTTAATGCTAAGATGGCAGCTGTCACAACTAAATGCAAAGCCACACGCAAACTATAGGTCAAAAACTCTTCTTCCTCAAGAATGAATGTCAAGACCCCCATTGTCCCACTCATCAAAAAGATCGCTAGGATGTTGCGGACATTTACAGCGGGATAGACGATGTTGGTATAGACATGGGATAATAACACCAAACACAAATAAAAGAAGGATCCTGTCCTCATACCAGATACAAAATAAGCTATAACTCGTTTCATCACTGTCTCCTATACCCCTAAATAATCCATCAAGGATTTGACATATTTCCGACTGACACTTGATTTTACTCCACGTGTCAGTTTAGCCATCATATTGCCTGAAAAACTATCCGATAGCGATTCTAAATGGTCGATATTCATCACCGCGTGGCGTGATATCTGTAAAAAATTACGACGATTAATCCGATGTTGAAAATTTATCAAAGTATCTCTGATGGTGAACGTTTTGTCTGTCGTATAAATGGTTAGCTGATTCTTATCAATCTCGGCTAGAATAATGTCATCAATTTTCACCATGATCAAATGATCATCTGTTTTGATAGGGATCACTACTTGATTCACTGTCGAAAATTGTTCGAGATACTCCATCACCTCTCGTGCTTGATCAGATAATTGCTTGGCTTGAATGACCACACAGGGGTCGTTTTCTGGGATATCTTGTTTTTCCTCAAAACGAATCTTCATTCCTACTCCAATTCTCACTTACTTTCTTTTACTCGATCTTTTTGCCAAGGAAATCCAAATCCCCAAAGCTAGAAGAATACCTCCTAACACTATAAGGTATGTTTGTTCCTTTGTCAATAAAGTTTGCCATTTGAGCTGAACACCCATTTTTTCTTGAAACTCTTGAAGAAGATTATCTTGACCTTTAAAGGTCTCACTTAATGCTTCTTTCATGAGGACTTGTCGATAAAGTGCAGCAATATAAGTTGCTGGGGTACATTTCATTAGTAGTTGAGCAAAATTAGGTAGAACGCCCAAAGGTACATAAGTCCCTACCAAAAAACCAGAAGCTGTACCCACTATGGTCGAAAACTTCCCAAGACTGTCTACTGATTGGAAAAAATAAACAAAAATGGCATTCACTAAGCTAGAAAGTAGGCTACTAAGTAGCATAATGAGGAGCACTTCAGGTAATAGAGATAAGGTTGGAACTTCTCTAAAATAGCCACACATCAGCACATACATAAGGATCTGCATGGAAAAAGAAATGATGATTGCACTCGTTAGATACGAAAATGCTAACCGCCACTTTCCTTGATCCGATAAATAAAGATCCTGATCTACTTGATGTTCACGGTCCTTTACTAACTGAGTCAGGGCAGCCAGACTTGTCGTAATCCCTGTCACAGCCAGCGTCCCACTCATTAACCAATTATTTAACACAGGAGCACTATTGGGAAGCTGAGCCCAGGCATCTGTTAGATTTTTTTGAAGAAAAATAATATAGAGAATAAAGGAAATCAAGGCTCCCAACAAGGAGAAGAAAACACCTGAACGATTCCTAAAATACAATAAAAAATTTCGCTTTAGTAAGGCTAGCATTAGCGAACCTCCCTTCCTGTTAGTGCAATAAAGGCATCATCCATGGTCCCTGGACGAAATTCAAAATGGGCTAATTTATCTCTAACTTGTACCAGGTAATCAATGGCTTCCCTTTCACTCTCGGGTTGAAGAACATACTCCAATTGACCTTGTTGCTCTACTGACATTCCCGAAACTTTGAGACTTTCTATCTGCTGTCTCTCCTTGAAGCGAATCTTCAAGATATTTTTTGCATACTGGCTCTTAATATCTAGTGCCGATCCTTGAGCAATCACTTTCCCATGGTCTACAATATAAATTTGATCAGCTTCATCTGCTTCGTCAAGATAATGCGTGGTCAATACAACGGTCATTCCCTCTTCTCTCTGCAATTGATAGAGCAAATCCCAAATAGACTTCCGGGTTTGAATGTCTAAACCTGTCGTTGGCTCATCTAAGAACAGAAGATCCGGACCGTGCAGTAGAGCACGCGCAATGTCAACCCGACGCTTTTGGCCGCCTGAAAGCGTCCCATATTTCTGCTTTTGGAAAGCTGATAGGCCTAGTCGATCAATAAGATCAGACACACGATTTGGTTTTAGGCCTTTGTACTGTCTGGCACGAATGGTCAGATTTTCCCTAACCGTCAGCATCTCATCTAAAACACTGGTTTGGAAGACCACACCAATTTTAGTACCGGGTTCATAGATTATTTCGCCTTGCGTTGGTTGTTTCAAACCGATCAACATAGAAATCGTCGTTGATTTCCCCGCCCCATTTGGTCCTAGAATCGCATTAAACGTTCCCTTTTCAAACTGTAGGTGAATATGATCAACCACTAGATGATTTCCATACCGTTTACTGATGTTTTTAGCTTGTAATATCATGTTCTCTCTCCTTTTTGACAGTATCAGTCTAGCAAAAAAGCCGTTTAAAAAACGGCCTTTTGGGATAAGCGGTCAAAATGAGAACCTAAGTGGCAAGATGAAAGTGACAAAAAGAAGAAGAAAATTTAATGCAACCATTCTTTTCCCCATTGATTCAAGTCCTTTAAAATCGGCATCAGTGATTTCCCTTTTTCTGTCAGCTCCTATTCTGTATGAAGAGGCAGAGACTCATAATCATATTTCTCAATCAATTGGAGCTCTATTAAAGCAGCAGTTGCTATCTAGAGGCTCTTTTGTTACACTACTAATATGAATACACCGATCAAACCAAAATTACAACGATTTCAAACAGCCACTGCCTTTGCCTGTCCCATCTGTCAATTGGACCTAGAACTTGTGGGTACTAGTTTTAAATGTCCCAAGGCCCATTCTTTTGATTTGGCGAAATATGGCTATATCAACCTAGCTCCCCAGATCAAGCAATCAAAGGACTATGACAAAGAAAATTTCCAGAATCGCCAGCTGATCTTAGAAGCAGGGTTTTATGAGCCGATTCTAACAGCGATTGGACAAAAAATTCCGACCAGTGATGCCAGAATTCTAGATATCGGTTGCGGAGAAGGTTATTACTCCCGAAAACTACAAGAAGCCTATCCCAAGGCTACTTTCTATGCATTTGATCTTTCCAAGGAATCTGTGCAACTAGCTGCCAAGAGTGACGCTAGCTGGAAGGTCAATTGGTTTGTAGGAGACTTGGCCCATTTACCCATTCAACCCAAGAGTATGGAGGTCATTTTGGACATCTTCTCCCCGGCTAATTACGCTGAATTTGAGCGAGTCTTAAAGGCTGAAGGGGTGATTATTAAGGTCGTCCCAACCTCTTCTCATCTAAAAGAAATTCGTCAGTTGGCCCAAGATCAATTGACCAAGCAATCTTACTCCAACCAGGAAATTTTGGAGCACTTTGAAGACCACTGCCAGATCCTCTCATCCGAAACAGTCAGCCTTACCAAGAGTTTAACTCCCGAAGAACGCCAGGCGCTCCTCGCCATGACCCCCCTTCTATTTCACGTTGATCCCAAAAAAATCGACTGGACCCAACTCACAGAAATCACCATTGAGGCCCAAATATTGGTTGGGAAAATCAAGATACAAAGGACTTAAAATACAAAGTAAAAAGGCTGAGACGATTTGTCTCAGCCTTTTACTCATCTTCTGTATGCTCTGTCATGACTTGTAAGCGATAGGTTTTAGGCGATTTGCCACAGAGTTTGCGGAAAACCTTGTAGAAATAGCCAACATTACTGTAACCGACCTTGTAGCAGATATCTTCAATACTGTCATTGGTCGATAAGAGGAGCTGCTGGGCAGCCTTGATCCGCTGTTTATTGAGGAGTTCTGCGAAAGTCGCATTGGTTTCTCGTTTAATCAATTGGCCCAAATAGACTGGATTAATAAAGAGACCCTGACTGATATCCTTGAGTGACAGCTCTTTTTGGTAATCACGGCTAATCACTTGGAGGACACTCGCTACATTTTCATTCATCCGATAGTGGGATAAGAAACGGGACAACTCTTCCTGGATAAAGCCAATCATCTCGCTAAAAGTGGCAGTTTCTTGGACTTTCTTGACTACATCAGCTAAATTATCACCTTGCAGGTATTCAAACAAATGAAAGACATCCATCAAAAATTGGATAAAGAGCTGCTTGGTCAGTGAGACCTTAGGGGTCTTCTCAAGGATCATTTTTTCTAACCAGTCCAGTTCTTCTAAGATCTGTTGGATATTTCCTTGCATGATCACCCGATAGGCCGGCTCGTAGTAATGGAAGACTTCTTCATCTTGATTGAGAGGGGTCGCCCCATAAAAGAGGCTCCGCTCCACTAGATCCTTAAATTGATGAAAGTGCTCCTTATACGGAGGTTCAAAGGCCTTCTCAATCATGGCTTCTTCTTCCTGATCCGAGATAAAGAGTTGAAGATTTTGCCCAAGAACTTGATAAGACGAGCTGATAAAGCCTTTTTTCTCCTTAGCGACTCCAATCCACAATGAGTTCCGACCTGCGATATAGCGACAAAACTCTTCCTCAGAGATATCATCGTGAATCAAACGGTCGGCCAACTCTTGGCTTGGTTGCTGGATTTTATGCTGAATTTTTTCTAGGATATTGCCCATCTCCACCTTATTGACAGGTTTGAGCAGGTAGTCTGCCACGCGCAAATTGAGGGCTGTCTTGACGTATTCAAAATCCTGATAACCTGACATAATGATAAAAGCAGCATCTGGGATCAAATCCTTCATCTCAGCAATCATCTGAAGTCCAGTTTTCCCAGGCATATTGACATCCGTGATCACCACATCTACCGGATACTCTCGCACATAATCAAGGGCCTGGTCTGCATCTTCTGCAGTTGCGACCACTTCCATATTCCAGTGGTCAAAGGGGATTAATTTTTTTAACCCTTCTGTAATCATATACTCATCGTCTACTAATAAGACTTTGTACATTCTTTCTCCTTTATTCATCTTGAATGGTAATAGTATAGGTCACTCCATGGTGAGGTTGGGAGAAGACTTGGATATGGTAGCGATCTCCAAAATAGAGCAGCAGGCGTTCATGAACATTGACAATTCCGATGGACTGCCGACCACTCTTTTCTTCGATTTCTGAGCGTGGATTGCGATTGGCTAGCATCTCTTGAATGCTTTCTAGCTGTTCTTCTTTCATCCCGCGCCCATTATCAGTGATCAAGATGATGACCTGCCCTTCTCCTTGCAAGACCTTGACACTGATCACATTGTCCTTGCGTTTATGGTCCACTCCATGCGCAAAATAGTTCTCGACCAAAGGCTGGATGGTGAATTTTGGAATCTTCATTTTTTCCAAACCTGGATCGATCTTAAAGCCATAGGCAATCGATTTGGGATAACGTACCATGCAGAGGTAGCTGTATTTGCGACAAAATTCGAGCTCATTTTCAACCGTCGTCACTCGCTCATCTGAGATATTATTGCGCAAAAGACTACTAAACTCATAGATAATATCACCCAATTCATCCTGCTCTTGCATGACGGCATACATCCGGATAAATTCCAGTGTATTGTACATGAAATGGGGATTGATCTGGGCTTGTAGGGCCCGCATATTGGCATCTTTTTGGCTGAGCTGCAGCTGGTAGATATCTCGAATGTTCTTATCCATATTGTCTAACATGGTATTGATCATATTACCAATAACCAGCAGTTCTTGGTCCTTGGTCGAGGTATCAATCCGTCGTTCACTATCGCCTTGGCTGATCAGATTCATGGTATCGACCAAATCGAGGACTTGGCGCCGGTAATTTTTGAAAATCTGACCTAATAACAAGTACAGGATCAAGAAAATCAAGAAAGCAATGGAGAGAAAAGTGGTCAGGTTAGCTAGACCCTTTTTGACCAGATAACTTTCAGAAACAGCCACATCCACCTTGTAGCCATAGATCGTGCTACGGGTTTGCCATTTAACATCTTTTGATTGACCCTTATCCCCTTCATGGTACATTTCTTTCCCAAAGGGCGTGAAGATCCGCACAGCAACCGGTAGATCTCCTCTCGCATTGTCAATCGTTGCCGTCAAAATTTCCTGGTCCAAAGTCATATAAGCAATCCCAACTCCGGCTCCCGTTGTCGGATCTGTCAAAGGAACCGGAATGGCTGTCGCAGGAGCCTTGTAATGGTCCGCTGAAACTTGCTTACCCCCCTTCGATTGCCGGGTAGAGACAAATACTGTCTTGTAATCCGACAAGGTGACATCGATGCCCTCGATGTTTTTATTGCTCAAATAGAGACTGTCAATATTCTTATGTAGGGACAATTGGATATACGAAGGGAACTGGGCATTCAATCGCCAAGTCTCATACTCCGATGGTGACAAGGTAAAATAGCGATAAACCCCTTCTAATTTTGCAGGGTTTTCAACGAGACTACGCCCTTCTTGTGTGACCCGCTGATAAGAGGTCTCGAGATCCGTCACGACTTCAGTCAAGACCCGTTGGGCGATCCGATCGGCTTCAGTTTGCTGGTTTTTCCAAGAGATCCCCGCTACGACGAGACCCATAATGGTCAAAATGACCACCATGACATAGGCGTAGAATTTTAAAAGCGTACTTAACCAGATTTTTTTCATCGTTAGGATACCAATTTTTCGTGGATATTTTGATAAACAGGGTCAAAGATATCATTGACAAAGAAATGCCAGACACCGATCAAGACGAAAAAGAGAAGGGCTGGCATATAGTAGCTAATGACGCCAAGTAGCGCTGTTCCAAGGATGAGCTTGAGAACCGGACGAATGTCCAGCAACATTCCGATCAAACTGAGCTTGATACTGTTGGCATAAGAGAGAGCAAAATGCACTTGCAATTTCAAATAAACGGCGTAAGCTAGAGGCGCAACCAAGAGGAAAACTAGGTTAAACAGGAGAACCAAAATTTGGAAGAAATTTAAGTGAGGAATCTGGATCATGAGGTACATGCCATAGAGGAGGACTCCTTCAATGGCAAAGAAGGTGTAAAAGACTTGATTGGCCGGAACCAGATTTTCTTTGAAGAGTTCCCAAGCGCGTGACCAATGATAGTCTTTGTAGTTCATGCCATTTTCCGCATAGAGGCTCATGATAGTGGCACTGGCTGATCCTACTCCTAGCAGAACACCCCCACAGATCGTCAAAACCCAAAAAATCCCTGTTACCAGCATAGCAACATAGACTCTCGTAAAAATGAACTCGATGATTTTCCCCATCTTTCAACCTCTTTTCCAATTAGTCATTCTATTATATCATAAAAATAAAACGCTTTCCTCATATTTGCATTAGTGAATTGAAATATTGATTTTCATTTCCAGGATTCATTTTCATAAAAACTTAAAAAGGCCTTGGAGACAGCCCCAAAGCCTTTTCACACGACCTGTTTCTTATTTTTTAGAAGCAAGGAATTCGTCGTATTGTTTTTGCATTTCGTCAAGCACTTTTTGGTAAGCACCTTCTGATTTCAATTTTTCAAGCATCTTAGGAACTTCTACTTCAGGATCCACAGTACCAGTATTGATCGCACCTGCGAATTGGTTCAAAGTATTTGTAAGAGCAGTGATTTCTGATTTCACTTTATCTGTGTTAAAGATGAAGCCAAGTGCTGGAGATTCTTTTGCAGTTTCCAAGTCTTTCTTAGATTGTGCAATTTGTTCATCAGTTACATTTTCGTTGATGTAAAGAATCCAGTTGTTACCAGTGTTCCATCCAGACATGTGAGTGTTTCCGTTGTAGCCATCCAAGACTTTGACACGGTTTTCTTTGCCGTCAACTTTTTCCCAGTTCTTGCCTTCTGGTCCATAAACAAGGCCGTTCAAGAGTTCTGGATCAGTGTTCAAGAGGTTCAACACTTCCATTGCTTTTTCTTTGTTCTTAGAGTTGTTTGAGATAACAAAGTTAGCTACTTGAGTAGTATTGTTCTTCTTGTACAGTTCAGTAAATGGTTTGATTTCGATCTTACGGTTTGCTACACGAGAAAGCAAGCTGTTACCGTAGTCAGCTGGCCCTACTGTTTCTTCACGAACCAACCAAGTATCTTGAGAAAGGTCATATCCAGTATCGCTCGTTGCTACGTCTTTTGGAATGTATCCTGCTTCGTAGTATTTGTGAAGAGTCTTCAAGTTTTCTACATAACGAGGAATTGTGTAACGGTCAACGATCTTAGTAGTGTCACCTTTCAAGTCAACAACGAATGGAAGTCCATCAACAGCCACATAGTCAAAGTCATCTGAAGGTCCACCGTAGCTCTTGTTCATTGCAAATGGAACAACGTTTGGATCTTTTTCTTTGATGGCTTTCAAGACTGGTTCAAGAGAAGCATAGTCTTTCACGTTTGAAACGTCGATACCATATTTTTCAAGAAGTGGTCCGTTGAAGGCAAAGTTTTGAGAAGATGCCACGTTAGCTGCTACTGGAACAGCATAGATCTTGCCATTTACAGTGTTCCCTTTGATGTAAGCTGGGTCAAGTGCTTTGTAAAGGTCTTTTCCTTCTTTCTTGTACAATTCTGTCAAGTCAGCATAAGCACCTTTTTGAGCGTTGATAACGTAGTTATTAGCAAAGGCAATATCATAGTTTTCACCAGATGAGATGATAACGTTCATTTTTTGTGCGTAGTCACCCCAACCAAGATATTGGATATCCAATTTTGCGCCAACTTTCTTTTCAATGATCTTGTTGGCATTTTTAAGAAGAACATCCAAGTTATCTGGTTTATCACCGATTTGGTACATCTTGATGATTGGTTTACCGTCTTCAGTTGTTGCAGATTTCTTGTTGTTACCTGTAAGGCTTCCACAAGCAGCAAGAGTAGCTCCAAGAGCGATGACACTAGCAGATGCTAACGCGTATTTTTTCCAATTTTTCATAAGAAAAATCTCCTTTATGTTATTTTCTTTTTAGACTAAGTTATGAGTTGAAAATCCTGCTGATTTTCAATGAACGATGTTATTCTTTCACACCACCGATGGTCAAGCCTTTTACAAAGTAGCGTTGGAAGAATGGATAGAGAATGGCGATTGGCACTGTTGCCACAACCACCATGGCCATACGTCCTGTTTCCCGTGGGATGGATTGTACAGCTCCTGCCAATTGGCCGGATACCCCGACGTTTTTAGCGATGTAATCCATATTGTTTTGGATTTGCATCAAGAGGTATTGCAATGGGTAAAGGTTGTCACTCTTAATATAGAGGAGGGCATTGAACCAGTCGTTCCAGAACCCTAAAGCAGTGAACAAACTGATAGTCGCAATCCCTGGTAGAGACAATGGCAAGCAGATTTGGAAGAAGATCCGTGTTTCACTTGCCCCATCGATCCGAGCGGATTCAAGGATAGCTTCTGGAATGGTCCGTTTAAAGAAGGTCCGCATCAATATGATGTTAAATGGACTGAGCAACATTGGGATAATCAAAGCTCCGATGGTATCACCTAACTGCAAGAGTTGAGTGGTCACAATGTAGCTTGGAACCAACCCTGCACTAAAGAGCATACTAAGGAGTGAAAATACGGTAAAGAACTTGCGGTATTTAAAGGTACTCCGTGAGATTGCGTAAGCATAAGTTGTGGTGATAAAGACATTACATGCTGTTCCCACAATGGTCACAAACAAGGTAATGAAGAGGGCTTGCAAGATTTTGTCTTTGAACTGTACCAAGAAGAGGTAACCATCAAATCCAAATTTTGCTGGCCAGAATTGGAAACCATGGACTGCCAAACTTTGTTCGTCTGTCAAAGAGATCATGACAACGAAGATGAAGGGAAGCACACAGGTCAAGCCGACCAAGGTCAACAACAAGGTAAAGAAGAAGTTGCTCTTCTTACTGAAAGAATGGATCCCGACATTATCAATTTTTTCTTTTTGAATGGTTGATTTTTTCATACGATCCTCCTTTCTAGAAGAGAGCGGCATTCTTATCAATGCGACGGGCAATGATATTTGAGATTAAAACAAGAACCAAACCGACTACCGATTGGTAAAGACCGGCTGCTGCTGTCATCCCGATATCCCCTGACTTGGTCAAACCGTTGTAGACATAAACATCAATAACGTTGGTCACACTATAGAGCGCTCCAGCATTATGCGGGATTTGGTAGAAAAGACCGAAATCTGCGCGGAAGATATTTCCGACTGCAAGAATAGTCAAAACCGTAATCAAGGAAGACAACTGAGGAATGGTGATGTTGCGAATGCGTTGCCACTTAGACGCACCATCCACAGTCGCTGCTTCATAGTAAGTTGGGTCAATTCCCATGATGGTTGCATAGTACATGACACTACTATAACCAAAGCCTTTCCAGATTCCTAAGAAGAGGAGAAGCGCTGGCCAGATCCACAATTCCGAGTAGAAATTGATGGCTTTCATACCAAATGAAGTTAAGATGTGGTTGACCAATCCTTTGTCCACGTTAAGAAAGGCATCGGTGAAGAAGCTGATGATAACCCATGATAGGAAGTATGGGAAGAGCATGGAGGTTTGAAGCACCTTGACCACTCTTTTTGATCTCAACTCACTAAAGATGATGGCGATCCCAACGGAAACAATCAATCCTAAGAAGATGAATCCTAAGTTGTACAATACCGTGTTTCTTGTAATAATGTAGGCATCTTTGGAACTAAAGAGGAACTTGAAATTGTCAAAGCCAACCCACTTACTCTTCATGACACTGTCAATGAAGCCCTCTCCCGTAATATGATAGTCCTTAAATGCTACGATATTCCCAAAAACCGGAATATAGAAGAATAAGATTAACCACGCTGCACCAGGTAAGACCATTAAAAGAAAAATGAAATTTTCTCTCAGAGTCCTTACAAACTTTTTCATTTAACTCCCCCCTTTGAGCCTTGAGCGTGTTTATTTGCTTTGGTAGCGTTTACATCACCTATTATAAGATAGCCCATTTACATTTTCAAACTCCTAATTATAGAAAAAATTCTACAAATTTATGACATAGTTTTAAAAAAGAGTAGAAAAGGGTGGTCGTAAAGACAGCTCCTCTTCTACTCCTAGCCACTGTGGATGAGACTTCTGTCATCCAACTTGGCATTTTTTACGTTGTATAAATGGTTGAAGCCGTCGCAATAGTATGCCACTGGTTAGCCGTTGTGGCTGCGAAGTCCTGATCCCCGTAGAAATCATTAAATGGCAAGATTTCGACTTCTAGTTCGTCGATGCGGTCAATCTGATCAGACAGATAAGCCTCAATGCGGCTTTCTGCGCGCTTGATCCGTTGCAAGAGCCCACCCATACGAATGTCTACTGTATCCAAGCCAAAGACCTTGTTTTCTTTCAACCATTGGTGGCTAAAGAGCTTGTGGAAGGTTTCAATCTGGCTTCTTAATTTTGGTAATTCTTCCCTAGCAATTTGTTGCAAGCTCTCTTTATCACCTTTTTGATAGGCTTGACGAATGCGTCGGCCTACATCCACTTTACTACTTAAAATAGCATTCAACTGTGCCTGAGTTTCAAAGAGATAAGCGTAGATGCCTGCTTTTTCTTTGATAGTAGCAAGAGTCTCAGCTGCTTGGGTAAAGTGTGGTTTGTCCTGCTCAGGAGTCATGTGCTTGTCAAGGATTGGGCAGAGAACATCCTGATAAAAGACATAGCGATTAGGGTTGATACCACTGAGATTATCTGGTAGGTCTGGCAAGAGGTTGGCAAGATCAAGTTGCATAAAGTCCTCAACCGATAAGCCTGTATTGGTCTTGAAATGAGCTGACAAACGGTCTAAATCATTGCGGTAGCTGAGTTCTGCCCAGATTTGCAAGCTTGGCAGAATAGAGAACTGAGCTGTTTCACCACCATTATCTCCCCAACCAGTCACAATGACTTCTTTGATCTGATTGGCACGGCAGGCTTTGTTAGCTTCGACAGCGATGAGACGACTGAAATGGTTGTGTGGTGTGAAACCAATCCACTTCCAAGCCCCACCTGCAAAGGCAATATCCTGGCTAATCTTGTGGTGGTTACTGAAGTTACGATTGTATTTTTCTTCGCTATCCTGATAATAATCCCAGTAAACCAAGGTCACACGGTCTTTGAGACGGTCAAGATAAACACGAGTTTCTTCTGGAATTTCGACATCACGGTCGTACTGGCCATCTGCTGACATGAGTTTGAAGAACATATCGCTCCACATCTGGCAGTGGAAACCATACTTGTCTGCGATATCCAGCACGCGCTCCAAGTGTTGGCACATGAGAAGACTCCGATCCACCACACCGTTCAAGATAAGATAACGACCCAAACCAACCAGGTGAGCTTCATCCATTCCGATATTGACCTTGCGAGTTTGTAGTTTAGATAACGTCGCAAACATACCGTCAATCAGGTCGTAGACTTTTTCTTCACCGATGAGGAGGATATCTTCTACATCGCGGAGCTCTTGCACTTCTTTGACGCCCCATTTGACAAAGGCTGATAAGTGAGCCAAAGTTTGGATACATGGCACAAAGGTCATGTCAAACTGCTGGGCGTAGCTTTCGATTTCCTGTAACTCTTCAGCTGAGTATGCTCCACGGAAATAACCAAAGTAAGGTTGTCCTTCAATTTGATAAGTGTCTTCCATGTAGAGCTCAAAGGTTGAATAACCCATCAGAGCCAAGACTTCAATCATCTGCTTGGCAGATGCGACATTGAGCACGGCATTGCGCGAACAGTCCGCCATATAGGCTAAATCTTCATAGGCCGCCTGCTCTTCAATCTCTACCTTGTCCCCTTCTGCTAAAGCTGTTGCGAGCACAGATAAGGCACGGTAGAGTTGATGAGGTTTACGGTAGGTCAATTGATACTGCCCATTCTCCCCCTTGATAGAGATGGAAGCATGGTCAGACTGAGCGACTGCCACTTCTACATCTGGTAGAGAAATGTGATTTTGGAGCAACTCTAAAGCTTGCGCTTGTTTACTGTTGATTCCGGTAAAACTTACCATTGGTTTTCCTCCTGTAACCAGTTGACAAGGGCACCGTAGAGATTGGCATCTGCCTGATAGGTGCAAGCTTGAATGACTGGAGCGATGGTATATTCTTCATATCTTTCCACAAAGGCATCTACGGCTTTTTGCACGCCTTTGATAAAATCAGGGTTCTGACTGATAGAGCCGCCTAGACTAATCACATCTGGATCAATCAGGTACTGGATATTGAGCAGTCCTTGAGCAAGATTACGATTCATGCGCTCAATAGCTTCTTGGCAAAGGGCATTACCTGCTGCCGCCTCTTGGTACACCTTGCGGCCATCCCAATCGGTTTGACCAGATTTTTCAATCACATAGCGAACCATGTTTCCTGTAGAAGCGAGTTGTGACCAGTTATTGAGTCTTTCTGCGGGCTCGATTGTGGTCATGTAGCCAAACTCACCGCCCAAACCATGACGACCACGGTGTAGCTTCCCATTGATAATCATGGCTCCACCGATTCCTGTACCAATCACGACACAGGCTGCATTTTCAATCTCAGGATGAGCTAGCAGTTCACTGAGTCCAACACAGTTGGCATCATTTTCTAGGTGGATAGGAAGCTTATGATGAGCAAGCGCCTCATACCATGAAAAACCATGGATGTAAGGAATGGCACTGATCCCTTCAATTACCCCTGTTTCTTGATGAACGGCTCCTGGCACACTCATGGCAATCCCACGGTAGTCACGTTCTGACAATCGCTGATCCAACCAAGCTAGCAACTCTTCCAGAGTCTCTGGCGTTGCGGTGCTGGCCTTATCTAAAATCTTTCCATCAGGAGTTAGACTAGCAAACTTAATGCCAGTCCCTCCGATATCAATCGTTGCAATGGTCATTGCTTTTACCTGTAAAAAGGAGCGAGTCAGCAGTCGGTTCTTACTTTTTCGCTCCTCCTTTCCTTTTATTGTTTCTTCAGCTGCAACCAGCTATACTTCTTCTTTTTTAATCCATTCTGTCCGGATTTCTTGCGGTGCCAATAAACCTGTATGG
This sequence comes from Streptococcus parasanguinis, assembly GCF_001074805.1. Lineage (GTDB taxonomy): Bacteria > Bacillota > Bacilli > Lactobacillales > Streptococcaceae > Streptococcus > Streptococcus parasanguinis_A. The sequence goes on along the minus strand of NZ_JUPI01000007.1, from coordinate 2,737 downwards.
ACCGGATACGGTTGTTCCAGAAGATCGACAACCGTTTGTTGTCCTTCTGACACGCGCACATTTTCTTGGCTCATGTTGTAATAGCGAAGGATGTAACCTTCTTCATTTTCTGCTACCTTAAAGGCTGTTGGACAAACCTGAGGATGCGTCAAGGCTGTATGCTTGAGTAAGCTACCAGACGCTGCTACACTTCCTTCTTGTTTTTCAACTTGAAGGCTGGTCATCGGTGTCTGCAAAGCTTTGGCCCGGCGATAAGCAGAGAAGCGCCCCTGAGCTTGATGGCATTCTACTGCATATTCAACCTCAAAGTCCCGCAAACATTGTGCTTCTGGTGTTGGGAAATAGCCCCAGTCACCAAGTTCCCCTGAAGCACGGAGAAGTGTTACAGCTATCGTATCGTCTCCAAGGATTTCGTATTCATGCAATCCTTTATTGGCCACTGTTACCCCTTTGACGTCATCATACAAGCTGACGAAGGCTTGTTGGTGTTGGGGATTTTCAGGATTTTCCCAAGAAGCAGCCGGTTTATTTGGCCGTGTCACAACTTCATAGATACTTTCAGAATCGTTACTTGGACGTGTATTGTGAGTCTTGACCAAGAGACGGATGCGGTGATCCTTAGCTGTATTGGTAAAGCGCGTCTTGAAGCGAATTTGCGGATCATCTACAAAGATGGTCATCTCTGTTTCAAGAGAGAGGGTTGTCAGCTCTTCTGAGCGACTTGCCTTGCGGTTCATAAACTCGATAATGCCTCTTTGCTCCGCATCCAATTGTTCATCCGCACTGACCGGGATCGTCAAGTCATGCTTGAACAAGATTTTGGCATAGCGGGCATTGTTTTCCAAGACCTCATAAGCTGTTAACTCCGCATAGATCGGCTCTGTTCCTTTTGGTTGGAAGTAGATATATTCATTTCCGATATCACCACGATCTTCAAAGCGAAGGAAATCCTCATAAGCCTCATTGGTCGTTTTATCATAGAGGGTCAAGCCATCATCGATACTAAGGGTTACAAATGGCGTATCGATCACTCCATTTTGGAACAGACCATCATGATGAGGTGCTTTGCCTTCCAAGAGCTGGAAGGTCGTCCAAGAAAGAGGCGCTAGGTGAACCGGAACCGTCACGCGCACTTGACGCGCGATATAAGGTTGACGGAATTTATCCTTAGGCAGGGTATAGCCAAAGCTTGCTCCCAAGTCCTCAATCTCTGCTTCTACAAGATGTCCATCTAAATCTTCTACGTGGTAGTCTGGCAAGCTCAAAGCGGCCATTTTCTTGAAGCCCTCTGTCGGATGCAATTCCTTAAATGGACAAACCGCTACATCGACAATCGTGCTGACGGTGTCCACCTTATTGTGCAAGCCAGTATTGATGACCGTAAAGAGGTTCTCACTCTGGGCTTTTTGAGTTGCTAGTTTACCCTTCCATTCGTTGAGAAGGTTGGTCTTGACAAAGTTTCCGACTTGGTTGACCTTGGCAAAACGAACTTCCATTTCACGGTGAACATCATCTACGCTACATCCACAAATACTATCGTGTGGCGCATTTTGTAAGAGTGTCTTCCAAGCATAGGTCAATTGATCCTTATGGTTGTGCCCACCAGTAATGATGGTCAAAGGTTCCACCACTTGCTCGAGCAAGTTGCTGTTTTCTTGGAAGGCTTGTTTGAGGTAAATACGTGAAGAAGAGGTATTAGCAAGAGTGTACCAACCATCGGTTTCCTGACTGGTCAATTCTCCCGTAACCGTTGATAATTGTTCGGGAAGTGCACTTTCCACTGCTTGCACATATTCATCAAAGGAGCTATGAATAAAGGTCACGTCAGGGAACAGTTCGTTGGCCACGCGAATAGCTTCACTCAAGTTTCGTTGAACCGGTTGGTGGTCGCAGCCGTTCATCATTAACCATTGGTTGGTTGAGGCATAGTCGCGAACATCTGCCAATTTTTGTTTCCAGAAAGCCAAAGCTTCGTCTTTATCCACTGGAATTTCGTTCCCATTACTGTACCAGTTGGCAAAGAGAATACCCAGCACACGGCTACCATCCGCCCCTTGCCAGTACATTTCAGAAAATTGAGAGGTGAATTGCTCATCTTCGAGGACCTGGTTGTCAAATCCGATTGGTTTGACCCCACGCCCAAAGGCTGCTACGTGAATCCCTGATTTTTGAAGAATTTGAGGTGCTTGCCCCATATTTCCAAAGGTATCTGGGAAGTAACCAATCTGAGTGGATTTGCCCCATTTAGCGCATTCAGCTTGGCCAATCAAGGTATTGCGGACATTGGCTTCGCTGGAGATCAAGTAATCATCCTGCAAGATGTAGAAGGGACCAATCTTGAGCTTGCCCTCGTCGATATAGCGCTGCACCTTGTCGCGATTTTCAGGGCGAATTTCTAAATAGTCATCGAGGACGATGGTTTGTCCATCTAAGTGGAAACTTTTGAATTCAGGGTCATTTTCAAAAAGATCAAAGAGATTGTCAAAGAGTTCCACCAATTGCATGCGGTGACTTTCAAAAGGTAGATACCACTCACGATCCCAGTGGCTGTGAGAGATAATATGTACAACAACATTTTCCATGAGTAAAACCTCATTCTAACTTAAATTTTTAATGTTTTAAATATAAACTTGTGATTCTAACAAGAATCAGTGAAGCTAAAGCGTGCTCCTTATACTCAATGAAAATCAAAGAGCAAACTAGGAAGCTAGCCGCAGGTTGCTCAAAGCACTGCTTT
>NZ_JUPI01000057.1 GCF_001074805.1 Streptococcus parasanguinis | reverse complement strand
GGATTGCTGAAATCATCCACTGGATAATTTCACCTAACGTCCGTACTCACCTAAGGAAAGTTTCTAAGAAGTCATTATCCATAAGCCAAAAAAGCTTGAGCCAACGCTCAAGCTTTTTTTCTTTAATCAATTTCAAGTCCACCGGTGTACAAGCGGTAATAGGTTCCACGTTCTGCCATCAAGGAAGCATGGTTGCCTCGCTCGATGATGCGTCCGTGGTCCATTACCATAATCACATCGGAATTGACAATCGTCGATAGACGGTGGGCGATAACAAAGACTGTCCGACCTTCCATCAAGCGGTCCATCCCTTCTTGCACCATCTTCTCTGTCCGTGAGTCGATCGAAGACGTCGCTTCGTCCAGAATCAAGACTGGCGCATTGGCAAGGGCTGCACGGGCAATGGCGATCAATTGTCGTTGACCGTTTGAAAGGCCAGCCCCATCATCTGTCAAGACCGTTTCATAGCCCTGATCCAAGTGCTTAACAAAGGAATCCACATTGGCAATCCGAGCTGCTTCAAGGATTTCTTCCCGTGTTGCATCAGCACGGCCATAAGCGATGTTTTCCGCAATCGTACCAGTGAATAAGTGGGTATCTTGAAGAACGATTCCGAGGGAACGACGAAGAGAATCTTTCTCGATCAATTTAATATCGATCCCATCATAGGTGATCATTCCAGACTGAATATCATAGAAGCGGTTGATCAAGTTGGTGATGGTTGTTTTTCCTGCACCAGTCGCTCCGACAAAGGCCACTTTTTGCCCCTTATCCGCGTACAAGTTGATGCCATGAAGGATTTGTTTCTTCCCATCATAAGAGAAATCAACATCATCAAAGACCACATTTCCGACCATCTTGACAAGCTGATAATCCCCATTTGGACGAGGGTGTTTCCAAGCCCATTTGTTGGTTTTCTGATCGGTTTCGACCATTTCTCCATCGACTAGTTCATAATTGACCAGCGTCACTTTTCCTTGGTCGACTTCTTCTTCTTCGTCCAAGAGATCAAAGACACGATCTCCACCAGCCAAGGCCATGAGGACAAAGTTCAATTGTTGAGAAACTTGGGCAATGGGACCTGTGAAGGAACGGTTCAATTGCAGAAAGGCCATGAGACCACCAATGGTTAAACCACCGACGCCGTTTAGCGCAAAGAGGCCCCCGATCAAGGCTGTCAGAACAAAGGAAACATTTCCCAAGTTCCCAAGAATCGGCATGAGGACATTGGCATAGCGGTTGGCTTGGTAAGAGGATTCAAAGAGTTGATCATTGATCCGATCAAAATCCTCAATGCTTTCTCTTTCATGCACAAAGGCCTTAACCACTTTTTGACCAGACATCATTTCTTCAATAAAGCCGTTCTCAATCCCCAAGTTCTTTTGTTGGGCGCCAAAGTAACGACCTGACTTGCCAGAAACATCCTTGATGATAAAGACCATGACGATAACCATGAAGAGAACAATCAAGAACAAGAGTGGACTAACCGTCAGCATGGTAATCGTTACCCCAAGGATGGTAATCGCTGAGGATAAGAGTTGAGGAATGGATTGTTCAACCGCTTGGCGAAGAGCATCAATATCATTGGTATAGATAGACATGATGTCCCCGTGTTGGTGAGTATCAAAGTAACGAACGGGCAGTTTTTGCATGCGAGCAAACAACTGATTTCGAAGACTTCTAAGTGAGTCTTGTGAAACAGTCGCCATAATCAAGGTAAAGCCATAGTTGGCAAGGACCCCGATCAAACAGATCAAACCAACCCGTGTCAAGAAGGACAAGAGCGGTCCAAAATCATGGCTATTGCTTGTCAGCATGGGCTCCACATAGACATCGACCAAGGACTGAATCGAAGCTGTTACATTGACCGTCGCAAGAGACGATAGAATGATTAAGATAAAGGAAACAATCAAGGATAGCTTGTAGTTTTTCCAAAGGAAGTCGAGCAGGCGAAGGATAGAGCCTAGATTTGCTTTTTTCTTAGTTTTCATCTGCTTCTCCTTTCCCTTGTGTTTGCATTTCATATACTTCTTGGTAGATGGCATTGGTCGCAAGCAATTCCTCGTGACGACCGATCGCATCGATTTGGCCATCATTCATCACGATGATACGATCTGCATCTTGAATAGAGGAAATCCGTTGACCAATGATGATTTTGGTCGTCTCTTTCAAGCTGGTTGCCAATCCTTGACGGATCAAACTATCTGTCTTGGTATCGACTGCCGAAGTCGAATCATCCAAGATCAAGATCTTCGGATTCATAAGAAGGGCACGCGCGATACAGAGACGCTGGCGTTGGCCACCAGAGACGTTGGATCCCCCACGCTCAATCATGGTGTCATAACCCTCTTTGAAATCTTGAATAAATTCATCGGCTTGCGCAATCTTACAAGCTGCGATGATCTCTTCATCTGTCGCATCCTTATTTCCCCAGCGCATATTTTCTTTAATCGTACCAGAGAAAAGGACATTGGTCTGAAGAACCATGGCTACTTGCTTACGAAGAGAATCAAGATCGTATTCTTTGACATCGTGACCTGCTACTGTCACCCGACCAGACTCAACATCATAGAGACGAGGAATCAACTGCACCAAGCTCGATTTCCCTGATCCTGTTCCCCCCAAGATACCAATGACTTCCCCTGAACGAATGGAAAGGTTAATCCCTTGCAAGACATGGGTCTTGTCGCCATTTTCATCAGTATAGGCAAAAGTCACATCCTCAAAGTTGATGGATCCATCAGCGACTTCTTTGATCCCATTTTCTGGAGAGTCAATCGTCGTTTTGGTCGTTAAGACTTCATTGATCCGCTCGACAGAGGCCATGGAAATCGACAACATGACAAAGATCATCATAAACATCATGAGCGACATGAGAATGGTCATGGTGTAGCTAAACATAGAAGTCAAATTCCCAGTGGAGAGTTGACCACCAACGATCAGATGAGCCCCGATCCAAGAAATCAAAAGGAAAGAAGCATACATGGAAAGCATCATAGCTGGGCTACTCAAGACAACGACACGGATAGCCTTCATAAACATGTTATAAATCAAACGCGAAGCCTTCTTGAATTTAACCGTTTCATCTGCTTCCTTAACGTAGGACTTCACCACCCGCATATTGGTGATGTTTTCTTGAATGCTGTTGTTGAGATTGTCATAAGCTTCAAATACTTCTGTGAAGAGCGGATACACAATCTTCATGATGATGCTTAAGACAGCTGCCAAAAAGATGGTCACATAGACAAAGATCATGGCCATTTCCGCATTGATCATAAAACAAGCCACAATAGCAAAGATCAAATTAAGAGGTGCCCGTACACAGATCCGGATGACCATTTGATAGGCATTTTGCACATTGGTCACATCCGTCATCATCCGAGTGACTAACCCACCTGATGAGAACTGATCAATATTCTCAAATGAGAAGGTTTGAACCTTTTTGAAAATAGCCCGACGAAGGTTTTTGGCAAAACCAGCCGATGCATAGGCGCCATAACGGGCAGACTGCATCCCACAAAAGAGGGAGAGAAAGGCACAGACCAGCATGAGCCCACCGTAAAACAAAATATTGTTCATGTTTCTTTGTTGAACACCTTGGTCCAAAAGACTCGCCATGACAAAGGGAATCGAAATCTCAAACATGACTTCAAAGACCATGAACAAGGAAGCCAAAAACGAGGGCTTCTTGAATTCTTTGATCTCGGAAATTAAGGATCGAATCATTATTACCTCCAATGTTATTCATACTTTTTCCTGCGGTAGAAGCAAAGCTTCTTTCCATCGAAAATAGGTCAAAACACACAAAATTCCCTGAGGGAAAGACCCTAGGGATTACGCGTTTTTTATAGTCTTCATTGTAACCTAAATTGCAAAAAAATGCAAGATTTTTAGACAGCATCCGTTTTTCTGTTGATCTAGTACAAAAGAGGCTGGGACAAAAGTCCTAGCCTCTCAATTGTTTTTGGATTGTCGAGCAAGACGCAG
>NZ_JUPI01000056.1 GCF_001074805.1 Streptococcus parasanguinis | reverse complement strand
CCTACTCAACTGTGCGGAGGTGGGACGACGAAATCGAATTCTAACGAATTACCGATTTCTGTCTCACTCTCTTTTCTTTCTATTTTAACTGTTCTCTCCGTTCTGAAAATATGGTAGAATAATAGAGATAGAAAGATAGGTGACCATGGATTACTTTAAACGACACAAATTTGATTGGTCCAAATTCCGTTTGGGGATGAGAACCTTTAAAACAGGTATTGCCGTTTTTATTGTACTACTTATTTTTGGAATATTTGGCTGGCGCGGCCTTCAGATCGGGACCTTGACAGCTGTTTTTAGTTTGAGGGAAGACTTTGATAAGAGTGTCCACTTCGGGGCTTCGCGTGTCATGGGCAATAGTATCGGAGGCTTTTATGCTGTTTTGTTCTTCCTTTTAAAAACGCTCTTTCATGGGGCGTATTGGGTGACTCTGATTTTTGTCCCAATTGCGACCATGTTAACCATTATGACAAATGTCGCTATGAATAATAAAGCAGGAATTATCGGAGGAGTTTCGGCAATGCTGATTATTACCCTCTCGATTCCTAACGGAGAAACCTTCTTGTATGTTTTTGCCCGAATATTTGAGACCTTTATCGGCGTTTTTGTTGCGATTTTGGTCAATTCGGATGTCGATCGTATTCGAGATTTTCTCAAGAAGTACAAAAAACCTATGTAAGATTATGTAACATTTAATCTTGACATAGATTTTTTTTTCGATATAATAGAATAGAAAGAGGAATGGTATGAAGGAAAAGGAATTACGACGCTCGCTGGCAGTCTTTCCGATCGGAAGTGTTATGAAGTTAACCGACTTGACAGCTCGCCAGATTCGTTATTATGAAGATCAGGGATTGATTTCTCCTGATCGGACAGAAGGCAATCGCCGCATGTATTCGTTGGACGATATGGACCGCTTGCTTGAGATCAAAGATTATATCTCAGATGGCTTCAATATTGCGGATATTAAGAAAAAATATGCGGAAAAAGAGCAAGAGCAAACCAAGGTTGTCAGTCAAGAAGAGATCCGTAAGGCTCTTCATCGTGACATTCTTCAGCAAAGTCGCTTCACATCTTCCCCATCGCCATATGGTCAATTTCGTTGATCATTTCATAAGCTTGTAATCTATTTTAAGGAGACAAAAATGTCAATTACTGCTGCAGATATTCGCCGTGAAGTAAAAGAAAAAAATGTTACTTTTATTCGCTTGATGTTCTCTGATATTTTGGGAACCATGAAGAACGTCGAAATTCCAGCTACCGATGAGCAACTGGACAAGGTTCTTTCAAACAAAGCCATGTTTGATGGTTCTTCTATCGAAGGATTTGTCCGTATCAACGAGTCAGATATGTATCTTTACCCAGATTTGGATACATGGACAGTCTTCCCTTGGGGAGATGAAAATGGTAGCGTAGCTGGCTTGATCTGTGATGTCTATACGACAGAAGGGGAACCATTTGCAGGAGATCCACGTGGCAACTTGAAACGTGCCCTTCGTCATATGGAAAAACTTGGATTCAAATCCTTTAACCTTGGACCAGAACCAGAATTCTTCCTCTTTAAGTTGGACGAAAATGGAGATCCAACTCTTGAAGTAAATGACAAAGGTGGCTATTTTGACTTGGCTCCAACAGACCTTGCAGATAACACTCGTCGTGAAATCGTAAATGTCTTGACCAAGATGGGCTTTGAAGTAGAAGCTAGCCACCACGAAGTAGCCGTTGGTCAGCATGAAATCGACTTTAAGTATGACGAAGTTCTTCGCGCTTGTGACAAGATCCAAATCTTTAAACTCGTTGTGAAGACCATCGCTCGTAAACACGGCTTGTATGCAACCTTTATGGCCAAACCAAAATTTGGAATTGCCGGATCAGGTATGCACTGTAATATGTCTCTCTTTGACCAAGATGGCAACAATGCCTTCTTTGATCCAGAAGATCCACGTGGAATGCAATTGTCAGAAACTGCTTATCACTTCTTGGGTGGTTTGATCAAGCATGCCTACAACTTTACAGCTGTGACCAATCCAACCGTCAACTCTTATAAACGTTTGGTTCCTGGATATGAAGCACCCGTTTATATCGCTTGGGCAGGTCGCAACCGTTCCCCATTGGTACGTGTACCAGCATCACGTGGTATGGGAACTCGTTTGGAATTGCGTTCCGTAGACCCAATGGCCAATCCTTATGTAGCCTTGGCAGTCTTGCTTGAAGTCGGCCTTCACGGGATTGAAAATAAAATCGAAGCACCTGCTCCGATCGAAGAAAATATCTATGTGATGACACCGGAAGAACGTAGAGCAGCTGGAATCACAGATCTCCCTTCTACCCTTCACAATGCCTTGAAAGCCTTGACAGAAGACGAAGTGGTGAAAGCTGCTTTGGGTGAACACATCTACACCAGCTTCCTTGAAGCCAAACGAATCGAATGGGCAAGCTATGCGACTTTCGTATCTCAATGGGAAGTAGACAACTATTTAGATCTTTATTAAGAAACAAGAGTAAAGAGGCTAGGACAAAAGTCCTAGCCTCTCAATTATTTTTGGATTGTCGAGCAAGACGCAGTGGTTGAGTGG
>NZ_JUPI01000055.1 GCF_001074805.1 Streptococcus parasanguinis | reverse complement strand
AGACGCAAAAGATGCTGTTGAAGGAGCAATCGAAGGCGTTAAAAATATGATTAAAGGTGACGATAAATAGTTGATAATAGTCATCTTTTAGTCCCTAATGACGCATTCTAATTAGCTCCACTATGGAGAATAGAGTGCGTTTTTGATTTTGTGAGATTAATTTGCTATTGTAACAGACATCTTTAAAAATTGCTGTTATCATAGACATTTTCGTAGTATTCCTATAATGGTATTTTGTTATAACATAAACAATTAAGGAGGTATTACATTGGATAAACTATTGATTCTACTATTTTTAACGATTTTGAGTATGCCTTTAATTTCATGCTCTAATCAAAGAAATCAGACTTTGGATGGGGAATATTATTGGGTTAGTGAATCTAGAAATGAACGAGCATTTACTATCTCAGGAAATAAAGGGATACTTGATAGTAGTGTTGCTGACAATTTTGTAATTGATCGAAAGAATGAAACAATTGAGTTAATGGGTTCGCAAATGTTAAACCGTACAACAAGTTATATATATGAAGATGGTGTCTTTACTGTAGATATCTCTGGTGTAGAGCGTGATTATTATAAGAAAGATAGTGAGGCTTATAAGAAGGCACTGAAGGATTTAGATGAAAATTGACCACAATAATTAATCTTTTCTTTTGCTCTTGTCATTTAACGCTTATCCTATACAAAGGGATTAAGCGTTTTTATATTGTGTATCTCCTAGGTCAAGAATTGACTCTCAGTTATCCTAGTGTGTACTAAATCTGACAAAATTGACAAAATTACATAAATTCGATATAATAAATTTATATAAGGATTTGAATCAAATTACTGCAACTAAGAAAGATCCTTTAAATAACAAGCTAGCCTTGTTGCTTGCTGTAAAATAGAAACAAGTTGTATAAATAGAAAGTGAGAATACTATATGAGAATAACAAGTTTTAGAGATATGGACACCACTGAAGATTTTGAATTTGTAGAAGAAAAAATGGGAGAGTACTTCCGTTGGGGGATTGCTGATTTCTATTCGCTTCAACAAGCAACTTATTGGATTGGGGATATCTTGAGAAAAGAACCCAGCGCTAATTTTGAAGTAAGAGCACGACTTTCAGAAGGTGATGATGTAGATGAATATGAAAGAATCGTGTTATACGAAGGTGACCAATGTTTTGATTCTTGGTTCTTGAAAGAGAAAGCAAGTTTCATGGCACCATATTCTATGATACTATTTCTCAATAAGGATACAAATGTGGCGTATGCTATTGAGAAAAATGAATTTGATGAGCCTGGTCATGTGAAATATTTATGTGAGATAAGAAAATAGATGAGGCTGGGACACAAAAGTCCTAGCCTCTCAATTGTCTTTGGATTATCGAGTAAGACGCAGTGGTTGAGTGGGCTCTACTGCGCTGATTTCATCAGCTGTTACAGCCCTACTCAACTGTGCGGAGGTGGGACGACGAAATCGAATTCTAACGAATTACCGAT
>NZ_JUPI01000006.1 GCF_001074805.1 Streptococcus parasanguinis | reverse complement strand
ATCATTGCTTACAGTTTCAAGAGTCTTACCTTCTGAATCTTTAAGAACGAAGCTGAATTCGTTAGCTTTAAGCTCACGGCCTTCCAAGCGTTTAGTGAAGTTGAATTCTACTTCAACTGGTACGCTGTTTACACGTTTTTCAGTTGGTTTGTTTGGTTTTTCAACAGTCTTGCTTACTGGGTTGTAGTAGTTGACTACTTGAGCCGCAGTATTTTCGATGTCTACTCCACCTTTAACATCCGCTTTAACAGTTGCTGGAATATCAAACTTGTAGTAACGTCCGAATTCGAATTTAGTTGTGTCAATGATTTGAGTGTTTTCTGCGTCGCCAAGTGACTTCGTGAAGCCATCTTTAAGGGTTGCAGTAATCACACCGTTGTTCACAGTAATATCGAATTTAGCTGTTACATCCGCACCAGTCTTACCATCGTATGCTTTAATAGCTGAAGCTTCAACGTCGACTTTTGCCTCATCGTAGTCATCTGTGATTCCTACTGATTGGATATTGTCTTTGTTGTTTGCATCAAACTTAGTTGTGTCAAGCCATACTTGGTAAACCAATTTATCTTTTGGTTTAACAGTCTTAGTATTGATATTCGCTTTTTCGTTATTAGATGCATCGTCCGCATATGGGTTCGCATTGGTATCTGCGTACTTGTCTGCCAACTCTTTATCATCATCTAATAATGAAGTTCCAGTCAAATCAAATTCTTTTTCGTTTAGAACATATTTTTCTGGATTGAATTCTGGAGTTTCTGGAGGAGTTACACGGTTGTTAAATTCTTTATCCGCAATGTCGCCTACAGTCGCGATCAG
>NZ_JUPI01000054.1 GCF_001074805.1 Streptococcus parasanguinis | reverse complement strand
ATATTGCCCTACAAAACGGTGGTTACATTTTAAAGGGTTTGAATCATTTGCAGCATAATGGCGGTGACCGTCAATCTCTGCTTCGTCCCATAGGTTCAATTTCTGCCTGTAGTCGATATACCCGTCTTCGGTTAAAAGTTCGGTAATCGTCCCTACCTGGTCGGCAACAGTGTAATGTAACTGGCCTTTTTCATAACGTGCTGTTGGGGTGAAATCATCTTCCTGATACAGCCAGTATATCGCATCAGCCCAGTTGGCTTGGGTAAGTGCTAGATTACCTTCCGCACATGTGATTTGCAATGGTGCTTCAGCAACTAACTGATTTTGCTTATACAGATAGCGATAGCCTTGAATTAGTTGGCTTACGCTCGTTTCGTTGGATGAAAGGCTATCAGTTTTGCCGGTATTTTTTCAGTTTGGTCTTGGCTTTCTATAACCGGTTCTTGTGAGGGATTTTCTTGTAGCTCCTAGGATTACCACAACATATTAAAACTGGTCGGTGTGATTCGATTGATAATTATTGACTGGTTCTTCGGTCAGTTCATTACGCCGACCACCGCCTTGGGCCTGTAAAAGGTCTAATGGGCTGAAAACCCGTTTTGATTCTGCTTGTGTGTCTGCCTAGATTGTCGTAGGGGTGTTGACATAGAATCTTGTCATACCACAGATTATATTACCTTCAGTACAACGCGTTTCTAGCTCTCTCTTATTAGCTTATAAAGATTTTAGGCACGCACCAGGAAACGCGCACCATCGAGAGGAGCGCTATATTCACAATAAAGTAACTGCATTACTAAGCCTGTTCTAGTCATTAAGTTTTAACTTCAAATACGAACATAATAACCGTCAGTGCATGCTATTTTACTTTTCCTGACAAATGTTTAAAAGAGTTATAAAGCGGAATATTGCCATTTGTCCTGTACTGATTTTCTTGTTGCTTCATGATTTACCGGTAAGTCATAAAGTTTTTCAATTGTTGCATCTAAAGCAAGAATATCCCGAAAGGATACTAAACGAAGTTTATCCATAGAATAATCACCATTTCCACAATGAAATTGCCAAGAAATTCCACTACCATCATCTTCATATATCACATGTAAAATGGGTTGTTTATCAACCAAAATATATGTAGATGTTAGAACGACAGAATCCAAATCAATATCAAATTTATTCATAATAAAGTACCCTTAAAAAAAGTTAATACGCTTTCCATCTTTTCCTTTTTTAACATCCGAAATAATATCTTTTACTAATTGAACGTCAAATTGTTCTGAAAAGATTAAAATTTTCTCTCGACTGCTCTCAGAAAACAAATAAGATGCTGCTAAGATAAATAAAAATGGATTTGTGACTTTGCCAATATGCTCAAGGTATTTAGGTTGAGTTACATAAGACATAATTCTATTAAAATCATCATCTTTAAGTACTAACTTTTTCATATAAATAGCAGCGCAAGCACCTGCAGCTTTCGAGAAGCTATTCGATTCCAAGGACTCATAAACAAATGATAAATTCTCTATTTCTGAATTCTCTAGATAGACAATGGCTAATGCTAGAGAGCGGTAGGTTACAGGTGTTGGAATGTCTCTTAGAATCAATGACTTCAGATAGGGAATTTCTTCTGCACAATCTGTTGCGGCCATAGCGTAGAGCAAGTACATTTGAGTTTCCCAAGCTCTTTTTTTTTCTATCTCCGCCTCTAAAGCACTATGTAAGTATGGCCCATATCCTTTTAGTCTGTCCTTTAAAATTTTCTTAGCTGCTTTCTTAACTAAAGGTGAACGCTTTGATGTTAATTCTTCTATGAGTGGCATATAGTCTCCTTTCTAAAATCATCATTTAATTGATCAAAAGAAAAATCCCCTCTTACAAATTTTCACAGTAAGAAAATTAGTTTTATCTTAAGTTAGATAAATTTGTACTTGAATAGCCTGATATTCGTTTATCTTAAACCAGTAATCCCGACTTGATTCAATTGTCATAGCGATAAATTGGGTATGTATATTTTCCATATTTTATAAACAACTAGTCTAAGATTGTTCCTAAAATCATCTTATTTTGCTCGGATATCTGAAAGTCATCCATGAAATAGGGTAAAAAGTCATCAAGCAAGGGATGCCTAATTCCATCTATTGAGAGACCTTTTTTCTGACGTTCTTTTAATAAAACCAAGATTTCAATTGGGAAATATTGCCAGAGTAAGGTATTGAAATCTACTAAATGACTATCTCTGGTATTTGCTAAATGATAATCACACATGGATAAAATTGTTTCTCTAAAAACATCATCGTCCTCTGAAAAAATAGTTTCCATAACCTGTTTATAGGTATCATTCACATTCTGATAAGGATTCTTGTCCAAGGGTTGATATTTGGCATCACAAGCATTCTCCAGTAGGTTAGCAAGTCGATCACCCTTACCATTTCCATAAAGAAAAACGACTAAAGGCAATAAACTCTTGGCTGAAAAGAAAATAACTTTTTTCCCTTTTTCAACTTGAGCTTCTTTAAAATAGGCTAATTTATCAATTAAAAACTCTACATACATATCATCCAAATAGGCAAGGGCAAATAAGATATTTAAACAAATATCTGTATCAAAGTTTGAGCCCCCTTTAGCCAAATATTTAGCAGAAGCCATGTCTGCCATTACAGAACAAAAACAGCCATTTAGCAAAGATTGATAGGTTTCAGATGTTTTACTTTCTATAAAATTAGAGACTAGAGGATACGGACTTATAGAATCAATCATATCTACATGATTATACAGGTATGATCTTATCTCACCATTTTCTTCATAGTTAACTTTAACGCTTTTCTTATCAGATTTTAGAGCTGTTAAAATGGCTTCAGTATTAGATAGGTTTTCTGGCTCTAAGTGAAAATCTCTCGCCTTGAGTATTTGATTTCTAATGGTTGTTAATTTTCTTTTTTGATTTGAAAGTGTTTTATTCATATTGACCTCTAACATTTCATTACTTACACTTGTCATTGCCTAATCCAACTACTACTGTATTTTGAAGTGCTTCTCTTCCCAACTTCCTATACTATCCAGTATATCACAAGGAAGAATTGATCCACTTCCCATCACCAAGCCATTCTTTCTTATCAATCCACCATTTCCCCTTTTGAAACACCATTCGAAAACGATAGAGAGTTTCTAAACCAGAACGATTCTCCTTGATATAGAAGTAAGTTTGATTCACGTCATGCTCTTCAGCAACGATGGGATGCGTTTCTAATTTATAGTCAAATGGAAATCGAACAGATAAAGATATTTCCCTTTCTCTGAGTGTTTTTTTAGATCTACAAAACTGATCAAATATAGCAGCTAATTCATCCTTCAACATCTCTTTATCGGCTTGGTTTCTTAGGCTCCTAGTGGCTTTCCTCTCCCAAGAATACATAGCCTGCATAAACTGGAGTAAGGTTTCTTTTGCTAGATTCGTATGGGTCATATTTCCTCCTACTTAAACAACGGGACTAAAGGTTCGTTTATTATGAAGACATCGGTCATAAAAAGCTGGATTAAAGGCATTTTTTACTCCTCACGCATGCAAACATGTGGTAACTCGCTTCTAAGAAGATCCCTTTGCTTTTGATTCGTTCTTCCCGTTGTTAAAAAACGAAGATGTTTCAGACTCTTCAGGTAGCTAACTGTTGATGCATAGTTAAAAATAGATGTGTCAACAAAATCTAAAAAACGGAGCTCACTAGATGGATGGATAAAATCCAATTCTGGTAATTTTTTATTTGCCGTAAATGAAAGATAGAGTAACTGATTTAAATCTCTAATAAAAGAAAAGTTTGGCAACTTTACACCATAATCAAAGTGCAGATAACGCATGCCTTTATGAAAAGAAATGTTCTCTATCGTTTCCAAATTTGTCATGGAAGATATCCCTAGAGCTTTCACACAATCATTCTGGGGTAAGATGATCTTTCTTACTTTTCTAGCCCCAACTATTAAAATCTTTTCTACTTGTTCATATTTTGAAAAGTCTAGCACATCAGATTTACTTCCCATCAAGTAAATCACCCTCGTATTGCTAGGTAAAGAAAGCTGGTTAAAATCTACATCTTTCAGCATCTCCTCTGGGTTTTCGACAATGTACTTTTGTCTTAATAAGCGATTGATATCGATGAATTCATTATAAGTCAATTTTTCATCCAATAATGGTGCAATCTCTTCAATAGAATGCAGAGGCTCCATTGCCATTAGATTCTCTCTTTCGGAAAATCCTTTTTTAATGATCTCTAAATATTTATCTAAACTGGTCATTATTCACCTCTTTTCATGAATAAAATGCTTCGTTTTCTATTTTCAACCTAAATCATTTTACAATGACACCCTGACTAGAAGACTAAATCATCGATTGTCGCCAAAAGGTTAAAATCACGAATCTTCAGAGTATTTTTTCTAAATAAACTATATCCTGCTTGCTCAATCTCGATCAAAAATGACCTTGACTCTGGCTCTACCCGAAGCGTCTAGATATTGCTCTAGTTTCGTAATAGACTCCTCTGAATCAGACAATTGAACAAACAAATCCCCATTGATGGTCATGACATCCTTTGTCGGTAAAAGCATGAGATTTTCAACACTTGGATCATTCACTATCATTAAGGAAGGGGAATAAATACAGCTTCTGGAGAGGTCTAGATTTCCAAATCGTTCCCTAGCAGAAACAAAAATAGATTCCATCCCACCTTGGGCTTTCAGAACAAATTCCCTCTCAAAAAATGCTTCAAAACTGTCGTAGATCTCGATGACATCCATAGTAATCCCATCTAAATAATAAACTTGATGACTTTGAATGTTCCCATCCTTCAATCTATAAGCGAATTGATCTCCAATAGCAGACATACCAAAAAAATAGTAGTCTGATACATAATCTCTCCAGACGTCTTTCCATACCTCATCCGAATTCCAGGAATCTAGCGTAATAGCTTGAGTAGAATCCGTCCCAAACAAGCGATAATAGCAACCATAAAATTCCAAGCCATTGGTTATGGAGAGCAAATCCAAGTGAGCTCGCGGAAACTGTCTGGCTTTGAGTTTTTCTAGTTCAAGAGCTGAGGCCCCACTTTCTTGTATGACCAGATCTTCACAACATTTTAAAAAATTCTTCATTTTCATTTGCTTCTCATCTCTTCATCTTTGGCTTTAGCCAAGCATAAATTCAATAAAGTCTTTTCGATAGGCTTCAGGAAGTTGCTCCTCGATAATAGCCATGATTCCTGTTAAAAAACCTTCTTTATAGTCCGACAAGTCCTCATCAATGTAGATGTCATTCTCAAACTTGGTGATTTCTAGCTTTTTCATCTGACTATAAGTAGACAAGAAAGTAGATAAAGAGGGGCTTAAGCAATAGAGCTTGGAATTCCCAGGAATCTTGCCAAATACAGGACTAAGCTCGCTAGTTAGATCACAAAAAATTGGCTCATCCCCCATCATGTGAGCAAAAACCACATAACTCTCTTTCCAGCTAGTATCCTGCCATCCTTCTGATGCAGCTTCACATAGAGGGAGAGGAATTAGAGCAAGATCATAGGGAGCTCCTCTAAAATAAGCTTCTTCCTCAAAGCTCAAATGTTGGTAGAACTCTTTCAATTGACCAGACAAATCTGGCTTTTCGACATGGAGACAGTCACTAGTAAATACAAGCTCTCCTAAGCCCTTGTTTCTATGATAGACTTCTACAAATTCCTTCAACAAATTGAACATCATTATTAGACTCCTCTCACATTTTTGGGATTATATTTGGCTATTTTCAACTGACGATTAGGTATCATTCTGACCGCTAGCGACAGCCTGAGCCCAAATTCGTTCAAATTCCTCTTGACTAATCTTGATGGAGTCTGATAGATCCAACTCATCTTTTCGACCATCATAGAGTAGAAACCCTACTTCTGGAACATAATCCTGTAGGCAAGAGGAAGCATAAGAGTGCCCATTCAAAACGTTAATTTGTCGACTTGCACGCTGACCAGTAAACTCTGTATAAATAACTCCTAGGCCTGTCATAAACTCACTATTGCCATAATAATAATATTCTTTTTCACACATTAGAATCTTCCTTTACCATTTGTCTTTCCAAGAATGGCATTCTTTCCTCTCTGTCTCTTTCATCGACTAATTCTATATTTAGAACCTACGGGTTCTTAGCCTTATTCTCCAAGACTCTCACTTCTACTTTATCCTCCGCTAAATGGAGATCCAATACTTTTTCCTGGTCTCGAAAGAAAAGCGTCATGTCTCTGGTAGAAAATTCAGTAGAATAAGAGGGCAAAAAGTCATCCAAAGACTCCATTTGAAACAAGACGTAAACTGGTGAAAACTCCCAAAAAACTAGGATAAACCGACTGCTATTGCCAACAAGACTTTGAATTGGTCTACTTAGATCTTTAGTCTCAAGGGTAACAGGAAACTCATAAAGACAAGGAAGCGGAGAGTCTATAGGATTCAACTCCCCAGCATACCAAGCAATTTCTTTAGGTTTATCGGTCAGAAAATGAACATCCTTAATCCCCTTCAACTGATTGATTCGTTTTTCTACTTTTAATAAAGATAATCTCTTTTTTAAGTCACTCATTGTTTGTGCTCCATCATTCTGAAACAGAAATTTTGCTCACAACCTCATTCTCTTTATCCAACAGATATAGGAAGTTACCTTTTGCTTCCAGTTTACCAAGCTTAGCCCCATAGTCCATCTCATGAGCAGGGTAGGATTGAATCAACTGACGGATGCTCTTATCCTTTTGCTCTATCTTCCAAAACAAATCCACCTTATCCAGCTGATGCTCCACTTGAATGGAAAAGATCGTGGATTGGATCTTCTTCCTCTTCCACTCCCAGCTATTTTCATAATCGTTTTTCTCTATTTCATTGACTACATCCTCTATCAAGGAGTATGGAATAGAGAGCTCCTCAAACACGCGCTTTACTCCTTTTAACAAGGCCTCTAAGAGCAGCTTTTTCTGTTCCAATGGACTCGAGCTTTCATAATTAGAAAAATCAAATAAGACCTGAACAGTATAGACACCAAGTAGATTCATGATAGCTGGATTGCTAATCGTATCTACACATTCTACGATGATTTTCCAACAATGCTTGGTCACAACTGGTTTAAAGAGGCGCTCTACCATAGAGGTCATGCATTTGGATTCATATACGAATGCTCTTCGCAGGTCTTTCCAATTCTGTCGGTAATCTTCAACTCTAGCTTCCTCGTAGGTTAGCGCAGCTAAGTCCATCAGCTCCTCAATCCTCTGTTGATTTTCCACATAGGGCTTATCTAATTCGAAATACTCTAACTTCATATTCGTGGTCTCGCAGTTTTTTTCTTGTAGAAAGGTTTAGCCTTAGGTCAAGGTCTAATGTTTGTGCTCTTCCTTCACTTTTTCCCATAGTCGTGGTCTCCCTCCTAGCAATAGAGGATTGTTTGATCATCCAGAATCTCCGCAAGTAAGCTAGGAATACATCTTTAAGTATCAATCTTCACAGGACCAATCTCAGCAATTCTAACAAGGTCAGAAGATCCCGATAACATCACATCATTTTGGTTTATAAAATTGAATTCAACCTTCTTTTCTAAAAAGAGCAGTTTCAGTTGACCATTCACCTTATGAATCCCCTTAGAATAAAAATGGATTTCATCTAAATTAAAAAACTCTAAATTAATTTTTATGGCATTAAATGCACTTTTCTGCCACTTTTCAGGGAAATTCGTTGGCAAATCAAATACATAAAGGACAAGATCTAATTTGTAATCGTAACATAATACAGTATCAAGAAATACATTCTTCAATTCCAAATCACCATCAAACAGATGAATAATCTTTTCCCTGCCCACTGCTTTTTCAAACCATTTCACAATATGAACTCCTTTTTTTAAAATGAATAAAAGTCTTGTTTTTAAGAGTTATTGTTTCCCTCTTTAAGGAGATTTTAGAATAGACTGACCCTCCTGCCGTCCTTTCCTTTGGATACATCATCAATGATTGTATTTATATGTACTTCATTAAATTGACGAGAAAAGTCTACAATTTTCTGGCGATTCTGTTCTGGATATAGATAAGATGCAGCCAAAATGAACATAAAAGGAGCGATTGTTCCTCTTATATTTTCCAAATAAACATCCTTGGTGATAAAGGTCATGATCTTCTCAAAATCATCATCTTTCAGCACAATCTTTCTCATATAGAGTGCTGCACAAGCGCCAGCAGCTTGCAAAGAGTTATTCGATTCCAAGGACTCATAAACGAAAGACAAGTTCTCTGTTTCTAAATTTTCTAGATAAGCAATCGCTACTGCTAGAGAGCGGTAGGTTACAGGGGTTGGAATATCTCTCAGCAGCAACGACTTGAGATAGGGGACTTCTTCTGTGCAATCCGTTGCGGCCATGGCGTAGAGCAAGTACATTTGTGATTCCCATGATTTAGGCTTTTCCATCTCCCCTTCCAAGGCCTGATGCAAGAATGGTCCATATCCTTTTAGTTTACCCTTTAAAATTTTTTTCGCAACTTTTTTTACCAAGGGCGTACGTCCTGAAGTTAACTCATCTACATAGTCCATCTAAAACTCCTTTATTTCATTTGCTTGTCCAGTTCTTCTTCCAAGATTCTGTTATAAACAATACTTCCGACACAGGCTTCCCAGTCTAGGTCCTCAACTTCTTCCCTAGAAAAAATCTTAGGTTCCCGCCTACCATCTAGCCAGACCTTCCCAAAGTGAGAACCATTTGGATCTCCCCATTTAAAGGCTAAATCCTTAAAAGGGCTTGGATCAAAATCCACTTGATGACCAATTATCTGCCAAGACCATACTGGATTTCGATCAAACAAGGTGTAGGAATCTACAATGATGGGCTTACCTATAAATTGAGCACGACTTAGCTCCTCAACTGTTATAGTAGGACTTGCTTGAAAGAAATCGAAAAATTGGATGACATGACCAACATTCACTTTTCCAAGGATTTGACCAAATACAAACATTTCCTCCGAAAATTGATAGCAAAAAATATCACCAATTTTAATAAATCGAAGTTTTGTTCTTGGCTTTTCATTCCACTCACGAATCTTTATCTGGGGCAATTTTTTCTCCATAATTAATTCCTACTGCTCTTTATTTAAGATATGAAAGAGATCATCTCTTAGAACGATTCCATCATCTTCTATCAAATAGGCCATGTGCTCCCAGAAAGGAACTTCTTGTTCAAGGGGCTTTTCTAAGGCAAGTACTTGATCCTTCAAGTTTGCTGCAATCTCTTCGACTTCATCTTGCTCAATCTCATAAAACTTTGCTTTCAAAAGAAAGATGCTTGATAGAAAGAGCGAATAAGAGGAAACAAAAGTATGTAAGGAAGAATTGACATAAACTCTATCTTCTTGAAAAATTTCCCTTCCTTCTTGATTGCAAAGTAAGAAGACCTGCCCCTGTTCTCTAATCACAAAGGCACCTAAAAAACACTGGCCAAAAAGCCTATAGCTCTCCTGATTTTTCCTTAGTTCGACTAGTTCATTAGCTAGTTTGACAAAAGAAAATCCCATTTTGGAATAATCCTCTAAATATGCCAAAAGGTTGAAACGGGCTTCATCCAAACTAAATGGTTTCTCCTCTGTAGGCACCACAAAAAAACCAAGCTCCTTCACTAATTCATCGATATTGACTGTCATTTCTCTATCCGATCTCCCTTTTCTTGCTTACCTATTTGCAACTATCTCAGTCATTTTTCAAACAAGAGCTAGTTACTTCCATTCAAGTCCCAAACACCTAGACACATCCTCAAAATAATCATCCCAGGCCCATTTGTAATCTTTGCGACTCATCAAGTAATCCACATACTTTTCATTTATCCAACTCTCTGTATAGATAGAAAGAGCTCGCCTTTTTCTATCATCTTGGATCGTCGCAATTTTTTCCTGAGCTTTCTTTGACCGTTCACCCAGATTTTTTATATAGAGAATATCTGGATCCACGGGACGAATGGTCTCCGTTAAATCACACCTTGTAAACTCGACAAAACTAAGATGAGCCTCTGATAGATCTGCATACAACTTTTCTACTTTCTTTGTTTTCGAACCAAAGGTACATTCAGACAGTTTTCCAACAATTTTATTATACTGAAATTCTGGTAGGGGAAAGTAAATATCGTTCATCCTACACTTTTTAAAGAGACAATCTCTCATCTCGCTGACATTTTCCAAAAAAGGACGCTTCATCTGACAAGAAAGGAAGGTTGACGATAGAATGTGACTGTCATAAAATAATGTTCCATTTAAATTGCAGCTTTTGAAAGTACCGTTTCGAATAACTGTATGATTTTTAAAGCCGATTTCCCTAAAATCACAGTTTTTAAAAACGACATTCTCAAAGATACAGTTTTCAAATATGACTCGTGAACTCTCTAGTATTCTGATGCTTGTATCCTTAAAGTGCTGATTACTAATGAAACGAATCCTACTCGCTTCCTCTATTAGATTTTCAATCGATAGCTTCTCACCACTGTTTAGGATGACCTGGCCATCCTTTATGATAATCCCATCTTTCTCAACCATATCCTGCTCCATTTTCTAGTGCTTCTTTTGTTATCGATTAGACCTAGTAGTAAGCGACTTCCCCTAAACCATATTCTAAAATTTCAAGACTATTGAGGGAGAATTTAAGTCCTCTACCATGCTCCGAGTCCTCTCTTAGTCCAAATTCCAAACCAAAAATCAGGTCTATGTCCGTCTGTTCAGACAAGATAAAAATGGATAGGAGTCTGGCGTGCGCTAGTTCTGGAAATTCCTCCTGAATTTTTTCCAAAGCTTTTGGATACCATACTGATGATTGATCCAGTAGATTATCGAATTTTGCTTTATAAGACGGAGTCAACTCCTCATTGATAACCTCTAAAGAATCACTTAAAGCAAGGCAGACCTTTTCTCTTTCCTCTGGAATTGCTACATACATCTCGTTATGGATATTAAATTTATATTCTCTCATCACTATCTTTCCTCCTTTCGGATGCTATTTCTCTAATCGGCCTAGCTAATCATTAAAGGACATAAAGTTATCGTGCTGATTATAATAATTCAAAGCGTCGACCAAGTCTTGGTGACTAGCCTCTGGTTTTTCTTCAAGTGCAACCGAAAGAACATCAATCAACTGCTCTCCATAGTAGACTAGCTGGAGATCTTGCTCCACTGCATCAGCAGGGTAAATATCACGGTCTTCCACGACATCCGGATAATTTGATACCCAATAGGACCTAGCTAGTGCTAGTTCTCCATCCTCCTTGCCATAGAGGCAAAAATCATCTGATACCAACTTGTCCACGCGCACCTGCTCGATGATCTGCTCTAGTGAAAGTTCTTGGTGTTTCCGCATCTCTTCTCCTTTTTAGTCTCACTCTTCAACAAAGGAATTCAAAAAAACCTCAAAAGATGGCCATTGACCATACAACTCAGCTTTTTCTTCTAAAACATAGAAGTAAACCTTGCCATAATCTTCTGCCCTTAAAGAAAGAGCATAGTTGCCTGATCCAGGATCATAGGCAAAATGGAGAAGGTCTGTAGCCTTAAATCCCGTAGGCACAGCCTCATCGTCAAACCATTTCATAGACTTCCTCATCTCTTCAAGTGAATCAAAGGAATTGAAAGGAAAGAGATGATAATCATCGTGAACACCCCTTACTTGGGGCTGGCCACCGTTGTACTTGAGATAAAAATCCATCATAGATTTTGGCAATTTCTTTCCAAGAATCTCCTCAAATTGTAAAAAATCTTCGCTTGAAATAGCTGGATCTGTGTCTGTTAATACTAGCATCCCTTCTCCTTTTTGAGTCTCTCTTTCCATAGTTTGACCTCCATATTACAGGTCCCTTTTAGGCTATCATACCATAAGATTCCCTTTCCATAAAGCTAAAATAGAAAATGAGCCTAGCGGTTTTACTAGACTCATTTTATCCTTATTATTTTACTTTATTATTTTACTTTTTCAACCCATATTGACCGCTCAATCAACCGTCTTAGACAGAAGTCTTGCCCTCTTCTTGAACCATCATGTCATACATCCTAGGATTTGAATAATGACTTAGCGTATAACCTGTCTCTTCCAGAACTTCTCTCCTGAGAGTCTCAGTCAGCCCTTCCCCTAGTTCTTGGCTACCACCCGGTAAATCAAAACGATGTTGATAAGGTCCTCTCGTTTTTTCAATGCAGAGCAGTTTCCCTTCTTGAAGACAGACTCCGTAGACGCCAAAGTGATTTTTGATTTCCATCAAATCCTCCTACTTTCATTCAAAGCTCAGTCGATAGTGAAACCAGTATAGCTATTCTTTTTGCAACACCATCTCTTATTGACCCTAATCATTTCTTCTCTATTGATTTAATACCTTTTCAATATCAATTTTAGTAATTTTTCTAGATACCAATAATCCTGCAAAAACTGAAGTGAGTATCCCTATTAATACCGGGAACAACAATCTGGTAAGTTCAATATCTAGTGGCAATCCACTCAAAAAGATGATCAAATAAGAAATAGCAATTCCTATCACCAATCCCGCGCTTGTACCTCGTACTCCCATCATAAAGCTTTCAAATAAATATATTCTTTTTATCTGTCGATCAGATGCACCGATGATTTTAAAAGTTGCGATCTGTTTATGATTCTCCTGAATGGTAATGGCTAGAATATTGATGATATTAATAATCGCTACAATAGAGATAAGAACTATGATTAAGAGGATAAAAAGGTCGATGTAGGAAAACCATCTGGATAGCATATTGATAACATCCTGTTGTGTTGCTACAACAACATCTAATCCTGTCCCTGATAAAGATTGTTTTAAATTTTCATTTTTTAAAACAGTCTTTTCGATCTTGTTTGCTACTTCATTTAAATCGGTTCCATTTTTTACAGTAGCATTCAGATAGTAATACTTATTTGATGAAACGCTACTACTTTTTACATTGATTGCCATCATTTGATTTATTTCTGTTGGCAAGGTAGAAAATAACTGCGCTTCTTGCTTGTCTATAATGCCAGAAATTACAAATTTTACATAATGATTATCAATCTTAATAGTCACCGTATCTCCGACATTCATTGATGTAGCCTTGTGTACGGAATCTCCGATTAATATTTCATTGTCCTTCTCTGGAAATTTTCCTTCAGCAATTCTAATATTCAGGTTTTTTAAATACTTTTCTTCTAAACAATGGATGGTATTGGAAACCGATGTTTTGCCATTTTGGAATTTGATATCATCCGTAAATAGTAGTTTCACACCTGTAATATTTTTTACTTCATCAATTTTTTTAACTCGATCAATATCATCACTAGAAAATAAAGGTAAAGCTTTATAATTCAGAGAATTTTCTTTATTACCAAAGGCAACAGTAACAACATTTTTATTTGCTACAGTCATTTCTTTAATCATTTTATTATAGAAAGAATTAGAAATGAGCATCACTAAAACAATTAGCAAAACAGAGATCGCTATTGACAATCGAACTAATCTATATCTTCGTTTGTTAACTTCTAAATCTCTTTTAGCAATGAATAATATGGAATGATTCATTTTATCATCTCCTTACGTACTCAATTTTGCCATCAACAACTGTGCAAATAGACTGCATACTATTCGCCACCTTATCACTATGAGTTACTGTTATAATCGTGATACCTAACTCCTCATTGATCCGCTTCAACAATTCTATTATATTTTGTTCGTTAGCAGCGTCTAAATTACCAGTAGGTTCATCTGCTATCAATATTTCTGGATTATTAATAAGAGCTCTTGCCAAGGCAACTCTTTGTTTTTCACCTCCACTAATCTTATCAATACTCTTGCTTAACATTTCCTTTGAAAGACCTAGAGTGTTACAAATTTCGTTAATGTTATTCTCTCCATTTTCAAAAAAATATCTTGGAAGTAGAATATTCTCTTTCACCGTGAAACCTGAAATCAAATTAAAGTTTTGGAAGACACAGCCAATATTCCTACGCCTTACCTTACTCAAATTTTTCATATCTAAAATGGAACTACCACAGACTAAGATATCCCCCTCATTTAAACTGGTAATCCCTAATATTAATTTAACAAGAGTAGTTTTTCCTAATCCAGAACGGCCAACTATTGCAGTCGTGCTACCTTTTTTAAATTCAAAATTACAATTTTTGAAAATATATCTGACATTCGATCCATCACTAAAACATTTAGTAACATTCACTAATTTAATCATGACTTCACCTTCATTCCACAATAACTTAGCAAATCAATTGTACTATTCGTTTCTTCTAAAACAATCTCTTAAGGTTTCAGGTAGCCCATTCAAAAAGTTCTTCTGAACTTACCCTCAGTTATCTTCATAATTGTTATTATCCCTGTGTTTTTAAGGAAAAAACAATTATATTTCTTAGCAAGATTTTAACTCCTGTTTTTTCATCCTCCTACTTCAAACTCCAACCACCATCAATCGTCAGGATTTGCCCCTGCATGGCAGACACCTTTCCACTAGCCAAAAAGAGGCTGACTTCCGCCACTTCTTCTGGCTCTATCCAGCGCTTGATGGGGGTTTCACTGGCTACCCAGTCAGCCAATCCACCTGGTTCAAAATCCGCTGCGGTCATACCTGTTTTGACAGCCCCAGGAGCAATCCCAAAGACTTGAATACCAGCTTCTGCATAATCTAGAGCCAACTGCTTGGTAAAACCTGCTAAAGCATGCTTGGAGGAAGTATAAGCGTGACCGCCACCTCCTGCTAGGCTAGAAGCAATGGAGCACATATTGATGATAATCCCTTGCTTCTTCTCCAACATTTTAGTCAGATAATACCGTGTCAGCTCTACCGGAGTCACATAGTTGATCTCAAAGATCTCCTGAATCTCCTGAGCGCTTTGCTCAAGGAGCGGTTTGTAGTCATCCAAGACCCCAGCCGTATTGCACAAGACATCGACCTCTGGACACCAGTCAAAAATTGGCGTCAAATCAAGAGTTAAGTCCCGTTGTAAGAAATGGAAAGCACCCGCTAACTGTGGATCCGCTCCCTGATCCACCCCATAAACCTGGTAGCCCTTTTCTAGAAAGAGACGAGCTTGAGCCAAACCAATCCCGGAGCTCACTCCTGTAATCAAGACCCTTTTAGTCATGGACTTCCACCCAATCTGTCGCTAAGACATCACAAGGGGTTGGACTCCACATGGAGAAACCTTCACCCTCACCAGAGACATTGATGAGGAAATAAGGTGTCACTTCTAGAGCCACCCCATTTTGCTCAATGGTATCAAACAATTGGACATAGTTTTCTGCTCCACCCCAACCGGTTCGCACATATTTTTTCTTAGCCTTTAAGCCTGGTAAAATCTCTTCAAATGTCATGTTTTTCTCCTTTGTTATCTAGTTAACTTTCTCCCTTTATTATACCAAAAAAAGAGCTTTCCCTATACAAAAAGCCAGAGTTCTTCTACTCTAGCTTTCATCTTTTATTGATTTTCTTCTGAATGGCGATAGCCATAACCGAAATAAATTCCGACACCAATCAAGAGAGCAACTCCGAAGGCCAGCCAGGTCGATAGGGAATACTGGGTCATAAAGGACAGACAGACCACAATCGATAGGATTGGCAAGACTGGAACCAAGGGTGTTTTAAATTCACCAGGTCCAGGAGCCCCGTGTTCCTTGCGCAATTTCAAGAGGGCAAGGGCCAACATAACCAGGTAAGCCAAGGTACAAATATTTAAAAAGGAAGCGATACTTGCAAGTGGAAAGACTCCACCAGCAATGGCAGCTATCGATCCAGCTACTAGTGTTGCATTTTTTGGAATTCTGGTTTTTGGATCGAGCTGTTTCATAGCTTTTGGTAAGAGACCATCCCGCGCCAAACTATAAATCATCCGTGAGAGGGCAAAGGTCATGGAAATGCAGACAGTAATTAGGGTCAAAATCGCTACCAGCGATACATAATTTCCAGCCCAGCCGGCTCCGACCTGACGGAGGGCAAAGGCTACTGCATCATCTACATTTAAGTTCTTAAAAGGAACCATACCGGTCAAAACCAGGGTGACCAAGATATAAAGAACAGTTGTGATCAAAAGACTGAGGACAATCCCACGAGGGACGTTCTTTTGTGGTTCCTTGATTTCGTCGACCGCCATGGAAATGGACTCAAAACCTAGAAAGGCAAAGAACATGAGCGAAGCTCCAGCCATAATCCCTGTCTGACCACCATAGATTTCGCCAAATCCATAAGGGGCAAAGTTTGCCCAGTTGCCAGGGTTTAGATGAAAAATCCCGACAAGGATAAACAAGGCAAGAGCGGAAAACTTGAGTAAGACCAACAAGGAATTAAAGCGTAAGACCGCTTTTGCATTCATAAGAACTAAGGCTGTGACGAGGACCATGACCAAAATAGGCAAGAGATCCACATAAGTTCCCTTAGCTGGATCAAAAGTCCCGTTTAAAGCCGTCGGCAGACTCCAGCCAAGATTGGCCAACAAGCCCTTGAAATACGCGGCCCAACCTGAAGCCACCCCTGATACAGCTGTCATAAATTCCATCACGGTCAACCAACCGGCAATCCAGGCTGGAAACTCTCCAAAGATGGCATAGAGGTAACTATAGGCCCCACCAGTTGAAGGGATGCGAGATGCAAATTCAGCAAAGAAGAGGGCAGATAAGCCAACGCAAAAAGCCGCAATCACAATCGAAATGATCAAGGCTGGACCAGCTAAATTCGCGGCTGCAGTCCCTGTAATCGTGAAGATCCCTGTCCCCACCATGGCACCAATTCCTAAAATAATCAAATCCCACAATCGTAAATGGCGATTTAGACCCGGGTGTACTTGCCCAAGTCCCTTTTTTCGAAATAAATTCATATCTATTCTCCCATCTAATGAGTTTATTCTATCATACTTGAACAAGAAAGAGAGTGGGACAGAAATCGGTAATTCGTCAGAATTCGATTTCGTCGTCCCACCTCCGCACAGTTGAGTAGGGCATCTTTGGAACTTGAAAAGCGAACAACTACTTAGGAAACTTGCTTAGCAAGTCCTATCTACCACCTCAAAGCAGTGCTTTGAGCACTCAACTACTGCGTCTTGCTTGACAATCCAAAAACAATTGAGAGGCTAGGACTTTTGTCCCAGCCCCCCTTTTCTTACTATTTATCACTTTCCGTCCTATTCTTTTTCAAAGCACGAATCGTAAACCAATAATAAATAACTAGCCCAAAGACGATGATCACTGTGGGCAGAAGAACCGTCATACCAAGATTCTGAACTCCTTGTGCCAAGGTCCAGCGATGTAGGAATCCAACCACTAAAAAGGCGATGATAGGAAAGATGAAAGCTCGTCCAAACTCTTCTTTCCATTGCCAAAGAATGAGAGCTCCACTAGCCCCTGTCATGAGAAGGGCATCCCAAGGACTAGGGACTACAAACCAAGCAAAAGCAGGCAAGAAGCGGACGCCTACTATTTCACCGACAAAATAGAATCCTAGAACTAGAACAAAGACTACATAAATTGCTTTTTTCGTTTTTTCCTCCGCAAAAATGAGACGACGAAGGAGATAGAAGATGATCCCAACAGCTAGGAGTCCCAAAATGATGTCTGTCAAATAGACTAGTGGCTTGATCACAAGGACCGCTTGAGAAGCAAAATCACTTAAGAGGCGATAAAATATCACAATACCTGAAAAGATAGCCCCATATTTCAAAACAGACCGCGTCGATTCTTTGGGCATATTTTCGATGATTTGGTCTGCCATTCCCTTTGGATCGAGACCAAAATAGTCCTTGGCCGTTAAGCCATCCGCTCCTGCTTGCGAAAAATCTAGCGCTAGATTATAGACCTGCTCTCTTAAGGCTTTCTCCTCATATAAGAAACCTGCAAAATTGAAATAATCCCAGAGATCTTGGAAATAGGCTTGGTCCTCCTGGCTAAAGGTTTGCATCAAGGCCTGCGTTTCTTCAAAATACATTGCTGATTTCATGCTTCTTCCTTCTTTCTTTGGAGACAAAATACAATAAGGGTCAGGACTAGTCCCATGAGAGGAAGTAACCAGCCTATTAAATGAGCAGTTTCCTGATTCACAAGACGAATCCAGCATCCCGTAACTAGGAAAGTCAGGGCCATGACTAGTAGACTCGACATCAGACGATTCCTGCTTCTAAAAGCCAAGACCGTAAACCAAAGTAAGACTAGGACAGCGAGAACAATCGCCCAACCATCTGATAAGAAGAGACTCCCAATGTGGCCAAAATAGATCGAACATAGTCGTACAATGTTCAGAAACACCATCAGGCTGATCACACTGATAAACATAGCCCAAGACCACTTCATTTCACCATAGCTCTGTTTGGACCAAAGCCACGTGATAAACTGGCTGAACACCAAGAAATTGAGGAGAATGACAACATAGGTCAAAGGTTCGATTTTCAGTGGTGTCATCCAGGTAAAATCCATTAAATAACGCATGCCAACCAAGATCACTCCAAGTAGGAAGACGAGTCCCACGTAAGATCCTAAAGAGCGTTTAGGCAAGTCTGAAAGAACTTGATCCACCATCGCCCGTGGATCCTTTCCAAAATAATCCACCGCCCGAATGCCTTCTTTTTCAGCAACTTTCAGGTCGCAAACCATATTGTAGAGTTGTTCACCGAGTGCTTCATCATCATAAAAATAGGATTTGGCCCCAATATAGGCCACCATTTTTTTCACATAGACTTGATCCTCTTTGTTTAGATGAATCAATTCATCTGACATTTTTTCGGTATAACTTTCTACCATTCTTCTCCCTCCTTCTTGATACGTTCTACTTTTGTGACTAACTCCTGCCACTGGTACCAAAATTCCTCTAAGCGCTCTCTTCCAGCATCACTGAGTGAAAAATACTTGCGATCGGGACCATCTGGAGACGGCCTCATTTCCCCATGAATAATTCCTTGTTTTTCTAACTTTTGAAGCAGGGGATAAATGGTCCCAGCGACAATCTTATCAAATCCCATCTCTTTGAGACTTTGGATCAATTCATAGCCATAGATAGCCTTTTTAGAAATAATCTCCAGCACACAGCCCTCTAAGACTCCCTTTAGTAATTGGGACTCTTTCATCCTTCTCACCTCTTTCTTCACATTTTTCACTAGTTTGTTTTACATACTAGTTTGCTCACTATCAGTATACTCTTTCTCAACTAGTATGTAAAGCATAATAGTAATTTTTTTTAAAAAAAATTTTTATTCCTTAAAAATCCCATAAAATCAAGGGTTTCACTGTATACTGGTGTGTAAATATACAAAAAAAGTTCAAAAAACACTTTATTTTGTAGATTGATTGGAGTATAATAATTAAAATTATTCAAAAGGAGACACGAATATGAAAAAATCGAAGCTTGCTCTTTTAGCAGGTGTCGCCGCAGCTTCAACGCTTTTCCTTGCTGCATGTGGCTCATCTTCTAATGCGTCAAAAGGGACTACCTACAACTACGTGTATGGTACAGACCCTGATTCCTTGAACTATTTGACTTCAAATCGTTCAACTACAAGCGACATTACAACCAACTTGGTCGATGGTTTGTTTGAAAACGATCAATACGGTAACTTAGTGCCTGCTCTTGCTGAGGACTGGTCCGTTTCAAAAGATGGTCTGACTTATACTTACAAGCTTCGAAAAGACGCGAAGTGGTATGATTCAGAAGGAAATGAATACGCTGACGTTACTGCACAAGATTTCGTGACATCTCTAAAATACGTAGCAGATAAAAAATCGGATGCTCTTTACTTGGTTCAAAACTCAGTCAAAGGCTTGGATGACTATGTAAACGGGAAAACCAAAGACTTCTCAACCGTTGGGGTAAAAGCTGTTGATGATCACACTCTTCAATACACTTTGAACCAACCAGAATCTTTCTGGAATTCTAAATTGACGACTGCTACCATGATGCCAGTTAATGAAAAATTCTTGGAATCAGCTGGGAAAGACTTTGGTAGCGTGAAACCAAATGGTATCCTCTACAATGGTCCATACATTTTGAAATCCTTCACTTCAAAATCACAAATCGAGTTGGATAAAAACCCTGATTACTACGACAAGAAAAATGTTCACATCGATACGGTTAAATTGACTTACTTCGATGGATCTGACCAAGACTATCTTGCTCGTAACTTCTCAGATGGGAACCTATCTACTGCTCGTCTCTTCCCAACAAGCTCAACTTACAGTACGATTGAGAAGAAATTCAAGGATAACATCGTTTATTCCCCACAAGATTCTACTGTTTACTACGCTTACTTCAACGTTAACCGTCAAAACTACGGCCATACGAAGAAGACGTCTGATGAGCAAAAGAACAGTACTAAGACAGCTCTTCAAAACAAAAACTTCCGTCAAGCTTTGAACTTTGCTTTAGACAGAACTTCCTACAGCGCTCAAGTTAACGGGAAAGACGGAGCATCAAAAACTCTTCGTACCCTTTTAGTTCCACCAACATTTGTGCAAGCAGGCGGGAAAGACTTCGGTACTCTCGTTGAAGAAAAGCTTGCCGCAACAGGAGATGAGTGGAATGGTGTTAGCTTTGCTGATGCTCAAGATAGCTTGCATAATGCGGATAAAGCCAAAGCGGAACTTGAAAAAGCGAAGGCTGAATTGCAATCACAAGGTGTTCAATTCCCAATCCATATCGACTATGTCGTAGACCAATCTTCTAATGCTCTTGTCCAACAAGCAGACTCTATGAAGAGCTCAATCGAAGCAGCTCTTGGTAAAGACAATGTCGTGATTGATGTACAAAAATTGTCTACAGACGATGCAGATAACGCTACTTACTTTGCCCAATCACCAGAGCAAAAAGACTTTGATATGGATATCACTGGTTGGGGACCTGACTTCCAAGACCCATCTACTTACTTGGATATCTTGAACCCAACAGATGGTTCAACATTGACTGGTATGGGACTTGATCCTAAGAAAGACCAAGCGCTCATCGAAAAAATTGGTTTGAACCAATACAAAGAATTGTTGGATGCTGCCAATGCTGAAAAATTAGATACCAATGCACGTTATGAAAAATACGCTGCTGCCCAAGCTTGGTTGACAGAAAACGCCATTGTTCTTCCAATCTACTCTAAGGGTGGAGTTCCATCTATCACGAAGGTGACGCCATTCTCAGCAGCAAATTCTGCAATTGGTATTAAAGGTGAAACAAGCTTCTTCAAATACCAAAAAGTGCAAGACAAGACAGTCACAACTGCTGACTACGAAAAAGCTTATAAGAATTGGTTGAAAGAAAAAGAAGAATCAAACAAAAAAGCGCAAGAAGAACTTGCAAAACACGTGAAATAATCACGATAAAAACACCGGGGGTTACATCCCCGGTGTTTTTTGTGCTAACAAAATGTTGTATGTTTCATCTTATTTCTAATCTTTTATAGACTCGAACGCTATCGCACGACAATCTTCCGATAACTTCTAGAAGTCAGAAGAAAGACGAGAATATAGGAGATGAAAAAGACAGCGCAGATAGAAAGAGTCGTTTGAAGGACCAAGCCCGCATTGGTTGCTCCTAAGAGGGCAACGATCTTTGCAATCATCTTGTAGGCCACTCCTAGGTAGAGGAAGGAGAAGAATAAAGGAAGGAAAAAGACAGTGAGAATCTGTTTGCGAATGGTGGTGGCCGTTTGCTTTTGGTCCAACCCTACTTGTTGCAAGATCACAAAATTATCCCGGTCCTCATAGCCCTCTGAAATCTGCTTGTAGTAAATGACGAGTACCGTAGACAATAGAAAGATCACCGATAGGAAAATCCCAATAAAGAGGATTGTCCCTGCTGATTCACGCCACTCCTTCTCCATGCTGTATCGATCAACCCCACCAAACAAAGTCGCACCATATTGACTCATTTTGTCTGTCGAATTAAGCTCTTTGGCCATTCCAGCTATAAAATCTTGGTTTTCTTTATTTTTAGCACTAATAGAGAATTCCAAATTTTTATCAATTTTTAGTCCCAGTTGGTTCAAGTCAGGGAGGACAAGATACAAGCCCATTTGGTGTTGAAACAGGTCGGCTTGAGGGAGTTTTCCTTGGATAAAATTGGAGTCTAGTTTTTCTTTAATCGTAAAGGTCTTCCCATTGATTTCTAATTGCGCGTCTAATCTTCCAGGATATTGATACCCATAGGCTAGGATTTCATTTTCCCCAAGCTCAACTTTTTGACCGGTCAGTTGCTCATAAGTCGCCTGATCAAAAAAGTAGACTACTCCTTCTGTCTTCAATTCCTGACCAGTTTCTTGATCGGACTGGTCATACACCTCTAAGATCCTTCCATCAATCTTTCGAATTTCAGCCGACCAGTATGTTGTCTGTGCCACCTGATAATCTGACAGATGTGTCGCATCGGCTGTTTTCTGAATAATAGCTTGAACCTCCTCAATAACCGGTTCTGTTTCAGCATCTGAAGGCATATGTCCCACACTAAAATTGTAGTCCGAAGGGTACATAGTATCTAGGTAATTCTGCCCTCCAATAAAGAGATTGAGCGACCCGGTTAAGGTGACCAAGACCATGGTGGAAAGAATACTAATGGTCGCAAGACCCGCTGCATTTTTTCGCATCCGAGCTATTAAGTTGGAAACAGAGATAAAATTCTCCGGCTTGTAATAGTAGGGTTTCCGACCTTTAAGAATTCTTAAGAAGGTAATCGATCCTGCGTTGAATAAGAGATAAGTCGCCAGAATGACCAAGATGACAGCAATAAAGAATCTTTGGACGGCCGCAACTGGACGCTCAACAGTGAGCGCCAAATAGAAAGCAATTCCTAAGAGACCTAGACCTAACAGAGTTTGGACCAGCAAGAATCTTCCCTTCTTCTCTCCTGCTTTCTTTTGTTGCATGAGGTGGAGGGAACTGTAGCGCAAAAGGCGTAAAGAATTCAACAAGAGAATGAGGCCAAAAGCTAAGGCTAACCCAAGTAAAGTGTTAAGAACAGCCCCTATCTGGAAGGTTGATTGAATGACGACTGGTAGACCCATACATTTTAGGAGTAAGGCAAAAATCAAGGGATCAAATAAGAGTCCCAAACCCAGTCCCGCGCCAACTGTGAGGATATAGAAGATAAGCAATTCCCATAAGGTCATGACGAGGAGGTGCTTCTTCTCCATCCCCAGAACACTGTAGAGTCCCAGTTCTTTGGA
Source organism: Streptococcus parasanguinis (assembly GCF_001074805.1). Classification (GTDB taxonomy): domain Bacteria; phylum Bacillota; class Bacilli; order Lactobacillales; family Streptococcaceae; genus Streptococcus; species Streptococcus parasanguinis_A. The sequence goes on along the minus strand of NZ_JUPI01000054.1, from coordinate 20,364 downwards.
ACGATTTTTCATGACATAGCCATTGGCATAAGCCACTAAAATGATGACGACCAGCTGGACGACGAAACAACCAAAACCAAGGACATATCTCGCCGTTCGTCCTCCGTAAGAAGCCTCTAAGTGAGGGGTCGTTGCCAGGGCGATAAAGCTATAGAGGATCATGGTCGTTAAAATAACGGCTATAGCGAAAGGGTAATAGAGCTTACGATTTTGTTTGAGGTTGGAAAGAGCTAATTTACTCGTTAATTTAAACATCATGATCCTCCTTTCCCGCCATGACCGTCAAGGTATCTGAAATTTCTTGGAACATCTGACGCTCTGTCTTTTCTCCGCGGAAGATCTGGTTATAGAGAATCCCATCCTTGATAAAGAGCACGCGCTTGGCACGCGCTGCTGCTGCGGTTGAGTGGGTCACCATGAGAATGGTTTGGCCCATGGTATTGATGTCTTCAAAGACATCCAGCAGAGCAGCGGATGACTTGGAATCCAACGCCCCTGTTGGCTCATCCGCCAGGAGGATTTCTGGCGAGGTGATGATAGCCCGTGCTACGGCTACCCGTTGTTTTTGCCCACCAGAGATTTCGTAAGGGTATTTTTCAAGCAGTTGGTGAATGCCCAACTCCCGACTGACGCTCTCCACCTTGCTCATCATTTCCTTGACTGGTCTGCGAGAAAGGACTAGAGGGAGAAGGATATTGTCCTTGACAGACAAGGTATCAAGCAGGTTGAAATCTTGAAAGACGAAGCCTAGTTTTTCCCGACGGAAACTGGACGCATCCTTGTTTTTGATGGTCGAGGTGTCGGTGCCATTGAGGTAGACCCGTCCTTCCGTTGGCTGGTCCAGCATGGCTAGGATGTTGAGAAGGGTGGATTTCCCGGATCCTGATTCCCCCATGATGGCGACGTATTCGCCCTTTTCAACAGTGAAGTGAATATCTTTTAGGGCTTCGACCTGCGTTCCTTGAAAGCGGGTTTTGTAGATCTTTTTGATATGTTGAACGTCTAGTAGGGTCATGGTCTGTTCCTTTCTAGCTCGATAAAAGCTTCAATCCATTTTTACAAATCTATTGTACTAAAACTGAAAGGCTTTCACCATAACATAACCTTACATTTTACCCTTTATTTCTTACATTTTTGTAAGAAAGCAAAAATAGGCTGGGACTTCAAGTCCTAACCTATTTTTTTATTGATTATTCAGCTGATGAAGAGAGCAATGGTGCAATTGATTGATAAGCACCTTCAAGAGCTTTTTGGGCAATATCGCGAGCATTTTTCAATTGTTGTGCGAATTGACTACGAGCTTGTTCAGGAACAACTGTATCATCAGAACCTGCAGCTGAAAGTGTATCGTTAAATGTTTTTCTTGCAGTCTCCATAGATTGGATCGCAGGATCTACTTGCTTATTATAGGCATCTTTACCAGATGCTGGGATCTTGTCACCAATCTCTTTGACATATTTTGTGTAGTTGTCAATCATTTTTCCATAAATGGTTTTCATATCACCAAGTGTTTTGGCGTTGTCGATTTCTTCATCAGTTAACAAGACAATTTCTGGAATTTCAACAGAAGAGGTTGCTGATTTAGACGATTTTGATGAACTGCTTGATTTGCTTTCTGAAGTAGATGATTTTTCTACTTTGCTAGAAGAAGCTTTTGCATCTTTGCTTGATGATTCTGAAGCAGTTTTACCAGAACAAGCTGCTAACGTTGCAACGGACAAGAGAGCCACACCGGCTGTAAGAAGTTTTTTCATATTTTTTCTCCTATAAATAAAGAATGAATATATTTTAAATGATTTTCCTTTAATTGTCAAACATTTTCTGTTTTCAAATACTTATGCACCGCCAATTATCACTAGTTTTTAACATATTTTATATCCTAAAAATTATTTCTTTTATTGTATCTTTATTCATTCTTTGAATAAACAAAACCAGAAAAACACTCCTTTTCTGGTTTATTCTTCTTTTTATTGATGAAGCAACTGTGTAAATTCTTCTTGAAGTTCCTTGTTGTCCGTTGGTTTTAGATACATCTTTCCTCCATTGGTCGTTGGAGAATGAAAGACAATGCCTTCTCCTGTATCTGTAATGGCAAAGAAATAACTATGCACATCTGGATACTTGTCCCAATTGCTATAGCGTTCCACGATGCGGTATTTTGCATTTCCTTGACCAGTATCTGTATAAATGGCATCCATCTTACTATTTTCCCCTAGAGTATAGAGGTTGTCTGGTCCTACATCACCGCCAGCGATGCCTTTTTGATAGTTGGGTTGGCCCATCTTTTCGCCCCAGGTCTTCATAAATTCTGCTAATTTTGCTGATTTTTCAGCATTCCAAGGCGTTTTTTCCTGGCTTTGGCTATTTCCCGCCGATGGTGTGCTGTCAAAAGCTTGCCAGTCAAAACTCTTGAGATCCAGTTTATCCTCATCCGATTTTCCAAAGAGGGAATTCAGATCTGACCCCGGTACTTGGACTTCTTCTTCCTGGACTTTGGTCGCAGCTTGAGGCGTCTTTTCTATCCGTGAGAGCACGGCTACTCCTCGACCAGTACCAGATAACCAACTCACTTCTAGGACTTCTCCTCCCTGATAGAGGGTCGTCGCATTGCGCGCTCCACCGTGTCCAGCGACAAAACCTTCGGCTAGCAGAGTCGGTTTTTGGTCCTTGAGGTAATAAACTCCTGTCACAAAGTAGCTTCCATCAGTCTGCTGATTGGCGATGATCATCTCATCTACCCCATCGTTATTTAAGTCCTTAAAGGCATAGCGGACAGCTTCTGGCTGATTGATGATAGTCTCGATCACCCAGCTATTGATCATCCGATCTTCTTTAGCTAATGCATCATTCAATTTGGAAATGGCATCTAACTCTTTTGAAGTGGCAAAAATCTTTTGGTAGTCTGAAAAAACAGACTGGTATAATTGTTTGTTATCTGCTTTTTTCGCTTGTTTTTTTGCTGAAGTCTGGCTCGTTGCAACCTCTTTTTTAGGACTGGACTGCCGCTGGTATCTCTGGTAACATCCTGTTAACAAGACCATACTCGAAGCCGCTAAACCCAACTGAATCCAATGTTCTCTTTTCATCTGATCTCCTTTAGTCTCCCGTGTTTTCATACTGAACTTTATTATACTAAAAAAAGAGTGAGGAAGGAATCCCTTCTTCACACTTAGTTTTCTTTATTTGGTTTGGTTCTACGATCCGGTTGACTTTCAATATGCTCTTTCACCAAGGCAACCACCTCATCATTGGTTGGAAGGTCCGAATGCTGGGCATCTTCCCCCGTCACTGTGATCTCCGTATAACTAGCAGCTTGGTTTTGGTAGATATATTTCCCAGCAGAAACACTGGCATCTGGGACCAACTCATCTGAATCATAGGTGATGGTCCCTGCTACTGAATACATATGAAGCGTATTGGGGATGGCTTCTTTTCCCTTGATAAAATCGGCCAACATCTCAGATTTATTTTTGATATTGGTCTCCGTGAAATTGTAGGGAGTTCCGATGGTCATGAGGGTCTTGAGATCTATATCATAATCCCCCAAGTAATTTTCAATAAAGGCTGTATAAATCAAGCCACCGTTAGAATGACCCAAGCCCTTGAAATTATTAAAATTGTATTTTTCTTGAAGGGCTTCAAAGGCTTGATTAAATAGTTTAGCCTGCTTTTTAATATTGCTATAGCCATCTTTGTTGTTTTCAAAACCGACCACAATCACCGGTTCATTGTCCTTGGCATCCATACTTCCACTATAGGTGATCTGCCCATCATTCCAAACTTTGACCTTGAGCAGACTGTGTTTGGTTCCTTGACGCTCTTTGTTGAGCTTGGCCACCAAGCCATCAAAGCGGTTCTCTGTCGCAGAGCTTCCCGGGATCATAATGATGGGCGACAGTTTGGAATTATAAAATTTCTCGATTTTTGAAACATTGGTACGAGTCCAGCTATAAGAAGGTATGGCTAAACCGATCAAGAAAAGACAGACCAAAGTGAGGACGATGGCTGTTTTTTTAGAGACTTTCATCGCTTTCTCCTTTCACTTTTAGATCTTTTCGGATACGATTTCCCATGCGGACAAATGGTAGATAAAGGAGCACATCGATGGCAAAACAAAGGATACTGACAGCTAAGGCCCTCAAACTTCCTCCGGTTCCAATAAAAGCATAGAGAAGGCTAGGAGTCCCATCTGGCACCGGATAGACGGCTGCAGGCATCAGCTTGAAGCACAAAGCTACAGCTGCTATTCCCATATTCACCAAGGGGATCAATAAGAAGGGAATCACATATAGGAGGTTGAGAAGGACCGGTATTCCTACCATGAAAGAAGCCCCATTGTTAAAGAGACTTGGAAACAGACTGAGGAGGCTGACTTTCTTGTCCTTTTGACTTCGTGAAACCAATAAGATTGCAACCAAAAGCGCTAGGACAGCGCCGACACCAGCCACCAGACCAAAACTGCGGTACAAATTGGTCAAGGTATAGAGATGAGGAATGCCTGTCGTTGTATGATGCGTCACAGCGTAGGTGAGATTTTCCAAAGCAAAGTTATCATCCGCAATTGAGTTCAAGGCAAAGGATTGACTATTACCAAACCAAGCAGATAGCCCACTAAATAGTCCCATGACAAAGGTGGACAGCAGATGATGACTGCTTACCATTAGAGAAGCCAAGAACTGTCGGATAGTCTGAAAAATATTAAATTGATTTCCAAGAACCAAAAGAAGATTGAGGCTGACCCCTAGAACTAAGGATAAGAAAATGGGACGCACCGTCTTGGGTTGATAGATGAAATCCTTGTCTACAATCTGGTCGTCACTAGCCTTGGATAGACGAAAGATTTGCCCGATTAGATAGCCTAAAAAAATCGCTAAGACGATATTGGTCGTCGCAGGTAAGTTGATACGCGTCAGTTGCCCGTCATGGAGGGGGCCCACCAACAATTCCTGAGAGCCTACAATCAAGCTGACCAAAAGAGCAGTGACACCTGCTGTCCCTGTACTTCTACCGTAGTGCCCAGCTGTGTATTTTCCAGCGAAGTAGGTCGCTAAAGGGCCTGCTAGCCCTCCTAGAAAGTTGGAAAAATTGATAAGGACTTGACTAATAGCTTGATCCCACGGCAACCAACTATCCATCGAAAAGAGCTGATGGATATAGCCTCGATCGGAGAAGACCGATAGAGCGATCACCCGAATGATTCCTGAAAATAGGAAAAAAGGAAATAAGGAAACCAGGGTTTTCTGGGAAATTTGAATCAAACTTTTTTCTCGTAACCAGAAAAACTTCTGGACTAAATACTTGGTCATGGGGCCTCCTGTTCGAGTTGATTGACTTATTCACATTGTTTACTTTTCTATTATTATACCATACTGGCGAGCCTTTCCTTTCGTTTGGAGAGACGCCATCAGTTGAGAATGCTGTTAATATTTTCAAAACTTTTCAAAAACTCTTTGACAGGGGTCTTCATTTCCTCTATACTATTTGTTAGCTAACAAAACGATGGATCAGGTTACCGTTGGTCTTGCTATGCTCATAGCGATTGGAGCTGACGGAAAATCAGATCGTAACCATGATTTTTATACCATAGTCCATCTCTTTAGGAAGATTTAGGAGGAATCAGACACCGATGTCACAAGAAAAAATTTCAGCCAAGGTCCTATACGCTATTTTTGCAACAGGGATCCTTTCCTTTTGCGGGGTGGCTGGAGAAACTGCCATGAATATCACCTTCCCAATATTGATGAAGGAATTTGAGATCAATACCGCAACCGTCCAGTGGGTCACCACCATCTATCTTCTAGTGGTTGCCTGTGTGGTCCCCTTGTCTGCTTATCTCAAACGCTCTTTTAAAATGAAGTCCATCTTTTTAGTTGGAAATCTCCTATCTGTTTTAGGTGTTCTCATTGACTTCCTAGCTCCAAGTTTTGGCTTTGTGGTTTTGGGTCGATTGGTCCAAGGAATGGGGGTTGGTTTTGCCCTTCCTCTGATGTTTAATATCATTTTAGAGCAGGTCCCAAAACGCAAGATCGGTCTCATGATGGGAGTGGGTACCCTGATAACAGCCATCGCTCCCGCTATTGGGCCTACTGTCGGTGGTCTCTTGACGGCTAACTTCGGTTGGCGGTCCATCTTTTTGGTTCAATTCCCGATCCTTCTAGCTTCTCTGGTTGCAGGACTTCGCTCCATTAAACAAATCAGTACAGTCAAGCGAGAAAGGCTTGATATCATGAGTCTTCTCGCCATTATTGCTTTATTTTTAGGCTTGATTCTAGGCATTCACGGACTCTCTGACCATGCTTTCTTTAGTTTTTCTGTCCTTGGTTGGCTGGTGATCGGATTCTTGGGACTGGTTCTCTTAGTCTGGCGGTCCAATCAGTTAGAAACTCCCATTATCAACCTTGCCATCTTAAAGAACCATCTCCTCACTGGCCATGTTCTTGCCTTTTTCACCTTCCAATTAGGTTCTCTGGCCATGAGTTTCCTCTTGCCCAATTATGTCCAATTGGTCAACCACTCGAGCACCACGCTTGCAGCCTTGATGTTGCTTCCAGGAGCCATCATTGGAGCAGGTTTTGCTCCCTTCTCTGGTCTCATTCTAGATAAGTTGGGCGCTCGCAAACCGATTCTCCTTGGAGCTAGTTTGATACTTCTGGCTCATTTCTTCTTCACACTCTTTGGACTGAAGCTGACAAATGGCTTGATTCTCATCTTTTACATGATCTTCATGACCGGTATGGGGCTGGCCTTTGGCAATATCATGACAAACGGACAAAAACAACTCTCTCTGGAAGAGCAACCCGATGCGAACGCAATCTTTAATACTTTGCAACAATTTGCAGGTGCTGTTGGAACAACTCTGGCTTCCTTGATCGTTGCCATGAGCCAAGCCAATCAAAAGCTGGATTTCACCCAAGCCACAGCTAAAGGAAGTCGCAACGGTTTCATGGCCTTATTTGCCTTAGGTATTTTCCAACTCCTTCTCTTATTTTGGGTGGTAGGAAAAGATAATGAAAACAACTAATTTATCTCGTCAAAAAACAGCAGGAAGCCTGCTGTTTTTTGTTATCCTTTCCGCACTCGCGTTAGAATGCCATCAGGATCCTCAAAAATTATGCACTTCTGCTAAATAAACCTTGATAGGATAGGTGTATGTCAAATTCTCTCTCCATTTTGCTTGTAATGTCAAATTTTACAACTAAAAGGTTCCATTAAATTGTCTAACTTTTATCATTTGAGTTAAAATCCTTGATTTCTTTCTGTATTTTATTTATAATCATTCTAAATAAGGAAAAGGAGACATTGTATGACTGAAATAAAACATGGAGTAGATGAATCATTTAGCGATCGCTTGAATATTTTGAGAGCTGCGGTTCTAGGGGCCAATGATGGAATCATTTCTATCGCTGGAGTGGTGATCGGGGTGGCCAGTGCCACGCATAACATCTGGATCATTTTCTTATCTGGCTTGTCTGCAATTCTGGCCGGTGCCTTTTCGATGGCGGGAGGTGAGTATGTCTCTGTTTCCACACAAAAAGACACGGAAGAAGCCGCTGTTAACCGCGAACAAGCCTTGTTGGATCGCGATCCAAAGTTAGCGAGAGAATCTCTCTACCATGCTTTTCTTCAAAATGGAGAATGCGAAACTTCCGCAAAGATTTTGACAGAACGGGCCTTTCTGAAACACCCCCTCAAAGCCTTGGTCGAAGAGAAATACGGCATTGAATACGAAGAATTTACCAATCCTTGGCATGCAGCAGCATCTAGCTTCCTTGCTTTTTCTATTGGTTCCCTTCCTCCAATGCTCTCTATCATTCTCTTTCCAGCTAACTATCGCATTCCAGTGACAGTCTTCGTTGTTGGACTATCCTTGATCTTCACTGGCTATACCAGTGCGAAACTGGGAAAAGCACCTACCAAGCCAGCCATGCTTCGCAACCTGATCATTGGCCTTCTCACCATGGGTGTGACTTACTTCTTCGGACAATTGTTTAGTATTTAAAAAAAGCTGAGACTTCTGTCTCAACTTTTTTTATGCTTTTCTTATGCTTCTAATAAAGCTTGGGCTTGTTTTTCTAATCCTGCGATTGCTTCATCTGTCAAGACTAATTCACCTGTTGCCCAGGCTTCTGGGTTAACAGTTGTTCCTGTGAAGTCTCCCACTACTTGAGTACGAACGAATGGTAAGAGGGCTTGGTAAGCCGCAAACATTGGCTCGTGTCCTGCATTAGCGACTGAAGAGACGGTTACGATCTTGTCTTGGAGGGCAGATGGACCACGAGTTTCTGACAGGTCAAGGGCACGGCTAAGCCAGTCGATCAGGTTTTTCACTACACCTGGAATGGCAAAGTTGTAGACTGGTGAGAAGATCCAGATGGCATCCGCAGCAAGGACCGCATCACGTGCTGCTTGCACAGCTGGCAAGGTTGGCGTTTCCAAATCTTGGTTCATCATTGGGATGTCCTTGTAGTCCAAGTAAGTCACCGTTGCTTTTCCTTCAAGAAGGCTTTCTGCTTTCTGGGCCATTTGATGGTTGAAAGATCCTTGACGAAGGGATCCGACGATAAATAAAATGTTTTTCATAGTTGCTTTCTCTTTCTGTTGTAAGAACATTTGTTATATTAACTATTATACATGTCCTAGATGTAATGTCAAGAATTACAACTTGGATTTACTAAGCTTTATTAAATTCACTAAGCAAGGGCTAAGACAATTGAGAGGCTAGGACTTTTGTCCCAGCCTCCTCTCTTTTATGCATGCTCCAGTCCTTTTTTTGTGTTTTCCTTGATGGTTTCGGCTGAATGGAGTAATTTTTCTTTTTCTTCTTCTGTCAAATGTAAGTCCAATCGTTCAATAATTCCTTTTCGACCTACAATCGCTGGATAGCCAAGATAGGTTCCGTATTCTGGACGATAGTTAGAGACCGGCATTTCCTCGTGGCTATCATTGATCACAGCTTCTGCTAAGCGTTGGGCTGCTGCAGCAATTCCAAAATTGGTATAGAATTTGCCAAAAAAGACAGTATGACCACCACGCAAGGACTCGTAGTTGATGGCATCAAGCTCTTCTTGAGAGAAGAGATCGGTAATAGCGTGTCCTTTGACACGGACCTGACTCCAAGCAACAAATTGAGAATTTCCATGCTCACCAAGGTTATAGCCTGATACACTAGCAGGAGAAACCTGCAAACGATCGGCGACTGCACGCTTCATCCGAGCTGTATCCAGCAAGGTTCCTGTCCCAATCACCTGCTCTTTTGGAAGGCCGGTATATTGTTGATAGAGTTGAGTAACCGCATCGACCGGATTGGTCACTACCAATAAGACCCCGCTAAAGCCAGAAGCCTTCAAATCACGCGCTACTTGCACCACTTGCTTGCTAGTAAAAGGAAGCTCCGCAAAACGGTCATCTGTGTTATTAGCCTGCAACTCGATATTTCCAAGAGTCGACACCACGACATCCGCATCTTTTAAAGCCGCGTAGTCATTGACCGTGATATGAACCGGATACCCCGTATTGGCAACTGTGTCACAGAAATCCAAGGCATCTGCCTTGACCTTTTTCTCATTGGTATCAATCAAGACCAAGTGATCGCAGGTGTGTTTCAAAATCATGCTGTGGGCCAAGGTCGCACCCACATGCCCCAAACCAATAATACCAATTTTTCTTGTCATCAGAATCCTCTTTTCTAGTATCGATCACACTGTTGGTGAGGATAGCTCTTTGTTGACTCTATTCTACCACAATTCTAGAAAGGCAGATTGAAAAAATAGGAAAATTTTCAAGTTTTTTCAAAAAAGAAAAGAGGCGGTGCCTCCGTTAACGACTCAGGAAAGAAGAGTCTCAATTTCTTCAATGGACAAACCCGTCATCTCCGATATAAGATCAGGCAACATTCCTCGTGAAATCATCTCACATACCAACTGTTTACGTCCTTGTTCCAAGCCTTTTTCCAGCCCTTGCTCTAAGCCTTGTTCCAGCCCTTGTACTAAACCTTCTTCTCGCGCTTCGTCAATAGCCGTCTCCATGGTCATATCATAATTTTCTTGAATCCGAATCCGCTCGTCTATCATGGTCTTCTCCTCCTTGGTCCAGCTAGATCTTACGCTAACATAGATTTGATCTCTTCAATGGACAAACCCGTCATCTCCGAGATCAACTCAGGCGACATTCCTCGTGAGATCATTTTGCGGATTAACTGCAGACGTTCTTCATTACGACCTTGCTCCAGACCTTCTTCTCGCGCTTCGTCAATCGCCGTCTCCAGGGTCATATCATAATTTTCTTGAATACGAATACGCTCGTCTATCATGGTCTTCTCCTCCTTGGTCCAGCTAGATGAATCTAGTAATGAATCTGCGTGAGCAACGGCCTGACTGGGAGCTTTTGTAAAGGGAAGATTCCCAAAAAACTCCAACCACTGTCTGCCTGCATCTGTCAGGTTCTCATCTTTATTATACTTGTCTAGCTCTAAAAAGGCAACCTGCAGAAGATTTTGGTGCTTGCCATTTTTATAATAGGCCTTGAGTTGCTTGCCAGACCGGCTATTGGTCAGCCAGTATTTGTTGATGGCAGCCTCTTCGTCCAGTAAGAGCGACTTCTCTAAAATCGCAATCCCATAGACGGGCTCCATCTGCTCGTACATCTTATGTGTCTGTCCTTGCTGGCGCAGTTTTTGTACATTCTCCACCAGCTGATTGGCCAAATAGTAATGGAACCGATTCAAGAAATACTGCTGCTTACGAATCTGGATCTCGATGATCACCTCGGTTCCATCATGGAGCTTGGCTCTCACATCCACCGCAGTGGAGAACAAGTCATCCTCCTCATAGGCCATGCTGTGGGGCTGGCTTCCCTCCACAATCTGAGCGTCCTCTACATCCAGCTCCAAAATGTCTCGAATAAAGGCCGTCGTCACTTCCGGCAAACTAAAAATCTTCTTGGCCATGATGTCCAAGGTCGGCGATACATGCGCGTGTCTCTTTTGCATCCCTGCTCCTTTTCGATAAAAAATAGAGGGAAGGTCCCTCTACTTCTATAATTCGAAAAAAATTAGGAAAGTGACTACAAGACCATTACGAAACGAAGTAATAGTTCTCTATAACAATCATTCCCAAGGTACTGCCCCTTCTGCCACTTTCGTATCATAGGAAGTTTGTAAATTCAGCCATGTTTTCATCGAAATATTAGTCAATTCCGCTAACTTCTGAGCAATATCATTAGTAATCGACTCCTCACCATTCACTAATTTACTTATAGCCTTTGGTGATAGCCCCAACTTCTCCGCAAATTCTTTCTGGGTCATTTGATAATCTTCAATTAGCTCTCCAATATATTGACCTGGATGGAAAGCAATCAAATCAATATTTTCAACTATTGTCTTTCTCATCACATTTTCCTTTATACAAAATATTGGGATAATACTGTTCAACCTCTTCATACTCAAGAACTTCTATTGATTTTTCATCTAATAACTTATAGATATTTCCATGAAGCCCTGTTGGGTCAAGCGCATATAAATGATAATTTGGTCTAAAAACATGAACATATTGAGTCCTATGATCTTTCCTCTTAAACTTCACCAGCTTATTATTCTGATAAATCTCAAGGTCAAATTTTAAACTAGCAGTCTGATCAAGCGAGATGAAAAAACTCAATATTGGATTTTCTTTACTAATATGATTTTTGGTTTGTAAAGTGTACATTTTTTGATAGGGCTCTGAAATATTAAATACATTCTTTTCATTATTACTATCGACGCCTGCTGCTCCCATCGGCCTCGTAAGAAACTTTTTATTATCTTTATCGAAAGGTGCGGGATAAGAAATCAACCTCTTACTATTTTTATCAAACAATTGAAGTAATAAAGCCTGATTTTCACTGACAAGATCAAAATGTTTTAAAATTTGCTCTTTAGAAACTTTTACCATTATAATACGTTTAATTTCTCTAGGTTTAATTTTTATATACGGTATTTCTTCTGAAGATATTTCTTCGTATCGATTTTCGAACCACCATCCTTTAACATATTTCAACATAAACCCATCTATTTCAATGCTTTTATTCCCATTATTTATCGCAAAAATACTAAATATTTGTCTGTCGGGATTTAAGCCATATTGAAAGTTTAACTCATCAACAAAATAATCAAATATTACTTCTACATTTTTTAACTTAATCTGATTGATATTTAGATCTTTATCAGTTGAGAATTGAGTAGATACTTCAAAATTATCCCTAATAATTGAATTATCCGAACTATTTACTCCTCCACTTACTGCATTGCGAATTTGAATATTTTCAATTTTTGTAGTCTTAAATAATTGAAAAAATTTTTTTCGAAAGGGAGTTAGAAAAAAGGTAATCAAAAATGTTGAGATTAATGTCGCAATAACCGTCATAAAAATATTAGGCCATAAAATATTGTTCATTATTTCTCCTTTTTATCTTAGTAACTCATTTTTTGTATATAAACTAACTTGTTTAGTACGTTCTTTACCATGAGATATATTTTTTCATTCTTCTATCCAGGTAGCTTCCAGGTATTCCTTCATCTTGGATAAATAAAACTAATCTCACCACTTAATCACGTGTTGTTCAACATTACTATTAACCGATTCATCTATTTTAGAAATCTCAAGAATAATATCTCTATGTATTTCTTTTATTTTCTTAATCGCTATCCCTCTACTAAATACTGGGGAAATTATTTGTTCAGCAATAACAAATTGCACTTTTGAGATTAAAATTTCTTGATAATACTCATAATCTGCGTTAGGAGGGGTTAAAATGGGATTCCATACATTCCTATGATCTTTTAGATACAATTGATTTTGAATATTTTCATCAGACGTACGAAAATTTCCACCAAAACCATAATTCGTTTTACTTTTTCCCAAAACTAATATATTACAATGGTTCGGTTCATTTACCACTCTGTTACCTAGTAAAAGCCATAAGAATTCTAGATAATCTTCAGCACTTGGACAGTCATCTTTGTCAAAAATACCCTTTTTATTTAAAACATCTACAGCATTACCTGAACCAGTAAAACCTACCAATACATTTTGATTCACCTTGAACACTTTAGAGTATGTATCGCTTATAGTTTCACCTGAATCTTTACTAAGACGCGTATCTCCTGAAATAATTGCAAAATTTTTAAATACAGTTCCGATTACACAAGACAATATTCACTCAACTCCTTGATAGCATTTTATATATAATTTTTTAAACTCCCTACCGCTCCACTTTCACCTGCCCATTCATCAGCATTGGCAAGAGCCAATCGCGAAGTTTGGTTAGTTCTTGGTTTTGTTTTAATAATAATTGTGTTTTTTTATCTACCGAAGATGCGTAATCAAAAAATTGTTTCATTAAATCAATTGGTGGTTGTGCAATGTGATAGTTAGTAACAAAGGAATCAAACAATAAGTTTTTTATCCCACTTGTCTTGCCTTCCCAACTAAATAAAACACCATTGTCATATAGATTTTTCCATTCATATACAAAGTTATAGAAGGTTTCTTGTTCGTTTAGTGAAACTGCCTTGCAGAAATTTGAACAGATTAAAGGTAATTCAAATCGATTTAATACATTTTCACTGATACCTACTATACGCCCTGTAGATTGAGTGGGACTTCCCCCAGATATTTCAATAACAATATCAAAATCTGTCAACAGTTTATTTTTATTCTTTTCTAGGATGAAACGTGTTGGCATATCAATTTTTCCATTTCCTGACAAGCTATTTATATCAGCTCCACGAATACAATCAACCTTTAATTTATAATTTCCTTCACTAGTATCTTTCCCCCAATCTCCCGTTTTATTGTCTGAAATCCAGTTTGAAAATGTGGTCACTCCCCACCCTTCTGGAATTTCGCGTTTGAGTTCTGGGTTATAGACCATCTTTCCACCTGATGATTTGTAGGGTTTGCCATTCTGGTCTGGGAAATCAAACTGCACAAACCAGTAGTCATAGAGGGTCTTAGCCATGGCTTCTAACTCTTGGTTGATTTGGTTGTTGGTTTGGATTTTTTTATCTAAAGTACCCAAAATATCTGTTATTTGATTTTGTTGTTGGATTGAAGGAACATTTGGTATCTTAGTATCTCTTAAATTATCGTTATATAATCTTTTTATGGTACTTCCATTTGTGGTAATAAAAGGATTTGTTTGTAAAAAATAATACAGAAACTGATTTGTTACCTTTGATTCATCATTTTCTATCCATACTATATTAGAATCCTGAAAATAAGAATCTTCTCCATCAAATATTACTGTTTTCCCAATTGTTCCTGCAGCAGAAATTAAAATATCACCTTTTTTAGGATATGAATATTTTTCTTTGTATTCAAGATAAACCTTTTCATCAATATATACTGTCGGAGTACCACCAAACGTTGAGATTTTATAAAAAGGGATACCTGAAAATTCATTTGTCTGAGATTTCAATATTCTCTTACACATTGAGATTTTTCCAATCTCCCCTAGCCTTATACTACTCATACTTGATCTCCTTCATTTGCTCTTCAATCTCCTGCTCAAGTGCATGTGATTGCTGGAAGAGGTCTGAGAGTTTGCTTTGAAAGGCGGTCATCTTGGCTTCAAACTCTTCTGCTGTGATATCTACATAGTCAATCTTGATGTCAAAGTACTGACCTGCGCTGAGAGAGTAGTTTTTCTCCTTGATATCCTCATAAGAGACTGTGACAGAAAAGTCCTCGACGGCTTCTTTCTTGATAAAGGTCTCGACGATCTTCTGCTCTTCCTCAGGAGAGAGCACGGTCTTTTGGTTCTTGCCTTCCTTTACCTTGGTTCCTAGGTTTGAGGCATCGATGAGAACGACATCACCCTTATTTTTCTTATCGATAAAGAGGATGGAGACGTTGGTTCCTGTCGTCGCAAAGATATTAGACGGCATAGAGACAACACCTGCCAGCATTTGATTATCCACCAAGTGTTGACGGATGGCCTTATCAATCCCTGACTGGGCCGTGATAAAGCCTGTCGGCAAGACAACAGCCGCTTGACCATCTGGTTTCAAGGAGTAGATGATATGCTGAACAAAGAGCTCGTAAATCGCCATCTTGTCCTTAGACTTGGCCGGAACCTTTGGAACTCCTGCAAAGAATCGCTCGCTAGCTTCTGGCAAGGTCTCCACTTGGTCACGCCACTCTGAAAAGTCCAGTTTGAAAGGAGGATTAGAGACGATATAATCCATCTTTTCAGGATGACGGTTGGCAATGATGGTATTTCCCTGTACGATATTATGAATAGAGTGTTGAAGGCCATTCAAGATCAGATTAAGACGGAGGAGATTCGATGATTTTTGCGAGATGTCCTGACTATAGACAGTGGTCTTATCCACACCGATACGACTAGCCAAGTTCATAAGCAAGGTGCCCGAACCAGCTGAGGGGTCATAAATCCGCACGTTTTGAGGCTTATCATCCCCCACTAAGATATCCGCGATAATCTTAGCCACAGAGTGAGGCGTGTAGTACTCTGCATACTTACCACCACCGTCTTTGTTGTAGTCCTTGATCATGTACTCAAAGAGGGTAGAGAAAAAGTCAAAACCTTGTGAAAAAATAGTCTCATCAAACTTAACGCGAGCAAGAAGATTGATGATGGCCTTTGCGACCTCGTTGCGTTTACTACTATCTGAGATAGTATCGGTAATCAAACGCTCATCAAAGAGACGAATAGCCGTATCTCCATCCGTATGTACTGAGAAGATATCGTTATTGTCAATAGCGATTTGGTTGAGAGTATTTTCAAAAGTCTCGTAAAAAGTCGGCTCATTTTGCTGACGGTGGAGGGTTTCGATCAACTGGTCAGGCTTGAGCCAAGCCGTGCTGGTACCGATATCCTCCAAAAGCCAGTCATAGTCTTCCTCACTCATAGCCAGCAGGTTTTCATAGGTGTTGGACTCATCTAGAACCTTGGCTTGATACAAAAACTTGTCGTTTAAAAATTTGTAGAGGAAGGACTGGGTGAGGAGTTTGTACTCACCCGCTTCTCCTCCTAGTCCCGCATGGGTAAAGACGGCTTTTAAATCATCTACCAAGTCTTGGATTTGGACTTTGTATGTTTCATTCATTAGTGTTGGTATTCCTGTTCATATTCTTCAAATAGCGACTCGACAAGACGGTTGAAGTCTTCTCGTGTCAAGCTACTAGCAGTTTGGTTTGTTTTCATTTCGATCCGAGCTTCTTCTCGAATCATTTTTTTGAGGAAGTCATCGTTATCAAGCACCCCTTGGTTTTGACCGATTTTATGATCGAGTCTGACTTTAGAACCTTTAATAACATGGTAGATAGCAGGAAACTCACTGACCATGGTCGAGTTGGTCACATGTTTGTAGGAGCGAGCTGCCATTTGATCCCCATTAAAATTCATACTCAGGCGTCGCATACGAGACTTGTAATCTTCCACTGACTCAAACAAATCTTCATAGGCCTTTTGTGTCTCTTTTATGTTCTCCATGGTGTAGCCTTCTTGCCCATGGATCAAGTGTTTTTTCATAATACGTTGGAATTCTTCGTAAAGTGAAACCCACTCAGGGTCTTTCTCATCGCGCTGTCCTTTGATCCCTCCAGCGACACGACGACTCCAGTCATCCAAATCATTGGCCGCTAAACGGAGTTCTTCCTCAGCGATCTTGATAAAACTAAAGCTGGTTTGAGACATAGCTAGATTTAAGAGGGTACGACTAGAAAAATTGTCCGGCTGATCGATCAAGGACAGTGTCAGCATGCGTCTGGAGAGGATATTGAGTAAGGTTGCGATCTGTGCAATGTCAATCTGCTCGAGCAAGTGATGGTAGCCAAGGAGGCGAGCAATATTATAATACTGCTTGATGGACTCCAAGGCTTTCCGAAGATCAATTAACTGTTTTCTATCCTTGATATCATTAATAGCTTGCGAGAAGTATTCTAGATTATCTGTTGGATAGTCAATCAAGATTTGCTCAGTTTTGCTTAACTCATGAGAAATCTCATCTGCAGGTACAAATAGCGATCCAAAGACATCCTCCCCGTTTTCACCTGTCAGGTTCGTATCATATTCTTGGTTAAGCTCTTCTAGATAGGCACGATTGGTCTTGTCAAACTCTTTCGAGATATCCGCAAAGTCAATAACATAGCCAAAGAGGTAGTCCTTGTATGGACGATTGACACGAGTTAGAGTCTGCAAAAGGTTGTGAGACTTGATCTTGCGCCCTAGGTAGAGGCGCTTGAGTCGAGGGGCATCAAAACCTGTCAGGAGCATGGAGTAGACGATGACGAGGTCAATCTTGCCTTCCTTGTAGGCGTCCACCTTGTCCTTCTTCTCGACCTTGTCTCCCTCATCGTGTAGGATAAGAGCGGAGGTCAAGTTGGTCGAGCCAGCTTGACGACGTTCTTCTAATTGCTTTTCAAGCTCACGCGCTTGCTTGGATGAATCACAAACAATCATGCCACCGATGGTCTGGTCATCAAAGACCAGATCACGCGCACGATTAAAGTCTTCGATGATAAAGTCCAACATAGGCTCTACGTAATGCGGATGGGCAAAGATGTCTTCCTTAGATAGGTCGCCACGTTGAATTTCTTCGTTGATAGATCTAAGATTATCTTTATACGAAGTCTCGATATCTTCTCGCATCAAGCGTAGCGTAAAGCCGTCATCGATAGACTGGTTGTAGTAATATTTGTGGATATAATCTCCAAAGATATCACGTGTAGTCGCATGACTTTCCTTGGTCTTGCCATCTTTCTTATAGGTGATCAATGGCGTTCCAGTCAAGGCGATCTTAATGGCCTTGGTATCAGCCTGATAGAGATTTGGCAGGTAGGATCCTCGTTCATTGTATGATCGATGGGCTTCATCGATAAAGTAGACATTTTGACGATTGAGGTCATAGCCAGAGCGGTCAGTCAGGTCTGAATCATCCTTAAATTTCTGGATATTGACCACAGCGACATCATAGCCGTCTTGTTTTTGATTGAGTTCTTGTGGGTTATTGATGCGCTTAACCTTGAGTCCTCGTTTGGTGAATTCCTTAAATGCTTGGTCAGCCAAGTCCAAACGATCGACGACAAAGTAAAACTGAGGAACGATTCCCTCTTTTGAGAAATAGTTGGTTAGATAGCGGATATTGAAGAAAGCCAAGGCAGTCTTACCTGAACCTTGGGTATGCCAGATAACCCCCTTCTTAACACCTTTTGCGATCGTTTCTTCGATAGCACGTGTTGCAAAATACTGAGGATAACGCATGACGTGCTTCTGCAGTTGCATCTGTCCATCCTTGCTCTCTTCTTCGACATAGACCAGACCAAAACGAAGCATAAAGAGCAGACGTTCCTTCTGGTACAAGGAAGACAGGAAGGCATTGCAAGGTGTATCAGGGTTTAGGTTTGTTGTAAACTCTGGCTGAGATTTGAGAGCAAAACGCTTCATATCTTCTAGGACGAAGTCAATTTTCTCCTCTGTTAGAGGGTCAAATGAATGAAGAAAATCTTCTTCTCTTTCTTCCTTAAAGGCATTAAACTTGGTTTTTGAATAGGCGTTTGAACCGTAGTAAGAACCTTGTTTTTGTTGCCCTTGTCCACTGATGTAAGGCAGGTTATCAGATAGGGCAATCAACTGGGTGATATTATTAAAGCGACGGAACTTACGATTTTCAAAACGGTATCTGGTTCTGTCTTGTTCTGACTGAATCCCAGTCTTTCCATCACGGATAGCATTGGGCTGCTTCACTTCGATATAAGAAAGAGGTAGACCATTGATAAAAATAACAATATCTGGGCGGAATTCATCTTGCCCATTTTGGCAAGTAACCTCAAGCGCGAGATGAAAGGTGTTGGCTTCAGGATGTTCCCAATCAATATAGGTCGCACTTGTTTCTCCGATGATTCGTTTGTAAAAAGCCCGTCCCAGATCATTTTGGTCTAGTTCCAACTTGATATTACTTAGCTCTCGTTCAACATCCACATCTGTCGCATAATTATTGAACTTCAAAAATTGCTCTCTAAAAATAGATACCAGAATATTCGTCTCTGGCTCTCTTTCTTTTAACTCTTTTCCATTGTGCGGCAGGTATGTATAACCTAGGCGCATCAAGTGCAATGCTGCTGGGATTTGAACCCTCGTCAGTTCTGAAAACTCTTTTTCTCTTTTCATATCATCATCCTATTGAAGCTATGCTACTCCTATTGTACTTGATCTTTCAATCTCAAGTTCTGGAGTTGCTACTGCCTTCATCCGTCTATCCTTTTCCTGTGCATAATCTCCTATTATTATAGCATGTTTGGGAAAGAAATTAACGCTTTCAAAGCATTTTGTTGGTTTTTCGCGTAAAAAAACGAACCTGGTCTGGTTCGTTTTTTCTTAGTCTAAATGAATCCCTTTTTCTGCTAGATTGTCTAAGCATTCTTGTAGGTAAGTAGCCTGGTGTTCAGGATAGATAGGTGTGCTCAATGCTTCCTCTTCCAGCTCTGGATAAGCTGGGCAGGTCTTGCCTCGATAGGTCGGCTCCCACCACTCTGGGCTGACCTTGTAGCCACGAGCCGTCATCTCCTCCATAATCAGGCAGTGATAAGCATAGAGGCGATAGGGTGAGTAGTCAAAGACATAGTTGACAGTCGCGTGCTTCTTACCCCAGCCATTGCCTCGAAGGGCGCAGCATTCCCGGTGTTGGCCGAGAAGCTGGAGACGAGGGAGTTTGGGAATCAAATCTTGGTGCCACAGTCTCATTTATTGACCTCCTAATAGTGTCGACTCTTGCAAGTAGCGATTGGGGTAGCGCTCTAAGAGCGTTTGGATCCCCTTGATGAGATCCTCTTGGCTAGCTTGGCCATGCTGGTATTTCTCAAGTAGCAGCATGAAGTCTGCCTTTTCCTCAGGAGTCGCCTGCTTTTTGAAATAGCCCCAGATATGCTGAAAGGCATTAGAGACCTGGCCACGATTTTCTGGCAAGGCCAGCGCTTGCTGGATCAAGCCTTCGACGTGGCTGACCTCCACCTGGTCTTGCTTGAGGTATTCCCGGATCTCCTTGTAAATGTTGCTGGAATGGCTCAGCACCAGGTATTTATTTTTGGCCCATAGGACTTGGCAGTGACGTTTTTGATCCACTCGTGTCTCCTTTTGATTCTCTCTATCAATAGTCCTCCCATTATACCATGGAAATGAGTGAAGTTATAAAAAAGAGGCTGGGATAAAAGTCCTGGCCTCTCAATTGTCTTTAGATTGTCGAGCAAGACGCAGTGGTTGAGTGAGCTCTACTACGCTGATTTCATCAGCTTTTACAGCCCTACCCAACTGTGCGGAGGTGGGACGACGAAATCGAATTCTAACGAATTACCAATTTCTGTCCCACTC
>NZ_JUPI01000053.1 GCF_001074805.1 Streptococcus parasanguinis | reverse complement strand
TCCTATTTTACTTTTAATGACATTTTAAATGATTATTGGTCTCAAACATTATCTAAGAAAGAACGTCTATTTTATTATCCATTGTATCTCTGGTGGCAGATTACAGCAATTTTACCTTTAAGGCCAAGAGAATTTCTTTTAATACAAAGAAACTGTTTAACCGAGAAAGATGGAAAATATTTTCTTACATTAAGGAGAAATATAATCAAAGGAAGGGATCGACTTGTTGCACATAAAATTTCTGAAGATTATACTTTGAATACTTATGAAATTACTAATTCATTAGCTTCTGAAATAAAGACTTACCTCAAACTTACGGAAAATAATAATTCTACTAAATTAGATACATTATTTGTGACTGATCCTCATTATAACCGTTGGGGTCGTCGAACAGGTGTTAATAACCGATTTTTAACTTACACTAATCTCAATACTATTTTGAGGTATTTTTTTAATGAGATTATTTCTCAAAAATACGGTTATCAAGTTAATTATTTTAGTTTTCCAGCTAGATTAGATGAAAACGAGATTAATTTGATTCATATTGGGGATACGAGACACATTGCAATGATCAATTTAATTGCAGAAGGGGCTAGTCCTGTTACAGCTATGCTTTTAGCTGGTCATGAAGATGTGACAACTTCATCTCACTATTTTTCAAATTTAAGCCAATTTATTGAATGTCGTAGTTATCAAATGTATCGTAAACTAACGAGTAAGAATACGAATTACACCATAAGTAAGAGACAGCCATTTTATACAGCACAAGGACAATACATCACTTTAGAAAATAAAGGACGGTGTTACTCACCCCGCTTTGCGAAAGGTGATTATTCAGATTGTCTGAAAGTTATTAGTGAGCATGCAGAACTAGGTGCTTGTACGAGCTGCCCTTTTTACCGTAAAGCAGGTAAAGATTATTTTTCAATGGATAAAACATTTAAAAAGTCAGTTGATGAAAAAGCTATGGTTGTAGATGAAGCGATTAGAAAAGTTAGGCAAGGGAAAGGTCATATTGAAGATATTGGAGAAGCTTTGTTGAAATTAAAAACAGTTAGCAATACCTATCAAGATTACTTAAATGCTAAACAACTATCTTTAGAGGAGAATAAGTCTAATGGCTAGAAAGAAATCAATTTCTGATGATGAATTGATTCATTTGTTTGAACAGTATTTAATTTCCCAGTGTTCCTGTGATTTAAGCTTGGTAAAAATCCCTCGGTTTGGTGACTATGTTAGGAATAATGGCTATCAAAATGTTGCGGATACAACCATTAGACGTAATAAAAGATTCAGGGATTTTTTAAAAGAAAGTGAAATTAAATACCAAGATGAAAATTATGAAGCTGTAATTACTTATAAGACCATAGATCCTGACAATTTTATGGCAAAAAATCGTGCTCCAGGTGCTATGAAAAGAGCATTGGTGGAAATTAGCCAATACTACAAGAAAATAGCAAACATTGCGGCCAGCTATAAACAAGAAGCAGATAAGTTACGTAGTTTAAATTCTGAACTACAGTCAACTAATGAAGATTTAAAACAGAAGCTACAAAGAGAAAATGAGTTAAGTGATGAGAATCAAAAACTATTACAAATAATCAAAACAAGTGTCTATCCAGAAATTGCGAATGAGCTTTTAAAAGAAGAAGGATTGTTAAAATATTCTCAAAAGGTTATCAGTGAGGATTTCCTAGCAGACAATATCATCACCGCTGATTCAGAAATAGATTTTCATTCTGGTGGTCTTATTGAACAAGAAAATCCTCAAAAATCAACTAAAGTGGTTTCTATTAAAAACTTACTAGACAGCAAAACTAATTATAAATGAGGAAAGAAATGAACAAGAAAGTTAAAGATAATCCAGCTATTTACATGTACTGGGATCAAAAACGAAATGTTCTTGACCCCAAAAAATTATCGTCAAATAGTTTAAAATATGCCTATTGGTCTTGCCCTTATTGTCAACACCATTGGGAAGCGAAAATCATTGATGTGCAGCTTGACAGTTATGAATATCTTAGGTGTTGCCCCCATTGTGGATTAGGTGAACGTTCCATTGATGAAAATGAGAGCGTCCTTCAGGTTTATCCCGATTTCAGAAATTATATAAACTACAGCATTGAGCGAGATGAAGAATTAGATGAGAAACTTCTTACCTTGCCGTTCAATAGTAAAAGAAAATTCAATTTTAAATGTCCGACGTGTCAATTAAGAGCGAACATTTAAACAAATTTAAATTTAACGAACTGAAGCTGAGTTACAATATAACAGTACCTATCCATTGGGAATGTGATAAGTGTCATTGCAAATTTGAATTATCTATTGATAGATTATTGAACCGAATTAAAAGAAGTGGTCATTACTGTTTGGAGTGTCATTCTTCATTTGAAGAGTTATTGGATAAAGATTTTGATGTTTCTCCTCTATCTTTTTTAAATTCTTCCATGCTCAAGGAGTGGTCTAAAAGGAACAATAATACACCTAATCAAGTTGATGTATTATCTAATGTTCATGTGTTATGGGAATGTACGAATTGTCACGGAGAGTATTCATGCTCACTATTTGAAAAAACAGATAGGTCTTGTCCATTTTGTTCAAATAGAGAAAAACTTCAGGATTTTAATACACTAAATGAAACACATCCCTATTTGAGGGAATTTTGGGACCTCAGTAATGAAAGGGATTTTTCCGAATATTGGTTTAAGTCAAATAATGTAGTTAGTTGGGTTTGTCCTTGTTGTAAAATCAACTTTCAATGTAGCCCAGCCGAAATGATCAGTCGAACCGATTTAGAAAATCAAAACTTTCAAACATGTCCCAATCAATGTGACTGGAGGACTGAGGTATTTAAAAATAATATTTTCCTTAAAGAACCAAAACTCATCAAAGAATGGAGCGATAAAAATAAAATTCCTATTCATTTATCTCAGACAACAATAGAAACGAAAAAATATTGGTGGGATTGTTCAAAGTGTCATGGGACATATTTATGTTCTATCCCAATTCGAAGAGAAGTTTCTCAGTGTTGTCCTTTCTGTAACAACGATAAGCCTCTGAATGGGTATAATACATTTGATTATTTGTACCCTGAACTAGCAAAATTGTGGGCACCAAATAATAAAGTCTCAATAGATAGTTTTGTTCCATTATTAACTGAAAAAAGGTTTTATTTATGGCGCTGCAAAGAATGTAACTTCGAATTTCATGAGCGCTTCAGCATTATATTAAATAAGTATTTAAATTCCGAGACAAAAGATCTTAAAGAAATGTGTCCATTTTGTGCAGAATTAAAAGAAAGACAAGATAATATCTCATTTGAAGATTTGATGAACGAGTGGGACTATCTTAACAATCTTATTCTAGGGGATCCAGAAAGAATCCCAAATAATACGCAATTAAGATTTTGGTGGATTTGTAAGAATAATCCAGAGCATCGTTATAGAATGGCTATTGTAGATAAGATTGCAAATGTAAAACGATCTATCGAGCCATGCATATTTTGTAAAGGGCGTAGACGAAAAAGAGAACATTTTGTTCCTTATAGGAAAATTTAAAAAACAGGTTCAAATTTGAACTTGTTTTTTATCATAGATTTTTATAAAGTACATTATTTTAAAAGATTGTATTTTTAGTTTTCAAGTAGATAGTGTACAGAATTTTAGTATGCGAAAGATTTAGTTTTCACGGGAATAAAGTACATTATTTCGAGAAAAATTTTTTCCAGTTAACTCAAAGATCCTCTATAACATCTTTCCGAAAAACTATAATTTTCTTGAAAAATATATCTGGCTATGCTATACTACTAGTATAGAAAGATTTGGAGAAAAACATGAAACGCGAGATCTTATTAGAACGCATCGATAAACTCAAACAAGTCATGCCTTGGTACGTCTTAGAATATTACCAATCAAAACTGGCCGTTCCATATAGTTTTACGACCTTATACGAATACTTAAAGGAATACGATCGATTTTTCACCTGGGTCTTAGAATCTGGTATATCAGATGCTGACACCATGGCTAATATCCCTTTAGAGGTTCTGGAGCACATGACCAAAAAAGACATTGAATCCTTTATCCTTTACTTGCGTGAACGTCCTCTGCTCAATGCCAATACGACGAAAAACGGGGTTTCTCAAACAACCATTAACCGTACCCTTTCTGCACTTTCTAGTCTGTATAAGTATTTGACTGAGGAAGTTGAAAACGAGCAAGGGGAACCTTATTTCTACCGTAATGTCATGAAGAAGGTTGCTACCAAGAAAAAGAAAGAAACTTTGGCGGCCCGAGCTGAAAATATCAAACAAAAGCTCTTTTTAGGTGATGAGACAGAAGGTTTCCTGAACTATATCGACCAGGAGTACCCTCAAACACTCTCCAATCGTGCCTTATCCTCCTTTAATAAGAATAAAGAACGAGATTTAGCCATTATCGCACTCCTTCTTGCCTCTGGTGTCCGTCTTTCTGAGGCAGTTAACCTAGATCTTCGAGATCTTAACCTTAAAATGATGGTGATTGATGTTACTCGAAAAGGTGGAAAAAGAGACTCAGTCAATGTGGCTGCCTTTGCTAAACCCTATTTAGAGCAATATCTTGCTATTCGAGACAAACGTTATAAGACAGAAAAGACTGATACAGCTCTCTTTCTAACTATGTATAGAGGTGTTCCAAATCGTATCGATGCTTCTAGTGTTGAAAAAATGGTCGCCAAGTATTCAGAAGACTTTAAAGTCCGCGTAACTCCCCATAAACTGCGCCATACTCTTGCAACCCGTCTCTATGATGCAACCAAATCCCAAGTTTTGGTCAGCCACCAGCTAGGACATGCTAGCACACAAGTTACCGACTTGTATACGCATATCGTTAATGACGAACAGAAAAATGCCTTGGATAGTTTATAAAATACATAACATAAATTATGTAATATTTAGCGTTAATAAAAGAGCGTAGGATTTTTTATGAAATCTTACGCTCTTTTATTCTTTCTATAAAAATTCAATCCAATAATTACGGTGTGGCTCAATAATGACTGGTTTTCCCCAAAATGATTTTAGATAGGCCAAGTTTGCAGGGGTGACCGGTCTTTTTTCATCATTGAATTTCTCTGCACTCTCTTCCGTTAGAAAGCATTTAACAGCTTCATATGGTGTACCATCGCCCGCTATTCGATCAATTCCTAAATAAGCAATTTCATCACCGGCTTTTGGAATATCTGTAAATAGTTTACCAATAAAATAAACCGTCTTATCTTTCATTAATTCATAAGCCTTACTATTTTCCAGTCTGTTATTCGCTGCAGCGTACATAATACAAAAACTATCCACAATATCTTTCAAGGGCATTAATTCTTCTTTGCTGACGATAATTTCGTCGGGAGCAAGTCCACCAATGATTAAGTTTTGATAATGAGGTTGCTGGATGACATTATCTAAAGCCATTCCTAATGGTAGTTTGACAGTTTGATATCCTAATGGTTCGAGCTCTTGCTTTTTCTGGTCAAGGTGTTCTTGTGTAATACTGATATTCAAATCATATGGACTTGAAGGTTGTTGCTTGCTAAAAAAAGCCACTACTATACGATCTAACTGTTCAAATAGACCAAGTTTTTCCACTGGAATTTTCATCATCGAATATGATCCCCTTTTTTGTTCAGATTTCCTCTATATTCTACTCTCATTATTTTTGAATATCAAGAAAAGAGGCCGTTTCATGAACTAACTTTTGATGATAAATCTTAAAAATTTTTGTTTGACATGATCTTTTTTTTCATCAGCCTATACCTCATGAATAGCTACCTATAAAAGATAATGTAGAAAATCAAACCATTCTTCAGCCATGGACTAGTTGAGTTTTACCACTTCGTCAGCTTTTTCCCAAATTACTGGATTATGGGTTGCAATAATGATTATACGATCTTGATTCTTTAACATTAAGAGCAAGTCCATCACCTCTTGTGAGGTTTCTGGATCCAGTGCTGCAGTTAGTTCATCTGCCAAAATTAAAGGTGGATCTTTTAAAATAACTTTAGCTAATGCGACACGTTGCGCCTCTCCCCCCGATAATTCATAAATCTTTTGATCCAGAGCAAGGTAAGCCAATCCTACTTTTTTGAGCACTTCTTCTTCTTGTTGCTTCTTCTCTTTTTTCGTTAATTTTTGCCCAATCAATCCCAAATCTAAATTTGTAGCGATAGTCTCGTTTTCAAGTAGGCCAAAGTTTTGAAAGAGATAGCCTAATTCATGCTTAAAGAAGTGATGCTGTTTGATTTGTTTCAGTTCTTGCCCTTTATAGCTTATACTCCCTTTTTCATAAGGCTCTATCTTCGCCAAGATATTGAGCAAGGTTGTTTTACCACACCCACTATTTCCGATCAGAGCATAGACCTTACCTTCTGTAAATTGCAAGCTCAAATCTTGAAAGACCGTTCGTTGTCCAAATGATTTGGTTAAATGTTCTACGCTAATCATATTAGGCTCCTTTCAGTACAGTGGCTAACAAGTGATCTTCTTTATGAGACCGATACAGGAGAATGAACCAAGCATTAGTAATAAATAGCAAGAGAGTGACAAGAGCAATCCACCATTCCGAAGTGAGAACGAATACCAGGAGGCTTCCTAATAGTAAGAGGCTACTTTCTGAGAGCAAAATCATTTGGTGAATGTTCACAAATCCCAGACCTGCAATCTTCTTCAAGAAGATTTGTTTTCTAAACTCTTCAAAATATAGGAAATTCATAGTGTTAAAAAGAAGAACAGAGGTTGCTATACCAAAGACTCCTCCTGCAATCGCCATGAGATTTTCTATTTGTATGGATTGGGCTATTTGCTGGTAAACGTCCACTGCATAGTCGTACTGACTAACACTTTTTTCAAGATTATACTCAGCGACTAGTTTTTTACTATTCTGAAGTCCATTAAAATAAAGGTAGGGATTTAGATCGGTGAAATATGGATTCACATAGCCTCCAAAACTTTCAGGTTGAATAACCACTAAAACAGGATCTGTAAAGAATTGCTTGTAGCTGATTGGTGTGTTGTTGTAGATAAAGCGTTTTTGATGATTCGGAATATACGTTACCTGCGCCTTCATTGATAAGGTGATATTTCCTTGATCATCTCGA
Organism: Streptococcus parasanguinis; assembly: GCF_001074805.1. Classification (GTDB taxonomy): domain Bacteria; phylum Bacillota; class Bacilli; order Lactobacillales; family Streptococcaceae; genus Streptococcus; species Streptococcus parasanguinis_A. The sequence continues at coordinate 33,933 of NZ_JUPI01000053.1, read as the reverse complement.
GGAGATAGATAATCTTCATATCGTTTGATCATCCCCTCTTCTTGACCTTTTAATTTTTCTGGAAGTAAGAGACCAAATTCTCCTGCTTGTAAGTGATTTAAGTGATCTTTTACTTCATGAGAAACTGGTACACCTTGGATTTCGAGGTAATTTGGAGTTACATAGAGAGTTCGTGCAAGTGGATCGTAATCTGTGATTGAAAACTCTTTACCTGTACTAGGATCCGTCATAACTCCTTTTGAACTAAAAAATACGAGATGATGATAAGCTAAAAGACCACCATTTTCAATACCAGACTCGATGAGCTTAGACCATTTTGCTCTGTTCTCAATTTGCGTCTCTTTGTTTGTTTTCTGTGAAAAATCCTCCCGATTTTCACCAATTTGGACCCAATTCGACTGTTTTGACCAAGCCTCACTTCCCTCTTGGTAAGTTTGCCAGACCGATCCATAAATACTGATTCGATGAACCGCAAGGCCAATTAGTGCAACAGCGAGAAATTGACAAATAAAGAGGAAAACCAAAATGCGCTTTAATGGAACCTTTCCTTTTAAAAGGGGGACTAAATGAATCGTTTGAATACTATATGCAAAAATGAAGGATAAGATAGCAGATAAAATAAGTAACATCCCATTGTAAATGATACTACTTGAAATGATGACGGAATAGGTAAAAGGTGTTAATTGGAAAGAATAAATCAAAACCGCACCCATTATACTTGCGACAATACATCCAAAAAGCAACTCTATACTATCATCTTTTAAGGAATGTCCAAAAAGTTGCAAGCGTCTCATTCCTGAGATATATCGAATCCCAGCGCTTCTCATTTCAAGTGTTTTTTGTATAATCGTCAAAGCGCTAAAACTAATGATAAAAATAACCAAGGCAAGTGATTGTGAACCTGAGCCAAAAAAGGCAATAAAGGTCTGCAGAGGATTTGGTTTCTCTATAAAAGTTTGTGAGAAACCAAGAGTATGAAGCGTTTGATCCAGCTTTTCAGTTTCTAAATCACCTGTTAATACATAATAATTCACTACCAGGCTTTTATTGGCAGCCAGTTCTTTCTTCTCTCTTTTAATTCCAAGAGGAAGTTTTCCCTCTCCGTAGATATCATAGGTGAAAACAACCTGCCCTTTAGAATCTGTTCTTTGTATCTGACGGGCAATTATACTATGATTTTCCCTTGCCAAACGGTCTAAACTGGAAGATAACTCTTCATATGTGACGCTCTTTTCTCGTCTCAGCACACCTACTACCGGACGACTGCTGTGGACAACCGTATTTGGAGAAATAAAGGCAATCCAAATCAAAAAGCTAGAGATGAAAAGGTTTGATAAAATAATAAAGACACGTTTCATATCATCACACTTTCTAAAGCAGAAAAGGAAAGTAATACCTAGCTAGTCAATTAATTTCGTTGTTTAATAATTACTGAGTTTTATAAATTATAGTTACATTCTTTGTAAACGAATACACTTTTCCACCTTTACTATACTACAAAATCCTTAGTAAAACAATAATTTCTATGTGAAACTAGTTTCAAAAAAAGATCCGCTTCTGCGAATCTCTTATGACTTTATTCCACCACAGCCTCAGCAATTTCTTTTGCAGTGATTCCTGCGAAGTAACGACCTAAGTTAATGGTTTGTAGGGCTTTAAGAACGTCTTCGCGTTCGTATTTGACACCACGAAGGACATCTTCTACTGCTGCAACATCTTCGATACCAAAGAAGTCTCCATAAATCTTGATGTCTTGGATTTTGGATTCAATAACATTCGCGAAGATTTCCACCTTACCGCTAGGGAATTTAGTGCCACGACGGACATTGTATTCAGGGGACTTCCCATAGTTCCAATCCCAGGTACCGAACTTGGTTTCCTTAATACGGTTAATCTCCGCCAATTCTTCATCTGAGAAGACATATTCTGTCATCTCAGGATATTCTTTCTTCATGTAGTCCAAAAGTAGGTCACGGAACTCTTCAACAGTGATCTTTTCTGGCAACTCATCGATAATATTAGTTACTCGAGCACGGACTGATTTAACCCCTTTTGATTCAAACTTATCTTTAGACACTTTAAGTGCGTTAGATAGGACTGACAAATCCACGTCAAAGAGAAGACAACCATGGTGCATGATCCGTCCATTGATATAGGCTTGGGCATTGCCACAGAATTTCTTACCGTCGATTTCCAAGTCGTTACGGCCTGTAAATTCAGCTTTAACACCAAGTTCAGCTAAAGTATTGATAACTGGAGTAGAGAAGCTCTTGAAGTCAAAGGCCTTGTTTTCATCTTCTTTTGAAATGATGGTATAGTTAAGGTTGTTCAAATCATGGTAAACAGCTCCACCACCACTGATCCGACGGACCACTTCAATTCCATGCTCCCGAACGTAGTCACGGTTGATCTCTTCAATGGTATTTTGGTGACGACCTACAATGATAGATGGTTTGTTAATCCAGAGAAGGAAGATTTGATCCTCATCCAATAGATGCTTAAAGGCATACTCTTCTAAAGCAATATTAAAAGCAGTATCATTTGAATAATTAATAATGTATTTCATAGTAATTCCAAAAAATTCGTTTTATAAATCCTACTCATAGCAGGATGAGCATTAGACAGAAATAGTTGAATTTCACTTAATTTTCTGAAGTAGTAAAAAGAAATGTAACGATAACTCGTTACATTTCTCGGAAAAATTGAGACTAGAGGCTCAATTTTTAGGCATGGAACTCTAAGAGAGGTCGTTGCCGTCCGTACTACTTTAAGAAAATCTAATTGAAATAATAATATTATTTCTTCTTAGGTGAGTGAACTGCCAAGCCAAGTACATCCGCAAAGGCTTCGTACATCACTTCTGAGAAGGTTGGGTGCCCATGGATGGTCTTGAGCATTTCTTCTACAGTGATTTCCATCTCAATGATGGTAGAAGCTTCGTTGATCAATTCAGCAGCTGCTGGACCAATGATGTGAACCCCAAGAACTTCACCATATTTCTTGTCTGCAATGACTTTTACAAATCCTTGAGCCGCATCTGATGCAATGGCACGTCCGTTAGCTGCAAAGTTGAATTTACCGATTTGGACATCATATTTCTCACGAGCTTGTTCCTCTGTCAAACCAACAGCCGCAACTTCAGGAAGTGTGTAAATAGCTGCAGGAGTCAAGTTCAATTTAGCAACATGGTGATTTCCTTTAAGAGCATTTTCAGCCGCTACTTCACCCATACGGAAGGCAGCGTGGGCTAACATCTTCGTACCGTTGATATCACCTGGCGCATAGATACCTGGAACAGATGTTTCCATGTATTCATTGACCTTGATACGACCACGATCCAATTCAAACTCCACTTCACCGATTCCTTCAAGATCTGGAACACGACCGATTGAAAGAAGAGCTTTATTTGCAATGATATCGTCTTTTCCTTCAACCTTGATACGGAGTTTGCCATCTTCTTCAATGATTTCTTGCAGTTTCGTATCAGTCAATATGGTCATTCCCTTACGTTCAAGGATCAAGCGAAGGTTCTTAGATACTTCCGCATCCATTGCTGGGACAATGCGATCCATCATTTCGATGACCGTAACCTTAGAACCAAAGGTCATGAAGGCTTGACCAAGTTCGATACCGACAACCCCACCACCAATGATCACAAGGCTTTCTGGGACTTCATTCATATCCAAGATGTCATCACTCGTCATTACAAGGGATGATTCCATGCCAGGAACGTTGATTTTGCTTACTTTTGAACCACCAGCAAGGATAATCTTCTTAGTTTCAAGTAACTCAGAATCATTGACCAAAACATTCTTATCTTTCGTAATGGTACCGATACCCTTATGAACATCAACTCCGTAGCTACGAAGAAGTCCTGCAACACCACCAACCAAAGTATTTACGACCTTGTTCTTAGTTTCAAGAACCTTGTCCATATCCACTGTGAAGCTAGGATTGTCAATGATGATCCCACGATTTGCCGCATGGCCGATATTCTCAATAATTTCAGCGTTGTGGAGGTAAGTCTTAGTTGGGATACATCCGCGGTTCAAGCAAGTTCCACCAAGTTCAGATTTCTCAACAAGAGCAACTTTACCACCCAATTGAGCTGCCTTGATAGCAGATACGTAACCAGCAGGACCACCACCGATCACTACGATATCATAAGCATCATCGCTCTTATTGTCATCATTTGAAGCACTTGCTGCAGCTGGCGCTGGACTTGCTTCTGGTGTTGCTGCTCCAGCTGTTGGGATGTTTTCTCCTTCCTCACCAAGATAACCAATCACTTCTGTTACAGGAACAGTCTCGCCGTCCCCTTTTAAGATAGCAATCAAGTAGCCATCTTCTTCAGCTTCCAATTCCATGCTGACTTTATCTGTCATGATTTCAAGGAGAATTTCTCCTTCTTTTACAAATTCGCCGACTTTTTTATTCCACTGAACGATTTGTCCTTCGGTCATATCTACGCCGGCTTTTGGCATAATTACTTCTAAGGCCATTTTATTTCCCTCTTTTTCTTGTTTCTATTCTCTCTCGTTGATTAGACCAACATTGAAATCGGGTCTTCAATCAAGGCTTTCAAGTCTTTCATGAATTTGGCACCAGCCATACCATCGACAACGCGGTGGTCAATGGTCAAGCCCAAGCTCATGATTGGACGAATGACGATTTCACCATTAACTACAACTGGTTTTTCAACAGTTGCGCTAACCCCAAGAATGGCAGAGTTTGGTTGGTTGATAATCGGTCCAAAAGATTGAACGCCAAACATCCCCAAGTTACTGATAGTAAAGGTTGAATTTTGCAATTCGCTTGGTGCTAATTTACCGTCCAAGGTACGTCCGATAACGTCCTTGAAGGCTACCACCAACTCTGATAAAGTCATCTTTTCTGCGTTATAGACAACCGGTGTCATCAGCCCATTGTCCATCCCAACCGCCATAGCCAAGTTGACATAGTTGTGAGTGATGATGGTTTTGCCATCTTCTGTTAATGACGCATTGATGTATGGATGTTTCATCAAGGTCTTAACAACCGCAAGAGAAAGCAAATCTGTTACAGTGACTTTCTTGCCAGTCGCTTCCATGATTGGATCCAATACTTTCTTACGAAGGGCTAACATTTGAGACATATCAACGTCATAGTTCAAAGTAAAGGTTGGTGCTGTCAAATAAGATTCCACCATCCGTTGAGCAATCACCTTACGCATTGGTGTCATCGGAATTCGCTCGATTTCACCATAAAGTGTTACATTATCAGGAGCCTCTTCTACCTTCTCAATTTGAGCAGGTGACTTAATGGTATCCTTCTCAATATTTTCAGGAAGAAAAGCAAGGACGTCCTTCTTCATGATCTTACCACGATGACCAGTTCCTTGGATTTCTTGCCAAGCAATGTTGTGTTCTAAAGCAATTCGTTTTGCAAGTGGTGAAATGCGAACCACATTTGTGTCTTTATATGTTTCCACGTCTTCTTTGTGGACACGACCGTTTGCGCCTGAACCAGAAACATCATAGAGGTTGATCCCAAGATCATCCGCTAATTTTCTAGCCGCAGGAGTCGCTCTTAGCTTATCATCAGCCATGACCTCTCCTATTCTATTATAAGATACTAAGGGCGTCAAAAGTCAAAGTGAAAATAGGAAACTTGACGAAGAAACTTTAGTTTCTAGGAAAGTTTATCTTTTTCACACAGACTTTAGCCCGAGTTCAATTTTATGATGCAAAGGGCGTTTAAAAGCGACCGAAAAATAGGAAATCGACACAGACTTCGATGAAGTCAAGGAGATTTATCTTTTTTCCGAGCTTTTAGCCCGTGCTCTAATCTAAGATAACAAGGACGCAGAGAACTTTGTACCTAAAAAGATACAAAGTTTCCTCGTCTAATTTAAATGATATTACATAATTTATGTTATGTATTATTCTTTGTTATACGTTTTACGAATGGCATCTTTGATGCTTTCAACTGTTGGAATCATTGCATTTTCAAGGTTTTGTGCGTAAGGCATTGGCACATCTTCCCCCGCACAACGGCGGATCGGTGCATCCAAGTAATCAAATGCTTCTGATTCAGAAATGATAGCTGAAATTTCACCGATATAGCCACTTGTTTTGTGGGCATCATTGACAAGGACTACTTTTCCTGTCTTCTTGACAGAATTAATGATGATCTCTTTATCGAGTGGGACCAAGGTCCGTGGGTCTACTACTTCTACTGAGATGCCTTCTTCTGCCAATTCTTCAGCTGCTTGCATCACGCGACGAAGCATTTTCCCGTAGGTTACGACAGTGACGTCAGTTCCTTCGCGTTTGATTTCTCCGACACCAAGTGGAATCGTGTAGTCTGGATCAACTGGCACTTCCCCTTTTTGGTTGAATTCTGATTTATATTCGAGAATGATAACGGGGTTGTTGTCGCGAATAGAAGACTTAAGCAGTCCCTTCATATCCGCTGGCGTACCAGGAGCAACAACTTTCAAACCAGGAATATGGGTGAACCATGATTCCAAAGATTGGGAGTGTTGAGCTGCAGATCCAACTCCGTTACCGGCAGCACAGCGAATGGTCATCGGTACTTGCCCTTTTCCACCAAACATGTAGCGCGTCTTCGCAGCTTGGTTGACGATAGCATCCATGGCAATCACTGAGAAATCCATGAAGGTCATATCAACGATTGGGCGAAGTCCGGTCATAGCTGCACCTGCCGCTGCACCTGAAATCGCAGCCTCAGAAATCGGACAGTCACGGACACGTTCTGGACCGAATTCCTCAAGCATTCCTACTGAAGTTCCGAAGTCTCCACCGAAAACTCCGACATCTTCTCCCATCAACAATACATTTTCGTCGCGACGCATTTCCTCAGACATAGCAAGGATAATGGTATCGCGGAAAGACATTAATTTAGTTTCCATAATTCTCTACTCCCCCTTAGTCTGCGTAAATATCTTCGAAAGCTGATTCGAGTGGAGGGAATGGGCTTTCTTCCGCAAATTTCACTGAAGCTTCAACGGCTTCTTTCACTTCTTCTTGAATCTGATCCAATTCTTCTGCGCTCGCAATTTCATTTTCAAGGAGATACTTGCGAAGGTTTTCAATTGGATCTTTCTTCTTCCACTCTTCGACTTCTTCACGGGTGCGGTATTTACCAGGGTCAGATGAAGAGTGACCAAGCCAACGATAGGTAACACTTTCAATCAAGACAGGACCTTTACCAGAGCGGACGTGTTCAACAGCTTTTTGGAATCCTTCATAGACATCGATAACATTGTTTCCATCAGGAATAAACATTCCAGGAATGCCGTAAGCAGCACTACGTTCGTGGATATGCTTGACATTAGTCATTTTCTTGATGTCAGCAGAGATTCCATAACCATTATTAATACAGTAGAAAATTACTGGTAGGTTCCAGATGGAAGCCATATTGACCGCTTCGTGAAAGACACCTTCATTGGTTGCACCATCTCCAAAGAAGCAGACAACAATCTTACCAGTCTTATGCATTTGTTGAGTAAGGGCAGCCCCTACAGCAATCCCCATACCACCACCAACGATCCCGTTGGCACCAAGGTTACCAGCATCCAGGTCAGCGATATGCATAGAGCCTCCCTTCCCTTTACAAGTACCAGTATACTTGCCTAGGATTTCAGCCATCATGCCATTCAGGTCGATACCTTTAGCGATCGCTTGACCGTGACCACGGTGGTTAGATGTCAGCAAATCGTCATCATTTAAAGCCAGCATCGCTCCAACGTTAGCCGCTTCTTCCCCAACAGAAAAGTGCGTCATTCCTGGCACTTTCCCTTTTTTTACTAACTGTGCAATTTTTAAGTCCATGCGACGGATTTCTTCCATTTTACGGAACATTTCCAATAAGAGACTTTTATCTAATGTTGCCATCATTTCGCCTTTCTTAGCATTTATTCATTCTCTTTCATTCTAGCCAAAAATGAAAGCACTGTCAAAAATAATGCTCAAATGATTTCACAAACTATATACCTTGGAGGAAGGTTTTATAAGCATTTTCAACTTAAAATAAACTATTTCACAAACTTTTCTTTCATGAGATTGCATTAAAATATAAAAAACCGATAGGATCCTATCCTACCGGTCGTTATCTTATGATTGGCGTTGACCAAAGTCATGAATCATTTGTTCTAATACTTCACGACTAGGCGTTGTTAACATGTAAAGGTAATCACCTTGAAGTTCCGCAAAGGCTGCAGGCATATCTTTCTTGACACGGAATTGATCATGGTATTTAGCCAAAACTTCTTCTTCTGACAGAGCATAGGCTGCATTGGCACGACGAGAAGTTGCCAAGCAATAAAGGGGTTCAAACTCAGAAGCCGGGAAGGGTTCCCCTGCTACGATGGCAGCATAGCCACGGTACAAATCAATCGAGTGAGCGTAGTTGTAGACGTCGATGGTAAAGCCACCTGCAGGGCGATTATTGTACTCGATCGCAATATAGTCATCCCCATCGCGGAAGAACTCAATGTGGAAGAAACGTTCCTTCATACCAAAGGCTTTGACAATCGCTTCCCCGTATTGACGCAATTTTGGATCCATCTCTTTAAGAACATAATAAGAGTTGTCCATCTTGTAGAGCATCAAATCGAGTGGCGTATAAGCATAGTCAAATGTAGTTGAAAAAACAATGTTGCCGTCACGATCCACTAGACCATCAAAGGTACAAATCTCACTAGAAGTGACGAATTTCTCAAAGAAATACTCAGTATTGCCATCCCATTCTGCCTTGAAATGGTCCACATCTTCTGGCGTTTCGATCTTGAAGGTTGCTGCTGCTCCTACCCCATTGTCAGGCTTAGCAATCAATGGTAACCCAATCTTCTTCACGGCCTTATCAATGTCTTTTTCTGTTTTAACCACAGCACCCGGAACGACTGGGACTCCAGCCTTCTTGAAGAGTTTCTTCATTTCGGATTTGAACTTGGTTTTCTTCAAATCTTTTGGCTTAGCCCCGAAGACATTGAATTGCTCCCGAAGCGCTGCATCCAATTCCAACCAATACTCATTGTGGGATTCGATACGATCGATTGGACCATGTTTGTAAAAGAGAAAGGCTACCGCACGCTTCACTTCGTCCAGATTTTCCAAATTTTCAACTCGGAAATACTCTGTCAAACTATTGCGCAAAGGCTCATCTAACTGTTCGTACGGCTCTTGACCAATTCCCAAGACTGTGATTCCCTTGTTAGCTAGTTCAATGGTAAATTGTTGGAAATTTTGTGGATAATAAGGTGAAATAACAAGATAATTCATAGAGGTCTCCTCCCTTTTGACTTATAGATACATTTGTCCTAGGAAATAGGGCATTTGTTTGCGCCACCATTCCCAATCGTGGGCGACATCATGTCCCCATTCAGCGAACCAAGCGGGAATGTTTTTGTGATCAAAGGCTTCTTTTAGTTTGTAGAAAGATGGAAGCCCGCCTTGTTCCCAAGCTCCTAAACCAGTACAAACAACGATTTCGGCCTGACGGTAACGATCGATAAACCAGCCATCATTTTGGTTCCAGATATAATCAGATGGAGAGTTTTGGTAAATGGCTTCATCGCCTCCAAAATCACCAACAAAGAAACGAGCGTCATAGACACCACTCAAGGAAATCACTTTGTTGAAGACGTCTGGATGTTGCAAGAAGAAATTGAGGGCATGGTAGGCACCCATAGAGCAACCAGTTGTCATCATCGGGTCAAACCAGCCTGTTTTGTGTTTGATAAAAGGAATCGCTTCTTCAATCACATAGCGCTCGTAAGCACGGTGCATTTCAGCTCGATCATGAGGGTTTTTCCAATCACAAAGCCAGCTCTCACTATCCACACTCGAAAGGGTGAAGAATTGAACCCGACCTTCTTCGATAAACTGAGCACAAGCATCAATCATACCAAAGTCATAGTACTCGTTATGGCTTCCACCTGATGAAGCGAAGACCACAACAGGAATACCTGCGTGTCCATAGCGGTTCAAATACATTTCACGGTTAAGTTGGCCACTCCAGTGGCTTAGATGTTCAATATTCATAGGTTCCCTCTTTCTCTCTATTGATTTGTTCTGAGTCCATTAATCCCAATTTTCTGCCAAAAAACGAAGGCATTCTGGTAAATGTTCAGCCCAAGCTTCTTCGTGGTGAATAGCTCCAGATTGAATCCGAATGGCAATATGATTGAGATCCACCCCTTGTTGGATGACGTCATGATAATAACGAAGAGATGAATCAATATAGGCTTGCTTGATGTTCCCTGCCATCAGCGTTTTATCCGTTTCATCAGCTTCTTCAGTTCCCACATAAATGTAGATCCGTTGGTCTGCATATAATTTTTTGCGTTCAATATAGTGATTGAAGGCATCTTGGTGTAGCCAGTTAGCGGATGAAAAGACCCCTAAACAACCGATTTGATCTTGGTACTCTAAGCCCAAGAATTGGGTAATATTCCCACCCAAGGAAGAACCAATCATGGCTGTATGTTCTCTGTCAGCAAGCGTTCGGTATTCTTGGTCAATGAAAGGTTTGACCACTTCCATAACGAACTCTCCGTACTCAACGCCCTTGCCACCAAATTGCATTCCAGGAATATTAGATTCCTTGTATTTCCAGGCAGAGTATTCATTCATGCGTTGGAAACCATCATTATCGATCGCAACGACAATCATGCGGCTAATATCAGGATTCCGCTTAATGGCTGGAATCACCTTCCAGGAATGACCTGCAAAAGCTTCCTTGCTATAGAGAACATTCTGGCCATCATGAAAATAGACAACAGGATAGCGTCGATCAGTATCTGTTTCATAATTCTTAGGTAATAAGACTCTCACACGACGGAGTTTTCCGGTATAAGGCACTTTCAATTCGTGTGTCTTCATATCTAAATAAAAATAGGATTTGTTCATTGTCAGAAAACTCTCTATATTCTAAATTTTATTCATTATACCATTTTTAGAAGAAAAAGTCTGGATTTTCTCCAAACTTTTTCCTTTCTTGGGTTATTTTTCCATAAACTGAGCCAAATCTTGCAAGGAACGTTCGGCAATTTTCTCATAACGTTCCTTTTTATCCCGAATGCGTGGACCTTCTAGATCCTTGATAATCCCAAAGTTAACATTCATAGGTTGGAAATGTTTGCTGTCGGCATGAGTGATATAGTGGGCCAAGCTTCCGATAGCAGTTGTTTCAGGGAAAATAGCTGCTTCTTCTCCTTTAAAGAGGCGAGCTGCATTGATCCCAGCAACTAAGCCAGAAGCTGCAGATTCAACATAGCCCTCCACTCCTGTCATTTGACCTGCAAAGAAGAGGTTTGGTTGTTTCTTCGAACGATAAGTTTGTTCAAGAAGGTTTGGAGAGTCCATGTAAGAATTGCGGTGCATGACGCCGTAACGAACAAACTCCGCATTTTCTAAACCGGGGATCATTTGGAAGACCCGCTTTTGCTCACCCCATTTAAGGTGAGTTTGGAAGCCAACGATATTGTAGAGGCTAGCCGCCGCATTGTCTTGGCGAAGCTGAACGACTGCGTATGGCGTCTTAAATTCCCCATCACGAGGTCCTTTGTAATCATCCGGATACTCGAGTCCAACTGGCTTCATAGGACCATAGAGCATGGTTTTAATGCCTCGTTTAGCCATGACTTCAATTGGCATACAACCTTCGAAATACTTTTCTTTTTCAAAAGAGTTAAGCGGGGCTTCTTCCGCGTTAACCAAGGCCTCATGGAAATCCATAAACTCTTGTTTGGTCATTGGGCAGTTGAGATAGGCTGCCTCGCCTTTGTCATAGCGAGACTTGAGATAAACCTTGTTCATATCGACTGTATTAACATCGATGATTGGTGCCGCTGCATCATAGAAATAGAAGCCATCTCCACCATTGAGCGCGTGGATCTTTTCTGCCAAGGCATCGCTGGTTAGAGGTCCCGTTGCAACCAGTGTGATAGCATCTGTCGGCAATTCCGTAATTTCATCACGAATAACTTCAATGAGCGGGTGTTGGGACACCTTCTCGGTCACTCGGCTAGCAAAGCCTTCGCGGTCCACAGCCAGTGCTCCTCCAGCCGGCACACGAGTCGCTTCCGCTGCTTCAAGGATGACAGAACCCAAACGGCGCATTTCTTCTTTGAGGAGCCCGACAGCATTGGTCAACGAATCCCCACGAAGAGAGTTGGAACAGACTAACTCAGCAAAATTGTCTGTTTTGTGTTGCGGAGTGGATTTGACCCCACGCATTTCATAAAGCTTCACCGGGATACCTTGTTGGGCAATTTGGAAAGCCGCTTCCGAGCCAGCAAGGCCCGCACCGATAACATTGATATAAGATTGAGACATGACACTAATACCTCTTTGGATGTAACATAAGTCCATATCAAAAATCACTAGACTGTTTGACACCCACAAATCTTTCTAAATTCATACTTGGTCCATTATACCAAAAAGCTAAGTAAAAAGACAGACAGGAGGATTCCTGAATGTCTTTCCAAAATTATTTCTTCTTGAAAATGTATATCTCGTCACCCAGTTTTCTTTCATCTTTTACACTCAAACTTACTTCAGTATTCTTAGGTAATTTTTCAATTTCAACTATTTGAGCAAGTAAATATTTAAAATCAGAGTTTGTCCAATTGTCAATATCTTCATTAGTTACTTGGAGGTTTTGTTTTCGTACCTCTTTTATATTAATGTATATCTCAATACTAAAAGGCGAACGATTATCAACAACTCTTTTTAAGAGTATATCTCGATTACGGACGAGTGTCTCTTCATCGAGATTGTTGACTCTACTTGAGTCTAAATCCTCGATTAAGGGAGTGAGTTCTTCTACATCCGTCTTCAAAATTGCTTCTCTTTTTTCTCTCTCTTCAAGACGGATTTTAGGGTTGTCACTATATTCTTCTTTCGGTTCCAAAGAATAATTGAACATAAAGTGATAGTGATCCAATTCAACTGAATTTTTAATGTAAAGTTTCCTAAGCGCATCATCGCTTAAATATGTTGAAGTCAAGCTAGCACTTTGAAGTATCGTATTGTATGCTTTTTTAAATCGGTCATAGTCGTCACCACCAGAATCATACTCCATTTCTAAACGATAGACTGTCTTCATAGGAAAAACAAAGAAAATTTTCTTTTCAACTTCTTTAAGCTCCGGATTATATTTAAGGACTGGAGTTTTCTCAACATAGTCTTTTTCAAAATCCACATAGACATCAACTAATCGTCTAGCTCCTTTAATGTAATTCGGATATCTCTTATAATCAAAGGCAGCCGTCGAGTATTCTTCTGCTTCTAGTCCTGCAGCTTCTACTACGGAACGAATGTTTGAAATAGCTGTTTTAGCTAAATCACGATCGACTCTGTAGTTGTTACGTGCCGATAAAATAAATAACGTGAGAATAGGCAACAGTACGCCAATTACTTTCTTAATCACTTTGCTTTTCATTTCCCCTCCTAGCATGCAATTTTAAAAAAATCTTTACGATGATTATTTTCGTTCCAGTAAGAATCTTAAAGGGATCAATTTCCTGTTGATTGGTGATCTTTAAAAATTTTATAATTTTTTCTGACCTAGTGTCCTTCCAGATTTATTGACACAACCAGGCAGCTGATAATGCAGAGAGTATACTGAATAAGGATCCAATCAAATAATACTCCGCAAAGGCTGGATTTTCCGAAATTTTATTGTAGCGAGCGATGGACTTGGCTGTAAAGACCAGGCCGATCGAAGCAAATTGCCCATAGACGAGACAGGCACCGATCACCAAACGCTCTAAAAAACCAATCATAGAACCAGCCCCAGTGATCGTATCCATTTTCTTCTTGCTGGTGGGTTGATATTTAGTAAACAGAATTTTAAAAGCAATATTGCTTGGTTTCCCAACTAGGAGGACATAAAAGATTAGATTTAAAATGTCCAAGGGTAGATAGGTCGTGCCATTCTTCGCCCCCATAAGGACTAGACACGTAATGATACCAATATGCAAGACTTGATCCAGCGCAAAGGTCCATACAGTTGGTAATTTCAATTGTTTCTGAACTATTGGTTTTAAGAAATCTATTGCAGCATGGGTCAGTAAAATAACCAAGCAAATCCACCACAAATCTAGATGACAGAAGGAAACGACGATCAGAGGCAAAGCTACATATAGAATGTGAAGCCCTAGCACCTTTTTATCCTGATCCTTGCGATCCGCCATCTTTTGGCTTTGAAAATAATAATCTGATAGTAAATGACAAATCAACAAGAGAATCAAGTATGGATTCACTACGATACTAGACAATCCGCTCATCTTCCTCTCCTTTCACTGTGCTTTGTATACTAGCCAGGGCAGCTGCTCTCCCCCGTAAATAAACACGGATACTGCTACTCTTTAACCGTTTAGAGAGGGCACTTGGGTTGATAGATAGTGATTGTGCCAAATCCTGCTGACTAAAGGACTCGCTATATACGGATCTCTTTAGAAGATTGAGCAAGATCTCTTCCTGACTATCCCGCCAACTCGAACGAATGGCTTCTCCAGAAGCGATGAGGGCGTTCACAAAAAAGTCTTGGTTTTCCTTCCCGCTTGAAAAATAAATCTGTGTATTGCCATAGTCATTTTTCTGATGAACAAAATTGATGGCTGCGCGTGCATTCCAATAAGCTGGACCATCTGCTCCAACACTTTGCAAGGGATCAATAGCTGTTACAATCTCCCCAAGGCCAATTCCAAAACGAAGCTGAGTAGGGGTTAGTTCTGAACGTAAGGTATCGATGATTTGAAAAACTGGAGCATCCACTTTTAAAAGCGCTTGAAACTCATCCCCCAAGGTTAAGGTAAAACAGGATGCCAAATAGTCCGCAAAAAGTCCATTTATCTTTTGAAGCGTTATTTCTAACTGTTTTTGCAGGTCAAAACGTTCTTGTACCATTTTGGAATCGATGACATCTGCAATCAAAGCAAGATACATAAGCCCACCTCCTTGTGTCTATTATAACGAAAAAAAACAAAAATGTCTATTATAACAGACATTTATAAAAATTGCCGTTATAATAGACATTGAATCATGTAAAAGATTATTTCACTTTTTCTTCTTCGTAGTCCCCATTGCTACAAACGACTTGTTTGCCACCGCCACGGACTTTCTTCTCAACTAAGTAATGACCACATTTAGGACAATCCCGGCCGATTGGCTTGTCCCAAGAAGTGAATTCACAGTCTGGGTAGCGATTACAGCCATAGAAGATACGATTTCGTTTGGTTTTACGCTCAATGATTTGTCCCTGATGACAGTTTGGACATTCCACCCCAATTTCTTTGACAATCGCTTGGGTATGGCGACAATCTGGGAAATTACTACAAGCATAGAACTTACCAAATCGTCCTAATTTAATCACCATCGGGCTGCCACAGACTTCACAATCAAAACCAGCTGGTTCGTCTTTGATTTGGATTTTTTCCATCTCTTCTTCAGCCTTGGCGACTTCTTTAGAGAATGGTTTGTAGAAGGCATCAATGACTTTTTGCCACTCTTCTTTTCCAAGTTCGACATCATCGAGTTTCCCTTCCATCTCCGCTGTGAAGGTCACATTGACAATATCTGGGAAAAACTCAACAATCAGTTTATTAACGATCTCCCCTAATTCCGTTGGTTCAAAGCGTTTAGCTACCAGCTTCACATAATAGCGTTTTTGAATAGTCTCAATCGTCGGAGCATAGGTTGAAGGGCGACCTACTCCATTTTCCTCCAACGTCTTAATCAAAGTCGCTTCAGAATAACGGGCCGGTGGTTGGGTAAAGTGTTGCTCAGGCTTGCTATTGACCTGCTTGACGATATCGCCTTCTACCATGTCCGGCAACATCTTGTTTTTGTCTGAATCATTATAAATCGCCAAATAACCGTCAAACTTTACCTGACTCCCATTCGCTGTATATTGAACCCCATTTTGACCTAAACGGACATTCATCGTATCAAAGACAGCTGCCGTCATCTGGCTAGCGACAAAACGATTCCAAATCAAGGTGTAGAGTTTCAATTGGTCTTTGTCCAAGTATTTAGCAATGCTCTCAGGAGTATTGAAGACGCTAGACGGACGAATCGCTTCGTGGGCATCTTGGGCACCAGAAGCATTCTTCACACGGCTTCCATGCTTAGAATATTTCTCACCGAAGCGATCCACGATAAAGTTAGCTGCCTCATTTTGCGCAACCGGACTGATCCGAGTGGAGTCGGTACGCATATAGGTAATCAAACCTTGAACACCAGAGCCAATATTGATTCCTTCGTACAATTGCTGAGCGACCATCATGGTCTTGCGTGTACGGAAGTTGATCTTATTGGCTGCATCCATCTGCATAGAAGAGGTGGTGTAAGGAAGTGGTGCATTCCGACGACGTTCTTTCTTTTCAACTTTTTCAACGGTAAAATCTTTGCCATCTAAGCGTTCAAGAACTGCTTTCACCTCTTCATTGGTGTTGAGCTTCATCTTCTTGCCATCAATCCCATAGAAGCTAGCTTGGAATTGTTTGGTCCCTTTTTTGAAGACACCATCAATGGTCCAGTATTCTTCCGGCTTGAAATCATTGATTTCATTTTCTCGATCAATGATTAATTTGAGGGCAACAGATTGCACGCGCCCTGCAGAAAGTCCTTTTTTTACCTTTTTCCAAAGAATAGGCGAAATTGAATACCCTACAATCCGGTCCAAAACCCGACGTGCTTGTTGGGCATCGACCAAGTCCATATCGATTTGGCGCGGTTCTTTAAAGGCGTTTTTAACTGCATCCTTGGTGATTTCGTTAAAGACCACACGGTTCTTTTCTTTGGCATCCAAGTTCAAAATATGAGCCAAATGCCAAGAAATAGCTTCTCCTTCTCGGTCCGGGTCACTTGCGAGAAAGACTTGTTTGGCTTTTTTAGCTTCTTTTTTCAAATCATTGATCAAGGGACCTTTTCCACGAATATTGATATATTCCGGTTCATAGTTATTGTCGAAGTCAATCGACATGGTTGATTTTTTCAAATCCCGAATATGACCAACACTGGCCATGACTTTATAGTTACGACCAAGGTATTTCTCGATTGTTTTCGCCTTAGCAGGAGACTCCACAATCACCAAATTTTTCTTGGTTGTACTGCTTTTCTTTTTTGTTACCACGTTTTATCCCTCTGTATTGTATAAATCTCATTGAGTTTAATACATTTTAAGAAAGATGTCAACTAGGAACTTCTCCTATAGGAAAATCACAATTCGTATTTCAATTCATCAAGAATGTCCTGGCCTGATGTGACAAGCTTTGCACCTTCTTGAATCAAGTGATGGCAACCTGCAGATTTTCCATCTAAAATGTTTCCTGGGATTGCAAAAACATCTCGTCCTTCCTCCATAGCCCTTTCACAAGTAATTAAACTTCCTGAACGAAGTCGTGCCTCTGCCACAATCACGGCCTGACAGAGTCCCGCAATGATGCGATTTCGCTCTGGAAAATGAAACTTAAGAGGGGCCTGTCCTGGGCCATACTCGCTCAAGACAAGATGGTGTTCTCCCATGTAGGTCTGTAATTTCTGATTGCTTTTCGGATAAAAAACATCCAGCCCCGTTCCTATGACTCCGATGGTCTTTCCACCATTGCGAATGCTGGCATAATGCGCTGTCGCATCAATCCCCTTTGCTAGTCCACTGACGATGACCAGTTCATTCCCAAGTTCCTTAATAATTTTCTCTACAGATCGCACCCCCTCTCGCGTTGTCTCTCGAGCTCCTACGACTGCAATCTTCGGTTTGGTTAACAGCTCCAAATCTCCTTGGTAAAAAAGGAGTGCAGGAGGATTGTAGATCTGTAGCAATTCCTCAGGGTATTCAGGATCAAAAATGGATAAAGATGGGAATCGTTCAAAGTCTTTATGTAATTGGTCGTCATCTAGTTGCCGGTATTTGTCTACAAAATGAATGATACTGCGACAGCCAGCTATCCTTGCTATCTCTTCTAAGCTTGGCAAGATTTGATCTTTCTTACAGTAATCTAAGACTCTCAAGACTTGCTCATTTGATAAACCGGCTGATTTTAATTTAAAGATTTCAAATTTCTCCATGGTCACCTTCTACTTCCTCTCACTTATTTATTCGAAAAAGAAAAGAAAAAGCTCTATTACTAGAACTTTTTTTGATTTGGTGATGAATAAAAGTAGGATGCAGCGCCAATTAGGTTGCTCTCATTATGAAAGCGAGCCGCTTGGATGGGCAAGGCCTCAAATTGTTCCTGCCCTCTTTGAGAGAGAAGGTCATGGTATTGGCGATTGATTTCATCGATCAGTAGCGGTTGGCTACTAATGCCCCCTCCAATGGTCACCTTCTCAAGTCGCAACAAAGATTGAAGATTAAAAATCAGAATAGCAATATCATAGCAATAGGCCTGAAACAAGCTTGTCAGCTCCTCGTTACCCCCTTGATCAAGAGCCCTGAAAACAGCTATACCATCTGCCTTTTCTAGGTTCAAGATGTGACTAGCTTTCTCAACAAATTGAACAGCTGAACCGGTGTTTTCCAAAAGATTGGAAATGCCTTGCAAAAAGAGTTCACGATGAAAGCGACGATTTTCGGGCGTTCTTTCTGTCTTATCAATGGACCGAATGTATTCTGTCAGTTGCCATCCTCTCAATAAATCACCATTAGAAAGAAGAGCAAGTCCAACTCCTGTCCCTAAGACCAAGGTCGCCCCGCACGGACAATCTTTTAGATTGCCAAGCCTTGCTTCTGCTAGACCTGCAGCATCACCATCATTTATAACTGTTACTGGTAAATCAAAGGTTTGCTTCAGCTTACTAGCCAAGGGAATGTTGCTCAAATAAGGGATGAGACCGCCTCGAAAGACAAAGCCAAGTGTCTTTTGGATCTCACCAGGACATGAAATGGCGATCCCGTCGATTTGTTCCCGAACAGGATCAACAATTCCTTCTAATCCTTGCCAAAACTCCTCAATCGTAGGTGGCGTCGGGATCTTGTCTGTATGAACCAAGTGATAGTTCAGATCCATCAGACCGTACTTAATAAAGGTTCCCCCAATATCGATGGTAAATAGCATAGCCTAGTCCTCACACATTGATTTGACAGGTTCAAATGAACGCCGGTGGATAGGAGTCACTCCTAGCTGGTAGAGGCCAGCCAGATGGTTAGCAGTCCCATAGCCAGCGTTCTGAGCAAAATCATACCCCGGATATTCTCGATCAAACTCCTCCATCATCTGATCCCGAGTCACCTTAGCTACGATAGAGGCAGCAGCAATGGATAAGGAATTAGCATCTCCTTTGATGATACTAGTTTGAGGAATAGAAAGATCCAACTTCATGGCATCAATCAAAAGATGCTGGGGTTGAGGATCTAGCTGACCAATAGCCTCCATCATGGCTAGTTTCGTAGCTTCATAGATATTGACCTGGTCAATCACCTGATTGTCCTTGACGCCGATGCCGATCGCAATAGCTTCTTGGAGCACAGCCTCATAGATTTCCTTGTGTTTGGATTTTGGAATCTTTTTACTATCGTTGAGGCCTGGAATCTTAGAACCTTTGGGTAAGATCACAGCAGCTGCAACAACCGGACCCGCTAATGGGCCACGTCCCACTTCATCCACTCCTGCAATGAGCTCCATCCCACGCGCATAGCATTCCTTTTCATAGGCCAGCATTCCTTCCAAGCGCTCATCTTCATCTAAACATTTTTGGATTTCCCTTTTTCGCTTTGCGATTGCTTGGATAACACCAGATCTACTATCCTGTTCCAATTCAGCCAATAAAGGATCGTCTAACTGCTGGATGTCTGCTAATTGTTCTTTAATTTCCTTAATGGTTGCCATCAATTTCCCCTACGCGATCCAGCGTATACCGTCCTAATTTCCCATCGCGCACATCTTTAACAAAGAGTTGGTAAAAACGGTCATAATCCTCGCGAAATCCCAATTTTTGAGTCATCTCCATAATAATTTCAGGAGCTTCTTGCTCCAGGTCCATTTGTTTAAAACGCTCTTGTAAAACTGCTGGATAGTGCTCTTTAAAATAGTTAAGGCCAAAGATGGTCACTTCATCCATTGGAAGCAACTGATCCTTGATAGCGCCTGTTAAAGCGAGCTTTAAGGCCACTTCTTCATCTTCAAATTTGGGCCAAAGAATCCCAGGAGTGTCCAAGATTTCGAGATCCTTATTGGTTTTCAACCATTGTTGCCCCTTGGTCACCCCTGGTTTATTACCAACAACAGCAATCTTTTTCCCTGCTAAGCGGTTCATAAGAGTGGACTTCCCAGCATTGGGAATCCCGATGATCATGGTCCGAAGGGTTTCAATTTGAATCCCACGTTCCTTTTGACGAGCAATTTTATCGGCCATCAAGCTCTTAGCAGCTTCTGTGACCTTCTTAACCGTCGACTGCTCTTTGGAGTTGATCGCCAAGGTTTTGATGCCTTGCGATTCAAAATAGTCCTGCCATTCTTTTGTTGCCACAGGATCTGCCAGGTCTACCTTGTTCAAAATCATCAATTTAGGCTTTTCGCCAACAATTTTTGTTAACATGGGATTTTGACTTGATAGGGGCAAACGAGCATCTACCAAAACCGTCACAAAATCCACGAATTTTAAATTTTCTTGTACTTGTCTTCTAGCTTTGGACATGTGTCCAGGAAACCATTGAATAGTTGCCATAATCTCATTTCCTTTCCAGTTCAATCTCCTCTATTATACCATGTTTTCTTGAATTCTCAGTGATTAATAAAAACACTAAAAAGAAGCTACCGAAGTAACTTCTATTTTATATTCTAGCGAATTTGCTCAAAATGCAAATGCACGGCAATATGGTCACCATAGCCACTCCGTTCCAAATCGCGTTGCAAGCGATAAGAAATATAATGCTCCGCGATAGTAATATAGCCTGCACCAAGCAAACGATGCTCTACCATGGATTGGATCATACTGATCGTTGCGCGTTCTACTTGAGCTTCATCCAAATCCATGGCAACTTTCTTCGTTACTTGAGCTAGATTTTGTCGCAAATCATCTGTCAAAACATAGACCACTTGCGCTGCTTTCAAAATAGCTTGGTAAATTTTATCCGGGTTGAATTCAACCACTTCTCCACTACGTTTAATGACTTCCATCGGAGTCTCCTTTATCCATTATTTTTTCATGAATACTCCATTTCCGTAAGACAAGGAATGAAGACCTACTACTTTATTATATAATTTTTTTGCCAAGAATCAAAGCTCTTTTCAGGAATCTCTTTCGCTATCTAGATGAGAAATTTCTAACGATCACTTTTCTCCATGACCACTTCTTCTTTTTTATAGCTGTAAGTCAATCTCCAAAGATGGTCAGAGACATGGTCCAAACGGAAGGTCTTCAAAATTTTCTTCAGAGATAACTTCTCCATCTCTACTTTTCTAAGGAGTTCCACGAGTAGTTCACCACCAGCATTGACAGCAATCAGCTGATCTTCGTCACTATCATATTGGAGAAGGACTGTTTTAGTCGGTTTATAGAAAACATTGTAGAGATTATAGGCTCTATCGATTTCAAAATGTTTCTCCTTATTGGCTTCTCGTGAGTAACGGTGAATCGTAAGGGGACCGATTTGAAAAGCTCCTGCTAAACTAAAAATAAATCCTAAAGCCGCGATCGATTCCCAAAGAAGATTGAGTAGCTTGGAATCGAAATCAAATATGAAATGAACTAGGAACAAAATAATTCCTGTACCAAATCCAATTAAAAGTAAGAGTGCACCGATGCATCCAGCTTTTTCTCCTGTTTTAATGGTCGGTTTATCGTAGATCATCACACCCTCTAATTTTTCAAGGCTATGACGTTCTTTAAATTTTTCTAGTTCAGTTTTTTCTGAATCCTTTTTTTCTAGCTCTGTTTTTTCTAACTCTGACATACATTCCTCATAACATTTTTTAATAATCCGGTCTTAAAACACCTGTTATGATCTCTTTGGTTGCATGGTAATCCCCATCTACTACAACCTTGATAATGCGTTTTGCTTCTTCTGCCGGTGCTGGCACCAATGGCAAACGAGTTGGCCCTGCTTCAAAGCCCATATAGTTCAAGACAGCTTTGACAGGAGCTGGACTCGGATAAGAGAAGAGAGCATTGACTTTAGGGATAAATTGACGTTGGATGGCCGCAGCCTTTTTAATATCATTGTGCTCAATGGCTTGGAACATCTCATACATCTCATCCCCATTTGTATGAGAGGCTACTGAGATCACCCCATCTGCACCAAGGTTCATAGCGTGGAAAGCATCTCCATCTTCCCCTGTATAGACGAGAAATTCTTCTGGCTTGTGTTCAATCAAGTAAGCCATATTAGCAAGAGTTGTACACTCTTTAACCCCGATAATGTTTGGATGTTCTGCCAAACGAAGCATGGTTTCAGGGGTCATTTCCACTACCACGCGTCCAGGAATATTGTAGATAATAATCGGAAGATTGGATGCATCCGCAATGGCTTTAAAGTGTTGATACATACCTTCTTGGGATGGTTTGTTATAGTAAGGAACGATAGCCAATCCTGCTGCGAATCCACCAAAAGCATCCACTTCTTTAACGAACTCGATTGAATCGCGAGTTTCATTGGTTCCGACACCAGCGATCAAAGGAACTCGACCATTGACAATCTTTTGTACAGCTGCAAAGAGCTCCAATTCCTCATCGTGGGTCAGGGTTGGACTTTCCGCAGTCGTACCAGCTAAGAGAATCCCGTCTGTATGATGAGCCAAGAGGTGCTCGATCAAGGCAGGAAGAGCGTCAAAATTAATGGTCCCATCTTCATGGAAGGGGGTGATAAATGCAGTGATGATTTTACAATCTTTTAAATCACTATAAGACATAGAAAAACCTTTCTCTATATAAGAAAGAGGCTGGGGCATCCTTGCCTTTGCCTCATGATCTGTTCATAAAACAAGTTGATTTGCTAGGTAGCTGATGAAGAAATCAAACTCTTCGAGTTACTGATTTCTGAAGCGTGACGCAGTGGTTGATTGGAACTACTCATGTTTGCAACATTCGTACTTCCTAATCAACTGTGCGGGGGCAAAACTACGAAATCAAACTCTTCGAGTTACTGATTTCTGTTTTGCTCTCTATTTCAATTCAAACTTCAATTCAGCTGTTGGACCTACGAGTCCACGTTCATGAAGGGTTTCTGCGATTTGAACGGAGTTCCAAGCGGCACCTTTGAGGAGGTTGTCTGAAACCACCCACATGTGGATCCCTTTTTCAGCATCCAAGTCTTTACGGATACGTCCAACGAAGGTATCACGTGAACCGACAGCATTAACTGCTTGAGGATAGATTTGGTGAGCAACGTCGTCTTCAAGGACGGCACCTGGGAAGGCAGCAATCGCAGCTTTCACTTCGTCAATTGGTGCCACTTCTTTAGTTTCAATGTAGACTGACTCAGAGTGAGCTGACAAGACTGGAATCCGCACACATGTTGCTGAAACAGCAATGCTATCATCTTCCATGATTTTCTTGGTTTCATTCGTCATCTTCATTTCTTCGTATGTATAGTCGTTTTCTGTGAAGACATCAATTTGAGGAAGAGCGTTGAAGGCGATTGGATAGTGTTTCTTATCTCCACCTGAAGGCAAGATTTCAGCTTTTACATCACGTGGATTAACGCCATCATTTAATACTTCCTTCAACTCACGTTGGGTTTCAAGAATAGCTCCCATACCAGCACCTGAAACAGCTTGGTAAGTAGACACGATAATACGTTCCAAGCCCCATTTTTGACGGACTGGCTCAAGAGCGACCATCATTTGGATCGTTGAACAGTTTGGACAAGAGATAATGCCGTTATGAGCATCAAGCGCATGTGCGTTCACTTCAGGAACAACCAATGGGACGTCTGGATTTTGACGGAAATAAGAAGTGTTATCCACTACTACTGCGCCTGCTTTCACAGCGTATGGTGCATATTTAGCAGATGTTGAACCGCCAGCTGAGAAAAGGGCAATATCAACCCCTTCGAAAGCATCTTCAGTCGTTTCTTCAATAGTCACATCTTGACCCTTGAATTGCAAGACCTTCCCTGCAGAACGTGCAGAGGCAAGGTAGCGAATTTTATCGATTGGAAGTGTTGATTCTTCCAACATTTTGATCATTTGAGCACCAACGGCACCTGTAGCACCGACAACAGCAACTGTGTATCCCATAGTAAATCCTCTTTCAAAATTTTCTAAAAATTGAGTATTTGTACTATTATACAATTTTTTGGCATAAATGAAAAGTACCAACAGTAGGAAAAAATCCTGATAACAAGACCAGGATTTTTGATGGTTATTAATAATAAATAGCTTTTTAGTTAAGGTCATAGTTCAAATCACTTAAATCTTTCTTACCTTGTGTTTCTTCAGTAAGAAATGGAACTTGATGGATCCCCTTTACACCTGCTACGATAGACGCCGGAAATGAAACAATTTCTTGATTGATGTGGCTAATATTACTGTTGACAATTCGCTTCGCTGCAGCAAGATCTTCGTTTTCATCAGCAATTTCCTTTTGCAAGGCCAAGAATTGGTTAGAAGACAAAAGCTCTGGATAGTTTTCACCGACTGCACGAATTTGTGCCAAGACATCGTTTTGATTGGTTATGACTTGGTTGGATTCTTGAATGCTCGCTCCTTGGCGTAAAGCAACTAAATCGGTAAAGAGCCCTTGTTCATGTTTTGCATAAGCTTTCGCTACTTTTAGCATTTCCGAAATGGTATCATAGCGTTTTACGAGGACGATATCGACCGTTCTCTTTGATTCTTCAATGGTCACAAGATAACGATTGAGGCGATTTCCTACACTAATAAACCAAATAGCCAATAGGCCAACAAATATGATTAAGCCGATAATGAGATTCATGATGTTTCTCCTTCAAAAATTGCTGTTATTTCTTTAATTAAATCCAGTTCTTTGCATAATTTATGATATTCAGACACCAAAGATAGTTGATCAATATCTTCCGGTTTTTGGGGAGTCGGAAAGATATAACGATCGGTATACAAAGAAATATAGAGTTTCTTTTCTTTCAAAAATACACACATGGCATTTTGAGAAATTTGTCGATCAAACCATTCTAACATCTTAGGGGTGAGAAATTTACGGGCAGACAGTTCATCTGTACAGTAGATATTGTAATTCTCGTTATTGCGAATATCCTCTGTTTCAATCTGAACTTCATCTCCTCTGGCTCCAGGATAAACCCCATTCACCTCCCTCTTAAATAGAAAGGATTTCTTGGTTGGCACAACCCGAAGATGACCGGAGAAATTGATCGGTAGATATAAAGAGAACACTTGTCCAAGGAAATCTGTAACTTCCACATGTTCCGTCCTCGTATGTCCATTGGAGGTCCGGTAACGAGTCTCCGTATGATGGGCATAGAGATTTGACACCGTCAGCTCTTTGTCATCATGAAATGATAGCTCTTTGAAACATAGAAAATCAGTTGACCGAGGACATAAATGCGAAAGAGCTTCAGAAGGGATGGAACCATCCTCTTTGATCGAAGCCTTAGGAAAAACTTCCTTTAATACAGGCGATAGGATATCATCAAGATAGATCTCATCGTTCGAACGAATTCGATCCCCAAACAAGGCTTTTCGTTTTTTATATTGTGGCCAATAATACAAACCTACAACTAAAAGTATCAAAGGAATAGCTGCAAAACGCAATAAAATGAGAGACAGTATGGCACAAACAATACCAAAGGATCGCAAAACATTCCATTGTAGATTGTTCTTCATTTGTTCTCGGATTAATCCGATTGCATCCTGAAATTGTTTGGAGTTTTCTAGCTCCTCAATTTTATGCGAATAGTCTATAGATGCTGGATCATTAGAATGATAGAAATCTCCCAATCAACTCCACTCCTTTCCGACATTAGTCACTTTACTATATTATAACACCAACGTAACTTTGTAGCAATTGTATTATAATAGTTTTCAGTTCTTTGAAGAAACAAAAAAATCCTGATCCAAAGATCAGGATTCGAGGCACCTATCGGTGAGAGCAGCCGGTTCACACAACTACTCAAGGTCCGCTCCTGCGTTACAATTGAATGTAGACCTCCTCAGCGCAAAAGGCTCCTAAGAGCCAATCGACTCATCGCATGAAACTAGTTTATCATGGAGTTCTTCATCTGTCAAGAAACGGGAGCTTGTTTTCTTACAGGACATACAAAAACTTTTCATTGCTCTTTCAAAGTTGACACAGGACCATTTAAGGTTTTTTGCATCCAGACGATATCATGCCATTTATTAAACTTATAGCCAATCTTTGGAAAATGAGCCACTTGAACATACCCCCGCTTTTTATGCATGGAGATGCTGGCTTCGTTAGGAACTGCAATGCAAGCCAGAAAGCGTAAGTAACCTCGTGCTTCTAACTCTTCTTCTAAGGCAGTATAAAGGGCTGACCCAATCCCTTGTCCACGTGACTCTTTTGCTACATAAATAGACAATTCAGTGGTCCAATCATAGGCAGCGCGTGCATAATAGGTCGAGGCATAGGCATAACCCACAACTTTCCCATCAACTTCTGCGACTAAATAAGGAAATTGAGTCAGTGTTTTTGTGATACGTCTTTCAAATTCCTGGACAGTCGGCACATCGATCTCAAAGGTGATGGCTGTCTCTGTCACATAAGGTTGGTAAATCGCTCGGATAGTCGCTGCATCACTAAGTTGAACAGGTCGAATAATCATGGTGTCCTCCTAAATAAATTACACCTAGTATACCGATAAGGCTTCTTACTGTCAATGAAGGATTGTAATGAACTTATTGTTTCACTTTTTAGCAAAAGAAATTAAATAGAGAAAAGTTGAGAAACCTGTCTCAAGTTTTTTAGATTAATTAGCTTGTTTACTTGAAAATTGGCTATTGTAGAGCTCATAGTAGAAGCCCCTGTCTGCCAATAAGGATTGGTGGTTTCCTTGCTCAATGATTTGTCCATCTTTGAGGACAAGGATTTTATCTGCTTCTTGAATGGTAGACAAGCGGTGAGCAATGACAAAGCTAGTCCGTCCTTTCATCAAATTCTTCATCGCTTTTTGAATCAAGAGCTCTAAACGCGTATCGACAGAAGACGTCGCTTCATCCAAAATCAAAATCTTAGGATCAGCAAGGAGCGCACGCGCAATCGTTAGGAGTTGCTTTTGGCCTAGAGAAATATTGCTAGACTCCTGGTTCATTTCCATATTGTAACCACCAGGAAGTGTCCTGATAAAGTGATCGACATTGGCTGCCTTTGCAGCTTCAACAATTTCTTCATCCGTTGCTTCTAAGTTACCAAAGCGAAGATTTTCTTTGATGGTTCCCTCGTACAACCAAGCATCCTGAAGTACCATCCCAAATTGCTTACGGTAATCTTGGCGAGACAGATGGCGAATATCATGACCATCCACCGTAATCGATCCCGCAGTCACATCGTAAAAGCGCATGAGCAGATTAATCAGGGTTGTTTTCCCTGCTCCGGTAGGTCCGACAATAGCCACCATTTCACCTGGTTTCACTTCTAGGTTAAAATCACGAATCAAGGGTTTATCCGCTACATATTGGAAATCAACATGTTTAAAGCTAACTTGCCCTGTCAAATCTCCAGAGAGTGTTTCTGTCACCTCTGCCACTTCATCTGGTTCATCCATGACTTGGAAAATCCGATCTAGTGACGATTTAGCACTTTGGAGTTGGCCGGCTAATTGGGTCAAGTTTTGAATGGGTTGATTGATCTGCCAGACATACTGAACGAAGGCCTGCATATTCCCGACTGTCAAACGACCCGCTAACACTTGCAAGCCCCCCATCAAAGCGATCAACAGATAGGTCAAATCTGAAATTCCATTTAAAATCGGCATCATTAAGCCGGAAATGAAATTGGCTTTGAATCCTACCTTTTGTAGGTGATGAGTAATATCATGAAACTCTTCCTGGGAAGATTTTTCTCGGACATAGAGCTTAAGGATATTGAAACCTGTTAAATTTTCTTGAACGAATCCGTTCATTGCCCCCAAAACTTCTGCCTGCTCTTTAAAGTAAGGCTGAGATTTTTTCATGATAAATCGAGCACTGAAATAAGTGATCGGAATGGACAAGATCACCACCATCCCCAATTGGATATTTAAGTACAAGACCATGCTGATGACAAATAGCAAGGTAAAGATAGCGTTGACGATTTGTAAGAAGGACTGTTGCAAGGCATTAGAGACAGTTTCGACATCGCTAGTAAAACGTCCGAGCAAATCTCCAAATTGATGCCGGTCAAAATAAGAAACCGGAATGTGATTGATTTTATGAGACAAATCATTTCGCATGTCCTGAACGGTTTTTTGAACAGCATTGGTCATGAAATAGTTGGAATAATAAGATCCCAACTCATAGAGGACCCCACGGAATAGATAGAGCGTCATAATGATAGCGATGTAGGAAGTATTCAGACTAGCTCCTGCAAGGCCTTTTGCCATATCCATGAGATTCTTTGTCAATTCCGTAATGGCAAGTCCCAAAACAAAGGGTTCGACAACACTCATGATGACACTTAGGATTTTTAAGAAAATGGACAAGCAAACTTCCAAGCGATAGGCTCTCAAGTAAGTCCATAGTCTACTAAAACTGTTTTGTTCTTGTTTCATCTGCTTCTCCTTTCTATTCCTCTGTTAATGATGGACTATCGAGCTGCGAATTAGCGATTTCACGATAGATTTCATTACTTTCCATCAATTCATCGTGAGTTCCTCGACCGACGATCTCCCCTTGATCCAAGACAATAATTTGATCCGCATCCATAATGGTTCCCACACGTTGCGCCACGATCAAGACGGTCGCATCTCCTGTAACTTCTTTCAGACGCTTCCGCAAAGTGGCATCCGTCTTGTAGTCCAAGGCAGAGAAAGAGTCATCAAAAATAAAGACATCTGGATCTTTGACAACAGCACGAGCGATGGACAAACGTTGTTTTTGACCACCTGAAAGGTTACTTCCGCCTTCTGCCAAATGCGTGTCAAAACGTTCCTCACGACTGTCAATAAAATCCTTGGCTTGGGAAATATCTGCTGCTTGTTCTAGCTCTTCTACAGATGCGTCTTCTTTCCCATAACGAAGGTTTTCAGCAATGGTTCCTGTAAAGAGTAAGGCCTTTTGCGGAATAAAACCAATCTTTTGGCGAAGGGCTTTCAGATTGTAGTCGCGAACATCCACACCATCGACCAAAATTTTCCCTAGGGTGACATCATAGAATCGAGGAATTAACTGTACCAGTGAAGATTTCCCAGAACCCGTCGAACCGATAAAGGCAATTGTTTCACCAGGTTTGGCCTGAAAGGAAATGTTGTGAAGAACTGGACTCTCCGTCTCACCTGGATAAGCAAAGGTGACATTATCAAATTCCAAATAGCCACGAGATGCTGTCTCTGTGACACCATTCTCATTCGGATCAATCGAAATTGGCATGTCCATGATTTCCTTGAGACGCCGGCTAGAAACCGCAGTCCGAGGATACATAGTAAAGAGATTGGCTAAAAAGAGGAAAGATAAGAGCGCGTGGAAGCTATACTCAATAAAGGCAACCAAATCCCCAATTTTCAAACTACCGTCATGAAGAGGATCCAAGGCAAACCAGACAATCGCTACAATCATCGCAATGATGATCTGCACAAACAGAGGTTCTGTCAAACCAGTTAGTTTGAACAATTTATTCGAGTTTTCCGCATAGACTTCATTTTCAGCTGCAAATTTATCCTCTTGGAATTCTTCGCGGGCAAAGGCACGAATCACTCGAAGACCTGTCAAATTTTCACGCGCAAACTGATTGAGATGGTCAAGGGTCTTTTGTTGCTTCTCAGAAAGTGGACGAGTCTTGACTGCTACATACCAGACAACGACGGCAAGAAAGGGTACAGATACTGCTACAATCCATGCTAGAGAAGGACTGGTTGTCAGAATCAAGAGAACGCTGGAAACCATCATCAAGGGTGTGATGACGCCCATCTTCAACATAGAATCCGCAAACTGCATCAAAACAAATGCGTCCGAAGTCAAGCGAGTGACCAATGACGATACCCCAATTTGCTCATACTCACGATGCGAGTACTCCTGTAACTTGGCATAGAGGTCATTGCGCATATCGCGCACCATGGTCGTCGTTAGCTGGCCAACCGCGTAAGATAAGATAATTCGACCCACAATCCCTAGCAAAATAATCGCAAACATGACCCAGCCCCAGAAATAAAGCCGATCCACATCACGTGGGTTAATCCCCTCATCAATCATGCGAGCCAGAATCGTTGGCAAACCTAAATTGACAATGACAAAAAGGACGGCCGAAAATAGATTCAGGGCTAGCCACTTGGGATACTTTTTCAAGTAAGACCAAATATATTGCATAGATGATTCTCCTTTTCCATAAATAATTTCCTAGATCACACAGAAAAGAGGGAGCGAGACGAAATCATTTTCAAAGAAAATCATTCCTGCCCCAGTCCCATCTGTAGTCTCATTCATTATACCAAACTAGCTATAAAAGTAAAGCAAAAAAGCAGGTTTCCCTGCTCTTCAGTTGCTTTATTTCGTGCGTTTGAATTTAGCATTTTTAAGAATCATAAGATCCCCTTGGTTGCTATTACTTAACTTAGAAAGATCAAATGTCAAATAGTCACCATCGACCTTGTATGTAATCTTTTCTCCACTACCATCTTTTGACGCGATTGTTTTCTCTTTTTGATTGATTTTGACTTCATAAGATCGCTTATTCTTTTGACCAGCCACTTCACCCGCGATGCTGAGTGTTCCTTTTGAATCTTTGATCTTAATGGAAACTTCAAAATTAATAACATCTCCAATAGACTCTAATTGACTACCTGATAAGCCTTGCTCCTCAAGAATTTTTTTGAGTTCAGTTTTTGATGGTTTGTAGACATAAGTCCCGTTATCACTTTTGGCACCACATGCCACCAAGAGGACTGCTGCAAAAACTGCAACGAAAGCTAAAAGAATACGTTTAATATTTTTCATAATTCATCTCCTAATGTACTTTATAATCAGATTTTACCATTATTCTAATTCTGATTCAAGATATTATAAAGAAGAAAAAGAGCAGATACTCTCTGCCCTTCTCTTGTATTATTTTGTGCGCTTGAATTTAGCGTTTTTGAACATTTCCAAAGCTGCTGCGTGATCTGAACTTTCCTCTCCAGATAAATCAAAAGTGAATACATCGCCAGAAACTTTGTATTTAACCTTTTCACCTTCACCTGTTTTTGATTGAAGAGTTTTCTTTTGTTGGTCAACTTTCATATCAAATGATTGGTCTGTTTTTTGTCCCATCATTTCACCTTTAATTTTAAGGCTACCTTTTTTGTCTTTAATGGTTACTGAAACTTCCAATTTAACATTGTCGATCAATGCATCTACGCTTGAACTTGGAGCACCTTGTTCTTCAAGGATCTCCTTCACTTCAGATTTTGTAGGTTTGTAGACATAAGTCCCATTATCACTTTTGGAACCACATCCCACCAAAAGAACTACTGCAAAAACAGCAACAAAAGCTAAAAGAATGCGTTTAAAGTTTTTCATAACTTCTCCTTCTTAGTTAGAATAAGCCTATTATATCAACAATTTCAATGCACTGCAATGAAAGTTTATAAATGTCATATTCTTGTAATATTTCTTTCATAAACAAAGAAAAATAAAAAGGCAGGATGTAAATCCCGCCCTGACGGATTATTTAACTTTTTTGAACTTAGCAATTTTCATGTAGTTATTAAACATGTCTGTGTCACCCATTAAAGAATTCTTCACATCCTTAATCGTTAACACATTTCCTGAAACTTGATAAGTAATTTCCGCTTTCCCATACTCATTTTCTGAGACAAGAGTTTTAGCTTTTTGGTCTACTTCCAACTTAATCACTTGATTAACATTTTGACCACCTGCATTCGTGTCTACTTTCATCTCGCCTTTCTTATCCTTAATTGTAATAGAAATAGTAAATGAGTAATTATCACCTATCAAAGATTGAAATTCACTTGGCATAATTTCTTTGATTTCATCTTTAGTAGGCTCAAACACGTAAGTACCGTTGTCGCTTTTTGCGCCACAAGCTACCAAAAAGACTGCTGCAAAGACAGCTACAAAAGCTAATAAAAGACGTTTAAAATTTTTCATCATCTTCTCCTTTTATGATATAATTTAAAGCCATTATAGCAACAAATCAGAAACATCTCAAGGGCATAAAGTAATTGTAAAATGATTGTAACATCATTAAAACTGCACTATTTAGTAGGGTTTAGAGAAAATTAATCAGAACTACAGATAAGGTCGCGTTATAGAAGAATTCAATTCACATCTATCATCACTATATTTAACAACAAAAAAACCGAGGATTAACCCTCGGTTTTCATATTGATTGGAAACTCTATTATTTAAGAGTAACTGAAGCTCCAGCTTCTTCCAATTTAGCTTTGATTTCTTCAGCTTCAGCTGTAGCAACACCTTCTTTGATAACGCCAGGTGCACCATCAACAAGTTCTTTAGCTTCTTTAAGACCAAGACCAGTGATTTCACGTACAACTTTGATAACGCCGACTTTCTTGTCGCCTGCAGATGTCAATTCGATATCGAATGAATCTTTAGCAGCACCTGCGTCAGCAGCACCAGCTGCAGCAACAGCTACAGGAGCAGCTGCAGTTACACCAAATTCTTCTTCGATAGCTTTTACAAGGTCGTTCAATTCAAGGATTGAAGCTTCTTTAATTTCAGCAATAATGTTTTCAATGTTCAATGCCATTGTTATTTCCTCCAAATAAGTTTTAATTTTATAATTTTATTTTTTTGTAGCTAGGCTACGCTGCGTAGCTTAAGATTAAGCTGCGTCTTCTTTGTTGTCTGCAACCGCTTTGACTGCAAGAGCAACGTTGCGCACTGGCGCTTGAAGTACAGAAAGGAGCATAGAAAGAAGTCCTTCGCGGTTTGGAAGAGTTGCAAGTGCAAGAATCTCTTCTTTAGATGCGACAGCGCCTTCGATTGCACCACCTTTGATTTCAAGTGCTTCAGCGTCTTTTGCAAAATCGTTCAAGATTTTCGCAGGTGCGATAACATCTTCGTTAGAAAATGCTACTGCAGAAGGTCCAACGAATACAGATGCAAGATCTTCAAGACCAGCTTTTTCAGCTGCACGACGCAAGATTGAGTTTTTGATAACTTTAAACTCAACTTCGCTTCCGCGAAGGTTGCGACGAAGAACTGTATCTTGCTCAACTGTCAAACCGCGAGAATCTACAACGACGATTGATGCAGCAGCTTTCATTTTTTCAGCTACTACGTCAACAAGTTCCGCTTTTTTAGCAATAATTGCTTCACTCATTAGTGTGTTCACCTCCGTAATTATTTTGCTTGGGGAATTTTTCCAAAAGAAAAACGCGCCCAAACCTAGACACGAAAGTACAATACGCTTCTTTTAATTGATACGTTTTGTCCTCGGTAGGATTTTTATGAGTCGAGCTCCCCTACTGTCTTAGGCAGTTTTTTCAAACCATGGACTAGTTTATCACATATAAAAAAAGAATGCAAGTACTTTTGCAAACTTTTTTTATATTTTTTAGTCGTTGTAAAGGCTCTTGATATTATTCAACCAAGCATAGGCTAGTCCCATTAGGACTCCTCCTCCTACCCAGTTGGCAAAGA
This sequence comes from Streptococcus parasanguinis, assembly GCF_001074805.1. GTDB lineage: Bacteria > Bacillota > Bacilli > Lactobacillales > Streptococcaceae > Streptococcus > Streptococcus parasanguinis_A. The sequence goes on along the minus strand of NZ_JUPI01000053.1, from coordinate 233 downwards.
AGGTAACACCATAGTGACGTAAAATATTTAAAAATTCAAAATGTGGCAATTGGCTAGATACTGAATTAAAGCTTAATAATGAAAAAGAAGCAAAATTAGCCGCCAAGTGTTCATTGGTCATAAAGACAAACATATAAATAGCAGATAGGGCTAAGAGCACCTTCGCTGTTTCATCTTTGAAATATAGATAAGAAAGAATAGCAATATTTACAAAGATATTGGCAATGACACCT
>NZ_JUPI01000052.1 GCF_001074805.1 Streptococcus parasanguinis | reverse complement strand
CGTTAGAATTCGATTTCGTCGTCCCACCTCCGCACAGTTGAGTAGGGCTATAAAAGCTGATGAGATCAGTGTAGTAGAGCCCACTCAACCACTGCGTCTTGCTCGACGATGCAAAGACAATTAAGAGGCTGGGACAAAAGTCCCAGCCTCTTAATTCTCATTAGATTATTTATCTGTAAGAGCAGCCAATCCTGGAAGTTCTTTACCTTCAAGGAGTTCCATAGAAGCACCACCACCAGTAGAGATCCATGAGAATTTGTCTGCACGTCCAAGGTTGATCGCAGCAGCTGCTGAGTCACCACCACCGATGATTGATTTAACGCCTGGTTGTTTCACGATAGCGTCCATCACACCGATTGTACCAGCTTGGAAGTCAGGGTTTTCAAATACACCCATAGGTCCGTTCCATACAACTGTTTTCGCACCAGTCAATTCTTGGTCGAATTTAGCGATTGATTTAGGACCGATATCAAGACCAAGGAATCCTGGATCTACTGCTTCACCTTCAGTGTCTTTCACTTCAGTGTAGTCAGCAAATGCGTTTGCTTCTTTTGAGTCAACTGGCAAGATCAATTTGCCGTTTGATTTTTCAAGAAGAGCTTTCGCTACATCCAATTTGTCTTCTTCTACAAGTGAGTTACCGATTTCGATACCTTGAGCTTTGTAGAATGTGTAAGTCATCCCACCACCGATAAGGACTTTATCAGCTTTTTCAAGCAAGTTTTCGATAACACCGATCTTGTCAGATACTTTAGATCCACCAAGGATAGCTACGAATGGACGTTCTGGAGCTTCAACTGCTTCTTTGATGTAAGCAATTTCGTTTTCAAGAAGGAATCCAGCAACAGCTTTCTCAACGTTTGCAGAGATACCAACGTTAGATGCGTGTGCACGGTGAGCAGTACCAAATGCATCGTTTACGAAGATACCATCTCCAAGTGATGCCCAGTATTTACCAAGTTCAGGATCATTTTTAGATTCTTTCTTGCCATCAACATCTTCGAAACGAGTGTTTTCAACCAAGAGAACTTGTCCATCTTCAAGAGCGTTAACAGCTGCTTCCAATTCAGCACCACGTGTAACACCTGGGATAAATTTAACTTCTTGACCCAATTTAGCAGCCAAGTCAGCAGCTACAGGAGCAAGTGATTTACCTTCTTTATCTGCTTCTTCTTTTACACGTCCAAGGTGAGAGAAGAGGATTGCACGTCCACCTTGTTCAAGGATGTACTTGATAGTTGGAAGAGCTGCAGTGATACGGTTATCGTTAGTGATCACGCCGTCTTTTACAGGAACGTTGAAGTCAACACGAACGAGAACTTTTTTCCCTTTCAAGTCAACGTCTTTAACAGTCAATTTTGCCATTAGATATGACTCCTTCTTTTTTTAATACATGATAATTATATCACAAAAGCTGTAAAAGAGGTAGAAAAATCCAATGCTTTTCCCCTCTAATTCACAGGATCCGAACGACACTTCTAAATACAAGATCAAACCTCTCTGGTGAAAACCAGAGAGGTTTTTTTGAGAGTGACTTTTTAAAAGAACGAAAGAATCCTGTAAAAGGCTTACTCTTCTTTCTTCTTACCAGCCAAGAGGAATCCGCCTAAGGCTGATAGGAGAACAGCTTCAGCTGCAAAGGAAGCTTCTAGGCTTGCCGTATTTGGTAAGTGTTCCGATTGACCTTCTTTGCTTGCATCTTTTGTTTCTTGCTGAACTGTTGGCTGTGAGTTCGCTCCTTGGTGGGCACTTAACAACTGATGGATCTCTTGATCAACCATATCCTTGTGTTCTTCCTCTTGATGACCCGCTTGAGTAGAAGTCGTTGGGGCCAACTGATCCACTTGAGAAGACTCTGTAGGCTTCAATGGATTAGCTGGATCCGGAGTCACTGGGGCAGCTGGTTGGACTGGTTGATTTGGTTGAGCTGGTTGAACAGGCTGATCAGGTTTAGCCGGTTCCTCTGGTTGGATCGGTTGATCTGGTCCTTCCGTTTGTGCTGGCTTATAGACAATCGCATAGTGAGTAAAGTGAGGAGCTGTAAAGATGACTACATCTCCAACTCTCTCAAAGGCCAAGGATTGAGGAGCTTGACCTTCTGGGAAGAAGAGAACTTGCTCCACTTCTTTATCCTTATCCACAGGGATTTTCACAAGGGATGGATGGTGGGTATCGATATCTTGACCGCTTGCATCCACGCCTTCAATATCAAATACGATTCCTTCTCGGCCCTTCAGCTCTTCTTTTTCTACCTGATTGGCTTCAACTTTTGCGACTTTTAGTCCTTTGACAACGGTTGGCTCTAAGTTGGAGAATTGAACTTCGACTCCAGTCGCAGGGTCTACAAAGACCGCTGGCTTATCTTCTTTCAGGAGCGCAATCAAGGTCTCTAGACCTGTCTTAGCTGTTTCAAGCGCTTCAGGAGTGAGCTCTGAAGAAGCTAGGAGCTCTTTATTTTTCTCAACCAGTGCCTGCAAAGCCTCTCCAGAAGGGTGATTTGGCTTGCTTGTTAATAGAGCAGTCGCTTCTGTTGTCAGAGCAGAGAGAGCTTCTTTTTCTTTTGTTAGATTGGCTTGACCATCCAAGGCTTTCAAGAGAGCGGTCAATTGGTTCAACTGCTCATTGACTTGATCTTGTGTGCTGGTATCATGCTCTTTCAAGACTTTTTCAGAAGCAGCCATTCCAGCCAGCAAAGCTTCTTTGACTTCAGGAGTCGCAAAAGTAAAGTCTACTTTGGCTTTTGCAGCTTCAGCTTCAGCCAATTTTTGCTTAAGGTATTCATCGTTGAGAGCTGGTTTTGGATTCACGAGGACATCAAAGCTTGTACTAGCTCCTTTGTAATGGACAGTGATGGTTTGACGACCTTCCTTGGTCGTATCAAAGCCAGTCACTTCAACCCCTTCATCTGTCAAGGCATGCGTTTCGGTCGTTTCATCTTCAAAGACGACTGTAAAGCGTCCACCCTCCTTCTCCAATGCTTCTCCGACAATATATTCCACTTTTGGTTTGTCGGTCAATTCTAGACCAGCAACTGCTTTTTCACCTGCTTCCTCTGCACTGACCACAAAAACAGTGAGGGTCTTATCCAATTTCTGACCAAGGTAAGAGACTTCTAGGTGTTGTTCTCCAAGCTTGCTACTGTCAAATCCATGAATCTCTACACCTGAGTTGGTGAGATTGACCAGTTGATCTGCTTGGCCATCTTTATAATGAACGCGGAGAGTCGCCCCTTTCAAGGAAAGGGCATCGCCTTCCCGGTAGACCTTCTTAGTCAATCCATCTTCAAATTGAAGTCCCGCAATTTCTTTATCATTCTTTGGAACTTCGATCGCCAAAACATTACTGATATCTTTACCAGGAACTTGTGCACGATAGTAAAGAAGAGACGGGGTTGATTCAAAAGCGAGCGGTTTAAAGATGAGATTTCCAGCTTGATCGGCTGTCATGGTCGCAATTGGACTAGTGGCTTCTTTATCGGCATAAAGAGTCAGAGTAGTATTAGCTGGGACATCTTTGAAACCGACTTGGACAAAATGATTACCTAGGTTTTGCGCTGCGGCATTTTTCATCGGAATGTTGACCGTTTCAGTATCCAGACTTTCATACATCTTCCAGTTGTAAATCCTGATGGCTTGCCATGGGGTGCCGTTATCTGCCGTAATGACATGGAGACGCCAGTCTTGAGCCTTGATTGGATGGTCGAGTGTAATGTCGGACACATGGGCTTTATTGCCACGAACTTCCTTAGCAAGCTTCCATTCACCCGCTTCATCCTTGTAGTAAAGGTCGAAGTCACGGGTATTCATCTTGCCATCGTCGACAGATTCTCCACCCGCACCGGCATGGTCCATGACCCAACGAACAATGGTCCGTGGTTGTGTCAAGCGAATATCGACGGTTCCACTCAATTGAGCAGAAGACCATTTATCTGAAAGACTGGTAATGGTACCATTTAACATACCTTCGATGCCTTCACTACCATCCGCATCTGGGAAGCTCGAACCGATCACTTTGGCTCCGATGACCACGTTTGGTGCTAGGGCTTTTGGAAGACTGGTATCTGACACGGTCATCCCCCAATCAAAGGCTACAGTTCCCGCATCCGAACGTTGACCGTTCTTCCCAACTGCCACAACCTTTAGTTCCTGAGTGGTTCCTTCAGCACTTGCTGAACGACTAACTTTTGGTAGATAGACGGTTGTCGCAGAAGACCCTGTTAAGAGACGCCAGTTGTCGCCATTTTTTTCATAGACTTCATAATAATCCGCATCTGCTACCCCTTTAAAATTGAGAACTGCTTCTGCTTCTTGCGCATTTTGTAGACGTTTTGCTCGAACGGTTACTTCTGCTGGAGTCGCTGGTTTCTCTTGGTTTGACGTAATCGACAATTGGCCGAGATTAAATTTGTAATCTTTAACATCCGTATCATGGTCAAAGAACATCTTTACAGCATAGATGGTCTTGCCAGCCAAACTTCCTAAATCAAAGGTTTGAGTAGACCAATCTGCACTCGGTGTCAATTCCTTCCATTCGTATTCAGAGTAGTCTTCTTTGGTGGCAACAGCTACCCAAGCAGCTGCACCGACTCCACCCTTGTGAGAGACGCTCAATTTGGTCTTTTCTGTCACTGGAATCTTGGTCGAATAGAGCATGACATTTTGACTGCTATTGGCTTTTAGATCTCCTTCAAAGGCCAGAGAATTTCCTCCATTGTAGGCTTGATCAAAATCATAACGACCTTTCAATGGCGCACTATCCTCACTATGCTCTACCCACCAACGCCATGTTGGAAGGTAGCCAGAAACAGAACGGTAGTTCCACTCCCCTTCTTTAGAAATCTTGCCATCCACAAACCAGTGTTTTCCGTGTCCAGTATTAAAGGAAGTATTGAAATCTTCACTAGTGATTGGGGTTTTGTCCACTACTAGATTAGACATACCGTACCAAGATTGGTCTGCTGGTTTTCCTTTAGTCGGATCCCCTTGGAAACCTGTCCAGAATAGATCTTCATGGGTATGGTATCCTTCTCCAGTCTTTCCTAGCCCTGTAATCGTATCTGGCGCATAAAGACCAAGGGATAGACGCAACTTGCCATGTTCATCTAAAATGGCATTCCAGTCTACATTAGTCTTATAAGAGCCTCCTTTTTGGAGCTCGAGTCCAGCTAGAACATCATAAGGATTCCGATGAATCCATTTAGCTGTGCTGATGGAATAATCAACTTCTGATTTGCCCCAGTTAAAGTTAGCAAAGAAGGTATCAACAGGATTTTCCCCATTTTCTGGCTGCATGAAATTGTAGTTGTATTCTCCCAGCGCATTCTCATGGTAACGGCCATATTCATAGGTCATAGCATCATACCAGGAATACTTAATCGGATAGTTGAGACTCTTCGCATATTCCTTGGTATAAAGAAGAAAATCTCTCAATTTTGGACCCAATGGTTCTACAAGATTTCCGGTTGTCTCTTGGTTGATAAAGTAACCATCAAAGCCATAGTACTTGGCAAGTTCGACTAATTTACGGGCGATCGGGAAGGTTTTAGAGCCTTCACTATCTTCTTTCAAGGTTTCTGCAAAATGTTCTTGATCCTTGATACTGCTAGACCAGTTATAAAAGAGTGTTCCATAAATAGGAACCCCATTTCGGTGGGCAGCATCGATCACATCTGCTGATGGAACCAGCCCTTCCCAAAAGACCATGGAATCTAAATATTGCCAGTAATCAAAAGCATAGGCCTTAAACTCTTCCCCGCCGACAGACGCATGATCCTTGGCTTTGGAGTTCATATTTGACAGTGCTTGGATCTTCGCTTCAGGGTTGGCTTGTTCATTAATTTGTTTTCCTTGGAAACGACTCGCAAGTGGAACGCTTGCTCTGTTCATATCGTCATCCACTCGTTTTCCTGGTTCCCACTTCAAGAGATCGTCCCAGGTATCGAACTTAACTTCTTTGGGTCTTAATTGTTTTTCTTCATTGGTTGGTAAATCAGCCACTTTCTCAGCAGTAGCTTTCGGTTTTTCAGTCTCTGAAACAGCTGGATGATCTGTAGTCGTCGAGCTAGCTTCTGTACTCGTAGGACTAGCCTCCGGAGTGACCGCTTCTGCGACTGGTTTTTCCGTTTCTGCAGAAGGTAAGGCCGCATCTGCAGTATAGACGCCAGCTTCTCTCACTAGATGATTGACGTCTTCGGTCGTTGCTGAAGATGCTTCTAAAGGTTGTTCACTAGTAGAAACCGTCTCATCTGCAGAGACAGCGCCTGTTCCTAAAAATGCTAACCCAATCAATGCAGAGCAAACTCCCACACTGAATTTTCGTATACTAAATCGTTCTTTCTTTTCAAATAGATGACCTTTCATCTTGACCTCCTTGTATGGTTTTTTTCTTTTTCTTGAGCGATTTCCATTGGCTCCTTCCTCCACGATCTGTAATCGCTTTCATTTTCTTGTATTAGAAATCTCCAATCAAGGATAGGATACCCTAATCTATTTAGCACTGTCAATCAATTTTAGCAATTCCTATAATATGATGAGAAAGCCCTAAAAAAAGTACAAAAAAAGAGGAGGTTTCCCTCCTCTCATCATACGCATGAATTATTTAGCAATTTTTGCGAAGTATTCAAGAGTACGAACAAGTTGTGCAGTGTAAGACATTTCGTTGTCATACCATGAAACAACTTTAACCAATTGTTTACCGTCAACGTCAATAACTTTAGTTTGAGTTGCGTCAAACAATGATCCGTAAGACATACCTACAACGTCTGAAGAAACGATTGGATCTTCAGTGTAACCGTATGATTCGTTTGAAGCTGCTTTCATAGCTGCGTTCACTTCATCAACAGTAACGTTCTTGTCAAGAACAACTACCAATTCAGTAACTGATCCAGTTGGAACAGGAACACGTTGTGCAGCTCCGTCCAATTTACCGTTCAATTCAGGGATAACCAAACCGATTGCTTTAGCAGCACCAGTTGAGTTAGGAACGATGTTAGCAGCACCAGCGCGTGCACGACGAAGGTCACCTTTACGGTGTGGACCGTCAAGGATCATTTGGTCACCAGTGTAAGCGTGGATAGTAGTCATCAATCCTTCAACAACACCGAAGTTATCTTGAAGAGCTTTAGCCATTGGAGCCAAGCAGTTTGTAGTACATGAAGCACCTGAGATAACTGTTTCAGTACCATCAAGAATATCGTGGTTAGTGTTAAATACGACTGTTTTAACATCTGATCCACCAGGAGCAGTGATAACAACTTTCTTAGCACCACCAGCATGCAAGTGTTTTTCAGCAGCTGCTTTAGTAGCAAAGAAACCAGTTGCTTCAAGAACGATTTCTACACCGTCGTTAGCCCAGTCGATTTGTTCTGGATCACGTTCAGCGGAAACTTTAATGAATTTACCGTTAACTTCGAATCCACCTTCTTTAACTTCCACAGTACCGTCGAAACGACCTTGAGTTGTATCGTATTTCAACAAGTGTGCAAGCATAACTGGATCTGTAAGGTCGTTGATGCGTGTAACTTCAACACCTTCTACGTTTTGGATACGACGGAAAGCAAGACGTCCGATACGACCGAAACCGTTAATACCAACTTTAACTACCATTCGTGATTTCCTCCTTATGAAAATCAAAAAAATTTTTTGTGAAAAGAGTAACTTGACACAGCGCCAAACATCTTTTAACAGTCTCTATTATATACTTTATTGCATTAAAAAGCAACTATTTCCCCACGAAAAGCAAGATTTATCATAGATCACCACCTCTTTTATTGAAGTTTTTCACAAAGTCTTGTTTGCTAGGAAGAGCACTTTTTTACTTGTATTCACTTTTGGAACAAAGAAAAACTCTTCCCAAAGTGGGAAGAGTTTTTAAGCATTGGTAAATTAAGCTTCACCTTTAGCTTTTTTAATGATTTCTTCTTGTACTGATTTTGGTACATCTTCGTAGTGGTCAAATACCATCATGAAGGTACCACGTCCTTGAGTTGCAGAACGAAGGACAGTAGCGTAACCGAACATTTCAGCAAGTGGTACATATGCACGAACGATTTGGCTTGCACCGTGTGCTTCCATACCATCTACACGTCCACGACGAGCAGTTACGTGACCCATAACATCCCCAAGGTTTTCTTCAGGAACTGTGATGGTTACAAGCATCATTGGTTCAAGGATAGCTGGTTGTGCAGTCTTAGCAGCTTCTTTAAGTGCAAGAGATGCAGCGATCTTGAAGGCAGTTTCAGATGAGTCGACATCGTGGTATGAACCATCGTAAAGCTTAGCTTTCACGTCAACCATTGGGTAACCAGCAAGAACACCGTTCGCCATAGATTCTTGAAGTCCTTTTTCTACTGCAGGGATGAATTCACGTGGAACCACACCACCGACGATCGCATTTTCGAACTCGAATCCTTTACCTTCTTCGTTTGGAGTAAATTCGATCCAAACATCACCAAACTGACCTTTACCACCAGATTGACGTTTGAAGAATCCACGTGCTTGTGTAGAAGCGCGGAATGTTTCACGGTAAGATACTTGAGGAGCACCAACGTTAGCTTCAACCTTGAATTCACGTTTCATACGGTCAACAAGGACATCCAAGTGCAACTCACCCATACCAGAGATAACTGTTTCACCAGTTTCAGGGTTTGTTTCAACGCGGAATGTTGGATCTTCTTCAGCCAATTTTTGAAGGGCGATACCCATCTTGTCTTGGTCCGCTTTAGATTTAGGCTCAACCATCAATTGGATAACTGGTTCTGGAACTTCGATTGATTCAAGGATGATTTTTGCTTTTTCATCTGTCAATGAGTCACCAGTTGTAGTATCTTTCAAACCAACGGCAGCAGCGATATCTCCAGAGTAAACTGTTTCGATTTCTTTACGAGTGTTGGCGTGCATTTGAAGGATACGTCCGATACGTTCACGTTTACCTTTAGAAGTGTTCAATACGTATGAACCTGAGTTCAAGACACCTGAGTAAACACGGAAGAATGTCAAACGACCTACGAATGGGTCAGTCATGATCTTGAAGGCAAGAGCTGCAAATGGCTCTTCATCAGATGCTGGACGTTCTTCTTCTTCGTCTGTATCTGGGTTTACACCCTTGATTGCAGGGATATCAAGTGGGCTTGGAAGGTAGTCAAGGACTGCATCCAACATCAATTGAACCCCTTTGTTCTTGAAGGCAGAACCACAAAGTACTGGGTAGAATTCAACGTTGATTGTAGCTTTACGGATACCAGCTTTCAATTCTTCGTTAGTAATTTCTTCCCCTTCAAGGTATTTCATCATCAAGTCTTCATCAGTTTCAGCAACTGCTTCAACCAATTTTTCACGGTATTCTTGAGCTTGTTCAAGGTATTCAGCTGGAATATCTTCTTCAAGGATATCTGTACCAAGGTCGTTAGTATAGATTTCAGCTTTCATCTTGATCAAGTCAATGATTCCGCGGAAGTCATCTTCAGCACCGATTGGCAATTGAATTGGGTGAGCGTTTGCTTGAAGACGGTCATGAAGTGTGCTTACTGAGTAAAGGAAGTCAGCACCGATTTTATCCATCTTGTTAGCGAATACGATACGTGGAACTCCGTATTCAGTTGCTTGACGCCAAACTGTTTCAGTTTGAGGCTCAACACCTGATTGTGAGTCAAGAACGGTTACAGCACCGTCCAAAACGCGGAGTGAACGTTGAACTTCGATAGTGAAGTCCACGTGTCCTGGTGTGTCGATGATGTTTACACGAGTGTCTTTCCATTGAGCTGTTGTAGCGGCAGATGTGATAGTGATACCACGTTCTTGTTCTTGCTCCATCCAGTCCATTTGTGACGCACCTTCGTGAGTTTCACCGATTTTGTGAATCTTACCAGTGTAGTAAAGGATACGCTCAGTTGTAGTTGTTTTACCAGCATCGACGTGAGCCATGATACCGATATTACGAGTTTTTTCAAGTGAAAATTCGCGTGCCATGAGGTTTGTTTCTCCTATATTTTTTATTTCTATATTCTATTATAACATGATTTAATAAAAACGGATAGGCAGGACCTACCCGTTCTTAGTGTTTTCATGCTAAGTTTTGGTTCCAACTTGTAAGAAGAGTTGAATTGAACTCGGGCTAAAAGCTCAAGTTAACTGATTTGAACCCGAGCGAGGCCCGGTGCAAAAAAGATAAACTGCTTTGTGTTCATCGAACACTGCATCAGTTTCCTATTTTTGCCTTGGGCCTTTGCCGCTCTTAGTATCATTTTATTACCAGCGGAAGTGTGCGAATGCACGGTTAGCTTCAGCCATACGGTGAGTATCTTCACGTTTCTTAACAGCTGCACCAGTGTTGTTCGCTGCATCCAAGATTTCTTTTGCAAGACGATCAACCATTGTGTGTTCACCACGTTGACGAGCGATTGTTACCAACCAACGAAGTCCAAGTGTTGTACGACGTTCTGGACGAACTTCAACTGGGACTTGGTAGTTAGAACCACCGACACGGCGAGCACGTACTTCAAGTACAGGCATGATGTTTTCCATAGCTGTTTCGAATACTTCAAGAGCATCGTTTCCAGTAGCTTCTTTAATTTGTTCGAAAGCTCCGTAAACGATTGAAGCAGCTGTACCACGTTTACCATCAAGCATAACGCGGTTGATAAGACGAGTAACTAATTGTGAATTGTAAAGCGGATCTGGCAATACATCGCGTTTAGGCGCACGGTTTTTACGACTCATTTTTCTTTATCCCCTTTCCTTATGCTTTTGGTTTTTTAGTACCGTATTTAGAACGGCCTTGTTTACGATCGTTTACACCTGCAGTATCAAGTGCTCCACGGACGATATGGTAACGTACCCCTGGAAGGTCTTTTACACGTCCACCACGAAGAAGAACCACGCTGTGTTCTTGCAAGTTGTGTCCGATACCTGGGATATAAGCAGTTACTTCGATCAAGTTGCTCAAACGTACACGGGCAAATTTACGAAGGGCAGAGTTAGGTTTTTTAGGTGTCATTGTTCCAACACGAGTTGCAACACCACGTTTTTGTGGTGAAGAAACGTTTGTTTGAACTTTTTTATGACTGTTGTAACCAACGTTCAAAGCTGGTGATTTAGATTTTTCTACTTTTGATTTACGCGGTTTGCGAACCAATTGGTTAATTGTAGGCATCTACATTCTCCTGTGAAATTTTTTATTTTTGGTGATGGTACACTTGGTGACAGCTACCATCTGTGTGTACTTTTGCAACATTTGTCAGCACGTCCCTGTACACTCTTGAGAGACCAAAAGTAAAAAGTACCGTCTATTATTATAACATGACGGCACTTTGATTGCAAGATGTTTTTTTATTTTTTAAAGAAGTCGAAAAAGTTCATTATTGACCAGCTTCAGCAGGTACTTCTGCCCCTGCATCTGCAGCCGGAGCATACTGTTGTTGCTGTTGTGGTTGAACTGTCGCATTGGCTCCAGCTACTCCAGCATTGGCATTGGCATTAGTATTTGCGTTCGCGTTCGTGTTGGCATTAGCGTCTGTTTGAGTCTGCTGTGTTGCCGCTGTGTCGCTCTCATAGGTCAGTCCATAATAGTTAGCGATGTATTGGATACGGGCCTCAAGCGATTGCTTTTGAGTCGCATCTTTGACTTTCTTCACAGCAGCTTGGGCAGCGTTCACAGAATCTTGACTTGGAGTTGTTTCCATTTGAACGACTGCTTTTTCAGCAGCTTCTGTATTTTTCTTTTCTTCCTTCTTTTCTTTTTCTTCCTTTGTTTCCTTTTTCACTGGAAGGGAACCTGTTTTTTTAGCAGGTTGAATTTCTGTCGTTACCTGGGCAGCTGTATTCTTTTTAACGGTATACAAACCAGCTACCAAAATAAAGGATAGAGACAGAACTGTCACCAAGCGAATCCACAAAGGACTATTATCAAATCGATCTAAAATTCTTTTCACTTTTTGATCCTCCTTTGTTGCTCTTAATCAAAGATATTCCCAACTTCGACACTCAATTTATTTTCTTTTACATCGATGTTGGTCACGCGCAATAAGGATTTGTGTTCAAAGAATTCACGGTCGGTTGCAGCATTATCCGCAAAGACAGCTACCCCTGCTAATTCAGAATCAAATTCAGACAAGAGGCTGACCATCCCGTTAATCGTTCCGCCACCTTTAAGGAAGTCATCGACAATCAAGACCCGGCTTCCTGCTTTTAGGCTCCGTTTTGAAAGGAACATTTTCTCAATGCGATCCCCACTTGAGCCTGAAACATAGTTGACACTAACGGTTGACCCTTCTGTGATTTTCAAATCACGACGGACAATAACAAAAGGAACATTCAAGACATTGGCTACTGCATTGGCTAGAGGAACTCCCTTGGTCGCTACGGTCATGACAGCATCAATCTTCTTATCCCGGAAAGCTTTGGCAATGATGCGGCCGATGCGATTCAAAATCTTTGGATTGCTCAACAGATCAGACAGGTAAATGTAGCCACCAGGAAGGATACGATCACTTTCAGACAGCTGCTTGCAAAGATCCTCGACGATTTCTTTGGATTCTTGATCTGAGATAGACGGTGTAAAGATAACACCTCCACCAGCTCCTGTAATGGTCTCAATATTTCCGATTTCCATCTCTTCAAACGCACGCTTAATGATCACGATATCTTCTGAGATGGAAGACTTGGCAGACTCATACTTTTCCGCAAACGTATTGAGGCTCGTCAATTCATAGGGATGGTTGATCAAGTAATTAGAAATCACGACCATCCGTTCACTTCTTCTTAATTTCATTTTCTCACCATGTAGTTTTTTCTATCATTATACCATAAGAAGCGAAAAAAACGAACATTCTGATTTACAGAAGGCCGTTTTTTCCTGATTATTTTATTTTTGGCAGAATCATTCCCGTATTTATCTCTGTTTTTACTAGTCGAGATTCGGTTTATAGAAGGAACGATTTTCCATAGCAAAGATTTTATTGGTCATTTCGCCAGGACCAATTAAGCCAAGTGCCGTTGTCATCATCATCATTTCTGCATCCAAATTATCGATCATATGAATAATCTCTGCTTCCATGATCTTTGGACGAACAGGACTACCGTATTCGAGCAAGCCATGGTGACTCAAGATCACATGGCGAAGAACGATGACATCTTCTTTTTGGTCATCAATCTTCAAGTCTTGCAAGACCTTGGTGATTTCTTCATCGATGAGTGCAATGTGGCCGATGAGGTTGCCTCGAACAGTGTATTCTGTATTTTCAGGCCCCGTCAACTCGATCACTTTGGCCAAATCGTGTAACATAATCCCTGCAAAGAGCAAGCTCTTATTCAACTGAGGATAGATATCACCGATACTATCTGCCAAGCGGACCATGGTCGCCGTATGATAAGCAAGGCCTGCTTCAAAGGCATGGTGGTTGGTCTTAGCAGCTGGATAGCTATAAAACTCTTTCTCATATTTCCCATAGAGGGCCCGGACAATCCGTTGCCAGACTGGATTTTCAATTTTGAAAATCATGTTTGACAGGTATTCATGCAATTCCTTGGGATCTACTGGTGGTTTTTCCTTAAAGTCTGCTGGATTGTTGGGCTCTCCTGCTTGGGGCAAGCGCATGTTTAATTGGTTGACTTGCGGAGTATTATTGTAAACTTCTCGACGTCCAGACATATGGACCACGCGTCCAGCCATAAAACTCTCTACATTGTGAGGTTGGGCATCCCATAGTTTACCTTCGATTGTACCGGTCTCATCCTGGAAGACAAAGGCGAGGTAGTTTTTCCCGGCCCGCGTTTGACGCACTTCTGCTGACTTGATCAAATAGAATCCTTCGAACAATTCATCTTTTTTCATTTGGTTAATTTTGACCATCATCTTCTCCATCTTCTATATATACATCTAGTCCCAGCAGGTCCTCATCGCTTTCGATTTGGCGGAGTGTCCGCTCGATGGCACTGGTCCGTCTGGTTAGCAAATCATCAATATTATTGGAAGCATTCTTTAAATGGCGCTGAGTCTTGGCCAGAATCCCTCCAAACTTATGGAATTCTGATTTGACCGATCCCAACACCTTGCTAATGTCATCTGCGCTCTTTTGGATGTTGAGCGTTTTAAAGCCAACAGACAAGGAGTTCAAGAGGGCTGATAAGGTACTTGGCCCAGCCACTAAAATTTGTTCGTCCCGACGCAAGCGATCGAAGAATTCTGGATTGCGAACCACTTCGGAATAGAGGCCTTCGGTTGGCAAAAAGAGAATTCCGAAATTCGTTGTCGCTGGTGGAAAGAGGTATTTTTGTTGGATATCCTTAGCAAAACGCTTGATACTAGCAAGAAGGGCCTTGCGGTAACGCTCGATCTCCTCTTTCTCTCCTGATTCATAAGCTTCTTCCAGACGATAGTAGTCTTCCAGTGGGAATTTAGAGTCAATCGGCAGATAGACTGGCTCCTCTCCTTGTCCTGGAAGCTTAATAGCATACTCCACGCGCTCACTGGATTGGGGAACGGTGACAAACTCCCGCTCATACTGGGCTGGGGTCAAGATATCTTCAATAATTTGGCCCAGCTGCAATTCGCCCATAATCCCACGCGTCTTAGTATTGGAGAGAACTTTATTAAGAGTTCCGACATCCCGCGCCACCGTCTGCATTTCTCCCAGCCCTTTGTTGACCGACTCCAATTGTTTTGAAACCGTCTCAAAGGAGGTCTGCAAGCGGTGCTGCAAGGTTTTCTCCAATTTTTCTTCTACCGTTTGGCGCATCTGTTCTAGCCGCACTTCATTGGACTCTTGGATCTGGCGCATGCGCTCATCTGTTTTGTCCCGATTTTTAGTAAAGTGCTCATTCATCTCAGCGCGCAGAGCTGTCGTCTGCTGGTGGATCTCCACTCGCATCTCGGTCAAGCGATCTGTCAGGGCGATCTCTAACTGCTGATTGGCAATCTGGCTTGCTTGTCTTTCTTTTTCAAAACGATAGTCCAACTGGTCTGTCAAATGATCCTCATGGTCTTCCAGCATCTCTCGTAAAGCCGGTCTTGTATCATCTGACCGTTGCAAGAAATAGATGAGGAGGCCCAGATTGAGCAGGCCAATCAGAAGCAGAATGATATTCATATTAACCTCTGTCTTTACTATAAACAATGACAAGATAGCCACGGTCAAGACTCACTTGAATCGGTTGATCCAAAAATTCATTGGAGCCATACATGGCCTTCAAAAAATAATTATCCTGATGGAGCGGATACTTGGCCCCTGTGATCTCTAAGTGGCCTTGTCCGACAGGCATAAAACCAACATAGGACATGGCTGGATCTGGCTGAATCTCATGGCAGCCAGCTGGTCTGTAGATTAAGCGGTTTTGACCATCGACTAATTGGATCTGATCCATGTAGGGAGCTAGGTCTGGATCGGTCGGTAAAAAGATATTAGACAAGAAGTGATCCAAGCGACCGCCAAAGGCACCATAAACGGTGATAATAGCCTCTGGATAGGCTTCAAAGACTGCTTTCAAGGCCAATTCCAAATCCGTATCGTTCTTTTCAGGGATGGATTGAATAACCTGCTTGGCTTGGATACGGATCTTATTCAAATCAGTCTCAGAGACGGAATCGAAATCCCCCACAGCTATATCTAATGGCAGGCCTTGTTCCAGTAACTTCAAACAGCCACCATCAACGCCTACATAAGCGTCATGATTTCTTGGCAAAAGCGTGCTGTCCCCTCCTGCCAGTATTGCGATCTTACCCATTTACAGCATCTCGGAGCGTTTGAACACGCTCATTAACATCTCCATTAAAGACATAAGAGCCTGCTACAAAGACATTGGCCCCGGCTTCTTTTGCTTGGGAAATAGTTTGGCCATCAATTCCTCCATCGACTTCGATATCAAAGCCTAAGCCTTTTTCTTCACGAAGCGCGGCTAATTCGCGCACCTTGTCCATGGTTTCAGGCAAGAAGGCTTGGCCACCGAATCCTGGATTAACGGTCATGACCAAGACTTGATCTACCAAGTTCAAGACATGTTTGATACTGACTACAGGAGTTCCTGGATTGATCACGACACTCGCCTTCACACCTGCTTGACGAATTTTTTGAAGAGCTCCGTGGATATGGTGAGTTGCTTCTACGTGGATGCTGATGATATCCGCACCTGCACGGGCGAATTCTTCGATATGGTGTTCGGGATTGGTGACCATCAAGTGGCAATCAAAGACCAACTTGCTATGTGGACGCATGCTCTCTACGACACCAGCTCCAAAGCTGATATTGGGCACAAAATGGCCATCCATGACATCGATATGGGCATAGTCAGCTCCAGCTGCTTCTAAGCGTTTTAATTCACTTTCAAAATTGGCATAATCGGCACTCAAAATTGAGGGTGCAATTTTCATTGTTTTCATCGTTGTAGTGTCTCCTATTTTGGTATTTTTTTCGAAATTTTTTTATAGGTTTCGCGACGGTTTTCAATCTCACTTAGAAATTGCAAGTAATCCTCATAACGGAAAGGCGCAATTTCCTCTCTTTCAACGGCTGGTTTCACCGCACAAGCGGGCTCATGCGTGTGGGTACAGGTACGAAATTTACAAGAGTGGCTCACGTCGGCGATTTCTGGGAAGGCATGATTTAAGTCTTCACTGGTCGTCACTTCATAATCGAGGGAGGAGAAGCCAGGCGTATCTGCGATCTTTCCTCCATTTAAATGGTAAAAGCTGACAGCTCGGGTCGTGTGTCGACCGCGCCCCAGACTATCTGAAATCTCACCCGTTTCAAGCTCCAGATCCGGAGCGATTTTATTGAGCAAGGTCGATTTTCCTACACCGGTCTGTCCCATAAAGACCGTGGTTTGATTGGTCAAAAGGGGCAAGAGTTCCTCAATCGACAAGACAAAATCATAGCCAATAGCCTGATAGATTCCTTGGTAGTAGTGGATGTCTTCCATATCTTCTAACAAGTCCAGTTTTGAAATATAGACAATGGGATGAATCCCCTTATACTCCAAAAGAACCAGAAAACGGTCTAAAAGATTGGCATTGAAATCCGGCTCCTTAGCTGACATAATCACTACTGCCTGATCAATATTGACAATCGGAGGACGCACGAGGCTATTTTTTCGAGGCGCAATGCTCAAGATGTAGCCTTCTGAATTCTCTTCAGCAGAGAACTCTACCTGATCTCCCACATAAGGAGTCTGTCCTTTTTTTCTAAAATTTCCACGAGCCCGTGTCTGGTAAATGTGACCATCTGACTCCACGTAGTAAAAGCCAGCCAAGGCCTTGACGATTGTTCCTTGCAAATCGCACTCCTTTGAGATTAATACTATCTATTATACCAAAAAATGAGAAATAAGGCTGGTTTGCTTGATAAGAAAAAACGAAAAGTGAACCTCTCCGGACGCTTTTAGAAACGAATAGGTTCGTTTTTTAAATGGATAGAAACAGAAGACGGAGTATCTGTTATGACTTGTCTTTTAGCAGAATTCGGGAAAGGGCACCTTCCTTTTTTTCCTTGGCATTTTTCCTAAAAAGTGTATAATAGAACTATGCGGAGGTGGTGGAACGGCAGACACGCATGCTTCAGGCGCATGTGCCCCTTCGGGCGTGAGGGTTCAAATCCCTTTCTCCGCATCTTGGAAAGGTGGCCCAGCTCGGTACGGCACCGGACTCGAAATCCGGCAAGTGGATTTTTATTCACGCGCGGGTTCAAATCCCGTCCTTTCCTTCCATCATTCAAAAAGACATGAGCTTCATATCTCATGTCTTTTCTATTATTTGATCCCGACTTCTAGAAGGCCGTCTGCTAGGCGAGCGAAGTCTTCTAGGCTAAGAGCTTCTCCTCGTACAGAAGGTTGCAGGCCTGCAGCTTGGATTCCTTCTTCCAGTTTGGCTTTGATTTCTTCGGTCTTGCCAAAGCGACTGGTCAAGTTGTTCCAAAGTGTCTTCCGCCGATGGACAAAGCTAGCCTTGCTAACAGAGAAGAAGAAATCTTCGTCCTTGACGGCTACTGCTGGCTCTTCGCGACGCACCATCTTGAGGATGGCAGAGTCGACATTTGGTGCTGGCACAAAGACGGTGCGAGGCACGATAAAGGCTACCTTAGCAGTCATATAGTACTGGACTGCAATGGACAAAGAACCATAAGCCTTGGTGTTGGGCTCAGCTGAGATGCGGTCTGCCACCTCTTTTTGCATCATGACCACAAATTCTTGGAAAGGAATCTTGGATTCGATCAAGTGCATGAGGATGGGAGTCGTAATGTAGTAAGGAAGGTTAGCCACCACCTTGATCGGAAGGTCTGGATTTTTAAACTCTGCGATGTACTGGTTGAGGTCTACCTTGAGGATGTCTTGGTTGACAACCGTGACATTGTCAAAATCACGCAAGGTATCCGCTAAGATGGGAACCAAACGGTCATCAATTTCAAAGGCCATCACTTCTGCCGCATTTTCCGCCAAGAACTCAGTCAAAGCTCCAATTCCAGGACCGATTTCGATGACATTGACGGTTTTATCAATCTCAGCCGTATCGACAATCTTTTGAAGGATATTGGTATCGGTCAAGAAGTTCTGACCGAAGGATTTTTTAAAGGTAAAACCGTGACGCTCTAGCACTGCCTTGGTCACGCTATAATCTGCAATTCTCATTTTTTCTCTTTTCTAATCAGTTTAGGGGTAAAGGATCCCCTCTACTTCCGTCTTAATAACTAGCCATCGCCTCTTCGACTTGTGCTAAAC
Source organism: Streptococcus parasanguinis (assembly GCF_001074805.1). Classification (GTDB taxonomy): domain Bacteria; phylum Bacillota; class Bacilli; order Lactobacillales; family Streptococcaceae; genus Streptococcus; species Streptococcus parasanguinis_A. The sequence goes on along the minus strand of NZ_JUPI01000052.1, from coordinate 20,617 downwards.
AAATTCCAAACAACTCCAAGCGTTTGATCAATTGCTTGCCATTGCAGTAGCCGATGCGCAAGGCTTCGCCTAGATATTCCCGTCGTTTGCGACTATCGCTTCCCATCAACAGTCCAAGACGCATCAAGTCGATCTTTGTGATATCAAAGAAATTCTCATCTTCGTAAGACCCGACCAATCCAGCTAGGGCTTTTTCTAAGTCTTCAAAACTGGCATGCTCCACTCCTAAGGAACGCCCCTTGGTCTTGGATTTGGGGACTGCTTCACCACGATTTAAAAAGGCATGTTTGGCCTGGGGCACCTCTTGCATAATGATCTTGCGAATGCGCTCGCCATTATAATCTGGATCGGTAAAGACAATGACCCCACGCAACTCTTGCAAGGTAGCAATTCGTTCCAAGTCATCTTGATCGATCGCAGAGCCTCGCGTTTCATAGGTATCCACCTCATAAAAACGACGGAGATTAGCTGTGTCGTCCTTGCCCTCCACTACAATCACTTCTGGTATTTTTCTTTTCTCAGTCAAGGCCAAATACCTTTCTTGCATTGTCATAGGTTGCCTGAGCCACTTCTTCTGTTGTTAAGCCACGTAGTTCTGCAATAAAATCTACCACATAACGAGTGTAGGCTGTTTTATTTTCCCGACCACGTTTGGGAACTGGTGCTAGGTAAGGGGCATCTGTTTCAACCAAGATCTTGTCTAACGGAAGGCCAGCTGCCGCTTCTTGGACATCTGTGGCTTTCTTAAAGGTCACCACTCCAGAAAAGGAGATCATCATTCCCAAATCCATGAAGCGTTTAGCTTCTTCTAAACTTCCTGAGAAAGAATGCATGATCCCACCGCGAGGACCGACTCCTTCACTCTTGATGATGGCATAAGTATCTTCTAAAGCATCACGTGTATGCACCACAAAGGGGAGGTCCAAGTCTTTAGACAATTGAATCTGACGACGAAAAACCTTTTCTTGGACATCTTTTGGTGCTGTCATCCAGTGGTAATCCAGACCGATTTCTCCGAGTGCAACGACCTTGGGATGTTTCAATTGTTCAAGTAAATAGGCCTCCACTTCAGGACTATAATCGCCCGCCTCAGTGGGGTGCCAACCAAGCGTGAGATATAGCTCTGGGTGCTGGTCTGTCAAGGCTATTCCTCGCTCAATCGTCGGTTTGTCAAAACCAACGATATTGTGGGCTACAACACCCATTTCCTTGGCCAAGTCGAGCTCTTCTTGTTCTTTTCCTGCGAATTCTTCCACATTGAGATGGGTGTGGGTATCAAAAATCTGCATGATCTTCCTTTTCTTCCGAGTTTTTCTTCTTTCTATTATAGCAGAAAGCGCCTCTAAATTCACTTTTGGATAAAACAAAAACCAGTAGTCTCGAGTTTCTACTGGTTTTTAGCTTTTTATCTGAATTAGGCAGCCAAAACTTTGCGTCCTTTACGACGACGAGCTGCCAATACGCGACGACCATTTTTAGTTGCCATACGGTGACGGAAACCATGTTTGCGCGCACGACGAAGTTTACTTGGTTGATAAGTACGTTTCACGATGAATACCTCCTCATAGATTTTGTATTCGTTTAGCCGGCTAGTTGTGATCAGTTACTAAACATACTTTACTATTCTATCTGATTCACGCCTGTTTGTCAATAGCTATGGCAAAATTGTTGCAAATACAGGTCGGAGAACACCTTTCTACACCTGACGGGTTGCCAAGTAATAGGGTTCCAGAGCCACCAGCGCCTCTTGCAACTGATCCAGGATATTCTCAGGAGAATCTTCCGCGACTAGAGAAACATCGTATTTGACAAGGACCTTACGAACCACCCCATCTGCTACTGCTTGTAACAGATCATGGCGATTCTTTTCTGTTCCCTCGATCCTTCGACTCTCTCCATCTTCTTGAGCAAGATAATAGACTGGCTGAGAAATGGGAAGGGTGAGAACCTTGTGTTGCTTTTGAAGGCTCTGCTCATCTTTTTTTCGCTCGATAAAGCTCACCTCTAAGGAAACACCAAAATCAGCTGCATCTCCATAGAGCCTCAAGGCATACATGGGCTCTGCCAGAGTCCCTTCTCCTTTTAAATAGGCCCAAAAATGAGGCCTTAGGACCTGGCCCTGGTTCATCCACTGGCTGGTTCGCTCCTGCTCTAAGTAAGAATACCGTTTTTGAAAGGCTGAGACTAAATCCGTAAATTTCTTACGAGCCGCCTGCCCAATTGCGCGGTACTGTTCCATCTCTTGGGCTAACACTCCTGCCTTTTCTGGTGACTGGTATTTGATTCCTTGAAGCTTTAAAAATTCTCGAATCGCTGCAAATGCCATCTGTTTCCTTTCTACTCCTAACAAAAAGAGAGAGCGGTTCTATCCCGTCCCTCTCTCATGGGCAATAATAGCTAGATTATCCTTCGATGTCCACAACTACATAGCGGTTTGGTTCTTCCCCTTCAGAATAGCTAGTGACCCCTTCCATCTTGGAGACAATTCGGTGAATGATTTTACGTTCACTATTGGACATTGGATCGGTCTGTTGGGCTTGGCCATCCTCGAGGGCCCGTGTTGCTAACTTCTGAGCATAGCTTTGGAGAACTTCTGCACGATGCTCTACATAGTCATTGACATTAATGGTAATGTAAAAATTCTTTGAGTAGCGGTTATAGAGATAGTTTTGTGCCAAGAGTTGAAGAGCTTTCAAGACTTTACCATGGTAACCAATCACGCGCCCTGGCTCATTGGTATCGATCTGCATATTGACCGTACGACGGTTATGGCTACTTGAAAGCGTTGCATCGACATCCATCTCATCAACAACAGTTTGAACATAAGCAGTTACATCTGTGACAACTTCTTCGATGTCGTAGTTTTCTTCTACTTCAATACCAAGATTTGAGAAATCAGACTCGTTTGCTTCTTTTGCGACTGGTTCTTTAACCTTCTCAAGAATATGTTCATGCCCTTTTTCTTCCAGAACGGTGTCTGCTTCTTTGTCATGTTTGAGGATTTCTGTCTTGATTTCTTCAGAGACAACTTCTCCTTCTTCTTCGACCTTTTTGATCGCTGCAACGACACGTCCTAAATCAACTGTTGCTTCACTTACGGTCTTAACCGGTTCGTTCTGCGCGTTAATTTCTTCTGGTACACCCTTTACAGCTTGTTGATTGGCTTTGACAACTGTTGTTTCTGCAATCGGTTCAATCTCTACTTGGGCTGGTTTTTTACCAAATAAGCCAAGAAAACCTTTCTTCTCACGAGCCACAACCGTAATATGTGCCTTCATACGGGGAATATCTAATTCGTTCAAGCCATTTTGGATAGCTTCTTCTACAGTTGCACCGGTATATAGGACCATATGTCCACCTCTTTCTTATTTTCTTTTTTTCTGTGCTTTCTTTAAGGCACGACGTTTTTGTTTTTCTATTTCTCGAGTAGCTTGCTCTTTTGCTTCACGCTCTGCGATAATCTTGAATGGGTTGTTCAAGAGATAGGTTTGTCCGACTTGGTAAGCATTTGAAGTCACCCAGTATAGAGCAACCCCGCTGGCTGAGAACAAGGCGAAGAAGAAAATCATCACAGGCATCACATACATCATGGTTGTCGCACTCCCGTTACGCTCTGGCAGGGCTTTATTGGTCAACCAACTGCTGAAAAATGTGAAGAGGGCAGCAAGAAGAGGCAAGATATAAGTCGGGTCAATCGCTCCAAGGTCCAACCAAAGGAAGTGACCGACTTTAAGGAATTCCACACGGCTCAGCGCTTGGAATAGGGCCATCAAGACCGGCATCTGGATCAAGAGAGGAAGGAAGGCTGAAGATGTTTTGACACCTTTTTCCTTGTAAAGGGCCCGCATCTCTTCAGAAAGCTTGGTCCGACTATCTAGATCCTTGCCAGGATACTTGGCTTGCAATTCCTTGAGTAAGGGTTGAATTTCCTGCATCTTACGGGTTGAATTCATTTGATACTGGAAGAGAGGCAAGAGGACCGTCCGGATGACAATGGTAAAGACAATAATCCCAACACCGATACTGCCACCAAACGACAAGAAGCGGATGGCTTCTGCAAAGAAGTAGACGAAGCGTTCCCAACCACCTGTCGATTCGGCTGTCACTTGAGAGGTCCCACAAGCTGTCAAGACCATTAAGGCCGCTCCTAATAATCCAGTTAACTTCAGTTTCTTTTTCACATTATTCCCTTTCTTGGTAGACATGCGCTAATTTTAAGACATGTACAAGATTTTTCTCTACTTGATGGAAGTCGAGCTCCTCCACTCCTTTACGAGCAATGACGACAAAATCATCGGTCGTAAGGCAGGCTTGGTGTTTGATTAAAACATGGCGAATCAAACGTTTGATGCGATTTCTAGTCACAGCATTTCCTAGTTTCTTACTAACAGACAGGCCGACTCGAAAATGCGGTTGGTCTTTGCTCAGACGGTAAATAACGAATTTCCGATTGGCAACATTTTGACCACTTTTAAAAATAGCATTAAAATCTTTGTCACGTTTGACGCGGTAGCTTTTTTTCAAACCTCCACTCCCTCTATTAAATTTATTCTATTATACCACATTTTCAAAAAAAACCAATCTCCCTTAGGAAATCGGTTGCTACTGGAATACGGATAAAAGCAATGGCAAGGTATAATAGAGGTTGAGCAAGATATGGCCTAAAATCGGAGAAAGAAGCGCCTTGCTCCGATAATAAAGAGTCCCAAAAATCAAACTCGGTAAGAGATAAATAATAAAAGCTCCTAGCGAAAAAGGATGATGGACAAAATGTAGCCCACTGTAGATGAGGGCAGGGAGCCAAATCTCTGCATAGATGGGCCAACCTTTAAAATAGGCATTTACCAAGGCCCCACGAAAGATCAGCTCTTCTGTCACAGGCCGGATAACGACCATCGCGACCACTAGGATGACCACCCCTGTCGGGCTGATTTCTCGAGGAAAGAGACTCAAAACGGCTGCACGCCCCTGAACAAAACCACTGATAAAGTAGTCCAACCAATAGACCAAACAAGCCGCAAAGATAGCTTCCAGCAAGGATTGAAGCGAGTTCTTCCCCCATGAAAACTTGGACTTCTTGGAAAAACGGTAGACCAAAAATCCTGTAAAGACTGCATAGATGGTCTCCAAGCCAAATAAGGTCCAATAATAACTATTTGCGCTCGCTAAGCTATTAGAGACATATTGGGCCAAGGGACGAAATTGGGGCCGGATATAAAAATAAAACAAGAGGAGAAAGAGGGGGTAAAGCAGAGAGAGCTTTTCTTTAATAAATTTCATAGATACCTTTCCTAGAGCATGACAGATCGTATAGTGCATCTTACCATAATCATAACAAGGTTTCAACGAAAAAGGATGCCGTCCTAGTCTCTAAGATAAACCACATATCCCCCCAATACAGCGACTAAAATCAAGAGACATAGAAGAGTTTCCATCCATACGAGACCTGTCAAAAAAGGAATCTGTAGCAGACCTTGAGCCATTTTCAGAGAGGTCGCTGTGATAACGGTTGGAAAGGTCAAGGCTGAAAAAGCAGGTTGAAAGCCTTCTTTCATCATTCTTGGGAGGCGCGTCAAAACAAAGAAATAAAAAGCTTGCGAGACCACCACCATGATCAGTAAGATCCAAGAGGGAAGTCCCCCTCCCTCCACCCGAACCAGGGCAGCTAAAAGAAGAGAAAAGGGAGCACAATAGATACCTTCTTGTCCCAATAAGTGGCTCGGTAAGGGATTGCTTTTCAAATCCTGATAGATAAGCGGGTACAGACACAAGGTCAAAATAAAGCCAAACCCCAGGGTAAGATAGGCTAGCTCCATCACTCCTACCACCGGATAGGTCAAGGCTGCCACTGCAATACCCACATAGAGAACCGTCCAACTCGGAGTAGCCTTGGCCCTTGGTCGCGCCATGACATGGGTCTTGGTGAAATAAAGAATCAAGCAAAGATCCAAGAGAAAGGCTGACCACCAAACCAACTGAGATAGACCTCCAAAGGCGGGAAAGAGGCGAAAAAGATAAGTGGATAGAATCATCCCTGCCATGGGAAAGGTCGCCATCCCAGATAACAGGGCTGGCTGTTGGAGTTCTCTCTTGGTTTCTTGCCAGCGAATTGCATGATAGACTAAAAAGAAAAACCAGAAGAACAAACCTGTCAGACTAAAGGCATGGGCAAGGAAGGGTAGCGAGTCTGCGAGAAGGTTTCCAGCGCCAACTAGTCCTAACAGACAACCTGAAAATACTAAGGGAATCTTTTTCATCGGAAACTCCAATCATTTTATCGTTTTCAGTATACCATAAAAGAGAAGGGAGCATCATCAAAAAAGAAGTTGGAGAATACCAACTTCTTTTATCCATTCTATTAGAAACTAGGCCTGTACGACCATCATATAAAGAAACAAGGATAAGAGAAAGACGATACTAACAACCAGGGTCGCTAACTTAAGCCCTCGGTGGGAGCGCCAATAGCTTGGTTTTCCTAAGTTACTGGTTGCATCTGTTGACAAGGACTGTTGTTGACGCGGTTGCAGAGTAATGAGGACTACTAGCGCCAACGATAGGAACGCGACGACAATCGCAAATACCATTTCCATATTAGGATCCTCCCAACACTCTCAAGAGGGTAAAAATAACTCCCAGCAAAATGACCAAACCAATGACCACATTAAAGATGACATTGATTTTTTCAGAACGCGTCGTCTTTTCTTTCTCGGCTGGACGGCGTTTAAGAGACTCCATCCGGCCTTCTACTTCTTTGTAAAATAAATCTTTCTTACGATCACTCACTGTGTCCACCTATCCCTTCTTGCAAGCGAGCTTTGAAATCAGCTGGCTCGATGCTACTTGATTGGGCAATTTGTTGTGCCACTGCTTCTCGATAGCTATCAACTGATTGGTAGATTTCCTGGATACGGGCCACCATATCCGCTTCTTTTCCTTGGTCAAAGATATTGGCTTGTGCGAGGAAGTGGCGGTCATGCAGGGTATGGCTAAAGGCAAGGATGACTTGCTGGTGTTCGAAAGCCTTGCGGACAATGCCTTGTACCTCTGCATAGTGGTTGATATCCAGGTAAATACTAGAGACCTTAAGCAGCTCTTTGATCCGCTCTTGACTGATGTTTTGATACAAGACTACATTTGGATAGCGAACCATAGATAAGAGACTCGCAGACATTTCCGTTAAAGCTGCTACACGGAAGGTCACATTTTGCAAATTCTCTACTAGGTAGGTCAAAGCTTCAATCTGATCCGAATTGGTCAAGACAAAGGCGTCTTTACGGATATCGTCTTTCACCTTGAAATCATACAAGTAGCCAAGAGGACCAAAATAGCTATGCTGGTCTTGCGAGGTCAACTGGAGAGCACGGTGATAGGTCGCATTTTGTGGAATCAAGATCTTCTTGGTCCGGATTTCTGGGCTATTTAGAATCAACTGCATATTACCTGGAAGGCTGTCATGAAGAGGTTCTTGCCAAACCAAGACGTCGCGTCCTTTGATCCCTTTATTGCCCAACTGAAGACTAATGCTAAAGGAGGTGGCAAGGGTATTGTAGACCAAGCCATCCAAATCAAACCCACGATGCTCTAGATAAAAGACAAAATATTCTAAGCGATTCTTGAAAATTCGCATCGGCTGATGGTCCAAGGTCAAGATCAAATCCCCTGTTTGGTGATTCTCTGTCAAGCGCTCGATGTCACCTTCAAAATAAGTGGTCACCAAATGCTGGCCTTGATCACCACAGGTTGTCACAGCTATCTTACGACCGTATTGATCATAGTGCTCAATCATGACAACTTGCCCCTTGTCATCCAGCCACTCCAGGCGCTCAACGATGCGTTTATAAGAAGCTGTATGGTAAGCAATCCGAGCCTTTTCTTGACCATAGTAGGTGACTTTTCCCGAACTGTTATCCCCAGAAACTTCCCAGAAATCAGGCACTGGTACTTCATTAAAGTAGCGTCCGCGCTTCTCCCCTTTTGGTTGTCCTAAGAAATAGATAAATGGAGACTCAACACCATCGGGCAAGAAACCGTTTGGTTCCAAAACAACTGTCGGATGGTCAAAGCCAGACTCTTTCATGGAGTGGAGCAAGTCTTGGCTTTCACGAGAATAGCTATCAAATACGTTCAGCATGTGTCACCTCTTCTATCAATTGTGCCCAAGCTTCTTCTACTCGGCTGGTCAAAAAGTCTTCTGCACGCGCATAAGATGCTTGACGCATGCTGGCTAGATCGTCTTTTTTGTAAAGCTGGATGATTTTTTCAGCAAAGGCAGCAGCGATATGATCTACCACTTGATCTGCTGAAGGTGGAATGAGATAGCCATTTTTACCTTCTGTGACAAAGGTTTGATTGCCATAAGGAACATCAAAACCGATAATCGGAAGTCCAGAACCAATCGCCTCCATCAAGGTCAACCCAAAGCCTTCACTGGTCGATGCTGACAGGTAAACCTCATAATTCTTATAAATTTCCTCTAGATTGGCATGCCCTTTGAGATGGATATAGTCTGCCGCCCCCAATTCATCAATCAGAGAACGCAATTTGCCTTCTTCTCCACCTTTTCCATAGATGTCAAAAGACAGTTCTGGTAATTCTTTTTTGGCCCGGACCACTGCACGCACCAACCAGTCAATGTGCTTTTCAGTCGCCAACCGGGAAGCTGTAATCATAGAAAATGGGGTGCGGTTTTCGTTTTGCGGCAAGCTTGCAAGACTACCAACTGGAATGGTATAGATGGCCGGCTGATGGTTGGTGTATTTGGCAAACTGCTCGGCCAAGATTTCTTTTTGGCGGTCGGTCGCAACAATAAAGAAGTCCACCTTGTCTGCATTGGTAAATTGGTACTCGTAGTAGTTGTTCCACAGGATATACTGATCGTCGACATTATTGGCACTGAAGTGCTCTGCATGGACGACCACACCCAGGCGGGCCTTTTGCGCTTCTTCAAAGATAGGCTGACCGATGTTGGTTTCCCGATCCAAAATCACCAGATCTTGTTTGGTCAATTGAAGAGTTTGCATGAAGTAGCGGATCAATTCTTGGCGACCAACCAGATAGCGATCTGGGAAACGATAAACCTCTCGGCCATCTGCCATCTGCATGCTGTAGGCAACCGTCCCGTCTTCATTATAAAATCGGCGCTCAATCAAGTTGGCTTGGTTGTTCTTAGGAATGAAGTACTCGGTACAATAGCGGGTATAGGAGAAATAATCCTTTCTCACCAAAATCCCTCTAGACACGTACTCGCAGCGTTCGACATAGGGACTGTTTTCTGCGCGCAGGTAGCAGGTCAAAAAGTTGTCCTGGTCCTCATAAAAGAAGCGCTTGACCTTACCATCGACTTCTTCACGGGTCGGTTTTCCGGCAAATCCTGCTAAGACCTGGTCAATGGTATAGGTGGTTGGTGCAATCTTAATATCTGTAAAATGGCTGTAGAGCCAGATAATTTCATCATTTTTAAAACCGATATTTTCTGTCAAATGCTGGATATTATCAGCTAGAATCATATCCATAAAAACAAATTTAGCTGGTTGATGGATATTGCGTAACAACTGGGCCCGGTAGGCCTGAGCGTACTCAACACCACTGCTGGCCCAACCGATTCCAAGGTTGATATTGTATACTGTCATAATGTCCTCTTTTATGGGAAATGCAAGACAATTTCCCCTTTTTTATTGATTTCTATTCGACTCAGTAAAAGATTGCGGACCATTTGTTCTTTGGCCGCCCCTTTCATTCGATCAAAGGATTGGTAGGCTTCTTGGAAAAATTCCACCAAAGGATTTTTCTGACTGGTGTATTGACCAGAGAGAGCCATCCGCAATTGTTGCAGATAGTCGACCTGCTCTACCCAGTTTTCATCGATGGCTTTTAAGATGGCCATACGTTGGAATTGGGCGATCACCTCATCCGTGCCTAAGACCTCATACTTGGCCTCTAACTCACTTTTAGCGATCTCCCATAAGAAATTTTCTTTTGCTTTCTTGCTACGGAAAGTTTGGTGGGCCTTTTCCGGATCCACTTGGTAGCTAACATTGTCTAAAATATAGCGATAAAAAGCTACAGGTTCCTTGTATTCTTTTTTGTGGACTACGCTTGAAAAGACGGAACGAAGCGCTTTTTCAACGATAGCATTCAAGCGTCCTTCTTGTTTGATCAAGCGGTCACGCTCTTCGTAGACGATGGCACGCTGAATGTTCATACTCTCCGCAAATTCTAGCGTCATTCGACGACTAGCCTGACCAGAACTTTCACTAGCATTTTGAGCTCGTTCCACCAAGTTTCTATACTTGCGCTTAGTCAGAGCTTTGGCTGAACCAATCCGCTCATCCACATCATAGTCTTGATAGGTATCCTGGATCCAGTCTGGCCCCCAGTTTTTCATCAAATCGTCTTCTAAAGAGACAAAGAACTTGGTCAAACCGGGATCTCCTTGACGACCTGAACGCCCACGAATTTGAAGGTCAATCCGCTGGTTCATCATCCGCTCAGTCCCTACAACTACTAAACCACCTAACTCAGCGACCCCTGGTCCCAACTTGATATCGGTTCCCCGACCGGCCATTGAGGTCGCAACTGTCACCGCTCCTTTTCGACCTGATTCTTTAATGATCTGAGCCTCTCGGGGAGCATTGTTGGCATTGAGAAGATTGTGTGGAATTCCTTCCCGCAAAAGAAGGTTCGAATAAAGAATCGACATTTCAACCGATCCGGCAAAGACCAGAATCGGATTGCCCTTTTCGTGGACCTTCTTCACATAATCCAAGGAAGCCACGATTTTTTCCGGCAAGGTCTGATAGATTTCATCCGGCAAATCCTTGCGGATCTTCTTGCGATTGGTTGGGATCTTGATCACTGACATGGCATAGGTATCAAGAAACTCTGCCTCAGCGACCTTCCCAGTCCCCGTCATGCCTCCCAACTTCCGAAACATCTTAAAGAGGTTTTGATAAGTAATAGAAGCCATAGCCCGTGTTTCTTGGGTGAGTTTGAGACCTTCTTTGGCTTCAATCGCCTGGTGGAGTCCTCCTTGCAAGCGGGTCATTTCCATCAAACGTCCTGTTGCCTGGTCTAGCAAGACAATCTCCGGTTGTCCTTCGACATTGGGATGGATGACATAGTCCTTATCCTTAATAAAGTTTTTATTGGCCTGCAGGGCTAGGCTGATATGGCGGACTAAATCACGGTATTGGGGATCATAGAGATTGGGAATGGCAAGAAAAGCTTCTGCTGCATGAGCTCCCTTTCGAGTTAACCAAACCCGTTTCTTTTCTTCGTCAAACTTGAAGTCTTCCCCCTCTTTGAAGGTTTGGATCAAGGTGTCAATAATCCCATAAAGGTTGGACTGAACCCGAGGAGAACCAGAAATAATCAAGGGGGTCTGAGCACTATCTAGAAGCACCGAATCAATCTCATCGACAATAGCGTAATTGAAGTCTGCCAAAAATTGGCCATCTGCTGAAGCCGTCAAGTTCTCTGTTAGATAGTCAAAGCCCAGACTGGTATTGGTCGTATAGATGACGTCTGATTGGTAAATTTCGCGTTTTACTTCTGGATCTAATTCTTCGTCCTCTGACTGTTTCAAAGGAACGCCGACGGTCAAACCTAAAAAGCGATAGACCTGTCCCATCTCTTCTGCATCCCGGGTTGCCAGATAGGTATTGGTCGTAATGACCATGACCCCTTTGCCTTCTAAGGCATTGAGATAAACCGGCATGGTCGCTGTTAAGGTTTTTCCTTCACCGGTATTCATTTCAGCGACATTTCCCTGATGCAGAACAATCCCTCCCATGACTTGCACGTCATAAGGAAACATACCTAAGACCCGTTTATCGGCTTCCCGCGCAACCGCAAATGCTTCTGGCAAGAGATCATCCAAGGTCTCACCCTCTGCTAGACGTTCCCGAAATTCTGCAGTCTTCTCCTGCAGCTGACGATCCGTCAAACGGGCCATGTCATCCTTCCAGCTATTGACTTCTTTTAAGATTTTTTTGATGTTTCTTAATTTAACGTAATCCAATGTGATCCTCTTTTTTGCAGTGATGTTCGTCTATTCGAGAACTTCTGCTCCCTCAGACGATATTGGGTAAATAGTGAAATAGTGGAAGGTAAACTCTTGCAAACCTGCACTGAGCAAGCGTACTTCGTAGGCGTAAGCTTGATCTGGATAGGTGAACTGCAAGCGACCTTCTGCGGTTACTCGACGGCCAACAAGCTCTCCAAAGCGATCTCTAAAGATAATTTCTACCATAACGGTATGAGTGGGAGTCGCTTCCATCGTGATAACCAATTCATAATCTTGCTCTCGTTTGAGCAGGGGCAGAATAGGAATTTGACGAGTTGCCCCAAAATTTGTCTGCGAATGCCAGGTTTTCAGTACTTGACCAGATGGCATGAGGGGGTTCTGAAATTGAACGCTTCCTTTGGCAGTTGCTTGAATAGTTGACCCCCAAAGATAATCTGCAAGAACAGTATCGCCCCAGTAGATTCGTCTGCTTTCATTTTCTTTTATTTTTATCATTGGTTTCTTCCAAAGTCTCTTTCCATGATTTCTTTGTACTGGGTCACAAACCACTCAATGATCGGACCACTCGCATCATTGTGTCGACCAGCGCGGCTGGTACTGATAATACGAACCGGTAATTCATACAAGGCTTCTAAAATATCTGGATAGGCCTGCTGGTCGTAGTCATCATCCCGCATATAGGCAAGGGCTAGAATGGTATCCTTAAAGTCCGCTTTTTCAAACCGGTCCCAGAAACGTTGATTGAGCTGACCGATCCCTTCTTGTGATACTTGGCCGATGATCAACTGCATCATGTCTAGAGACGTTCCAAACTCATCTGGACGTTTAAATTTCAGATTGGCAGCGACATCCCCCAGGTTGACAATGGGTTTTCCAACCAAGATCGCATGAGGAGAATAAAGAGCACCATAGTAAAGGGCACCAAAGGTCCCCATGGACAAGCCTGAGAAATTCATATCTTTGGGCTCAAAGCCGAGCAAGTCCAAGTGCTGATCAATAAAGGCTGTGATTTGATTTTCTAATTCTTCTGAGCCCATATAAAAGGATCCACCTTCCAGTCTTGGGTCAGAAAAGAGAATAAAGGGACTACCCATAGCACGCATCATCCCAAACCCTTCAAATCCTTCGGCTGGACGATACCCAGAAAAGTAAATGTTTAAAGGGGGCTTCATATCGCCAGGATGGAAATAAGCAAAAATTTCTTGACGTTTGTGGTCCCGTAGCGTCTTAGCTCCTACTGTCATCTCTCCTAAAGGACCATGTGACAAGCGCTTATGTAAGGCTCCGATCGTAAGCGTCCCCTCTCCTTTTGCCTCCAGCGAAAAAGCTAGATAATAAGGTTCTGCTCCATCCAATTCTAAGGGCGCTTGCATCTCTTCTTCTGAAAAGACTGCATCTTTGACCCACTCTCCCAGAGCACCAAAGCGGTAAAATTGGATCCGCAATTGTAGCTGGCAGCTAGGATCTTTTTCGTATTCCAACCAAAAATTGATGGGGCGGCTAGCGTCATACACATAATTGTAAACCCACTGAGCAATCGGCGTAAACTCTTCCCCGTATGCTCCGTCAAGTTTGAGGAAATGTTGCCCCAAGACTGTTTGCTGACCAGCAAAGTCAGGTCTCACTCGCAGGTCACGAACCGTAAAGGCATCCCCATATTGATTGTCGTATAAAAAGCGGTCTAAAACATAGAGAAATTGATGCTTGTTTGAGAAATCCCAGGGTCTCGCTTGTTTAAGCCTTAAGAGGTGGGCCAATTCTGCAGAAGGCGCCTCTAGCTTACGGCTTTCGTCATAAAAAACGGTATAAGGTTGAAAATAAGTCAGGTCTTCTCCTAAAGCCAACAAATCTTCTGGCTTTTCTAGAATCAAGGCTTTAAATTTAGAGATTTCCTCTTCTTCCATATAGTCTTTGAGCGATGGAAGAGCGGTGGCTTGAAAAAAGTGCCAGCCAAGTCCAGCAGGAAGTTCCATTTGATCCTGCCAGCTACTTGAGCCGATTTGGAGAATATGGGGTATCTGTAGTTTTTTATCCATGACGTTCTTTCATCCATCCTTCCCATTTCTCGATCAAGCGTTGACCGGTGTATTCTTGAATTTTTTCGATTGAATAGACCAAGGCCTCATTCCAGGGCTTCAATTCCAATAAGAAGTGCGTGATTGCCTTTTCTAATTCCTTGTCTTCCTTTGATAAGACATAGCCGTTTTTCAAATGATCGACATATTCTGTCTGGACGCGGTTGACCTGAGGAATCCCAGCAGAGATCCCTGCAATCTGCGTGTAGAGGTTGGGTTCCTCGCTTAAATCTACGATCAAGCGGGTTTTTTCCAACTCTTGAATAATGTCATTTTCATTTGAAAAATTCTTAACTACAAAGCGATAGTCCGGTGCGTCTTGTACGGACTCTTCATCGATAATCTGGTTTTCCCCAAGCCCTTCCATTTGGGCTGGTGATTGAACCAGATGCAAGTCCTGCTCGCTAGCGATCAATTCCTCGAGTTGCCCTTCTAATTCCTTAACACGCTCCGGCGAGCCATTGTAAAATGCAAAAACAACTTCAAATAAAGGATGTTGCTCCAAGACCTCCAGAACCTTCTTGAGCTGGCTCTTACTTGGGAGCTCGGCTTCGTTGACATAAAAGTAAATCTTCGATTCCTTGCGTTCCTGACTAGAGCCCAAACGAAGGCGGGAGTCAAAAGAGGTAATCCGGTGTGTCTTTTGAGCCAGGCTAGGGGAAAAGCTCCCAATCGCTTCTTTGGTTTTTTCACTATCTGTAATCAAGAGCTGGGCATCAATCATATCAAAATAGAGGGCAAAGTTTTCGGCAGACAAGGGCTGACGATCCCCATAGAAAGACAAGACTTTTTTGACGCTACTTGCTGTATCTTGTAAAAAGGCCAAATTTGCTGGATGAGCTGCCAAAACCAACTGGTCTCGTCCTGGAACCAAGGTTGCTAGCTGCTCCTTCATTTTTTCAGCGACAACTTCTCCCATATTGGCATAGCTTTCTTTTTTGAAGGCATGAAAGAAAGCTTCATTGACCATGACGGAGTGGTTCTCTTCTATCAACATCTCTCTCAAAACCCATTGCCCATCAAAACTCAGATACTCTTGGAAATAAGGTTTTCCCTCATTGTAGTAGATTCTACTAGAGATAAAGCCACGATCATCTATGTACTCGATGTAGCTGATCTCGTCATTCTTATAACGGGTCAAAGAGAGAAGGTTCCCATCCACCCCCATATCAATTTTTGCTAGGTGGTGGCCCTTTCGAAATGCCATCACCAAAAAGGGAGTATAGGAAAAAGTGGTCTCACTCGGCCATTCGATGTCCTGAAGCTGAACTGGGCGCATAGTCAAATCAGACGGAACCTGTTGGATCTTATCAAAAATCGAGAGCACATCTGTCTCTAACAAATCTTGGCGGTGCAAAAAATAGCGCAGTTGCGGACTATATTGAGGCAACAATAAGATCCGATCCATTTCTGCTTCTTGAAAAATACGAACTTGATTAATGGTATCGTCAAATTCAATGGACTCTCGCATCCAGTACCAAGGGGTAGCTGTTTGCTGCCAGATGCGGTCCGTTCCATACCAGGCTGGTACAAAATAATACATGGTTACTCCTAGAATATTCTTGTATAACGTTGATTCACTCGAAGGGCACGAATTTCTTCTCGGATATTGTAAATCATCCCGACAAACATGAGGAAGGTTCCTGGAATCATGGTCAAGCGCAAGAGATCTTTATCCCATAACAAGAGAGAAAAAGGAAGCGCGGTGAAGAGGATCAGATACAAGGTCCCAAAAACCGTCAAGCGTAGCACAATTTTATTGATATAGCGACGTGTATCTGCTCCAGGATAGACATGATCGATATACTCGGACGCCTTCATCATCTTATCTGCAATTTCTTCTCCGTTCACATTGACAAAGGCAAAAGCAAAAGAGAGAAGGGCGATCATCAGAATGTAAAGAAGGATCCAAATCGGATCTCCCATCACCAAGTGTTTGGCCAAATGAGCAGCCCACTTGGCATTGGAATCCATAGACAAGATCAAAAGCATGGCATACTGAGGAATCGACACCAAGGTCATGGCGTACATGAAGGGCATCCCTCCTGCTGGGTTGAGCTTGATATCCAAAAAAGTATAACTTTTCAAGTTGTTGTGGATCCCTAATTTATTGACAGGAATCTGGTACTTAGAATATTCCACCAAGACTGCCACATAGACAAAAATCAAGATGAAAATCACGCCCAGAACATAAGCGATTTCTGGGATATTATTGACATTTGAAAGGGTCTGCATCACGTCTTCGGGCAGGTACATAACCATCCCAGCCATCATGATCACAACAGAACTTCCAAGCCCCAAAGCGGCATTTAGATCGGAGAGCCAAACTAAAAAGAAGGCTCCGGCTACCATAATCATGGTATTGACCGCAATGACAAGTCCGGGATTCAACCCTGTCTTCAAGGGGAGATACATGGCCACTGCCAAAGACTGGACGATGGCGAGCGCTAAGGTCACGTACATCTTTCGTCGCTCCACTATCTCCGTGCTGGTTTTTTCGAGGTTAAATCGTTTTGAAACGGTAAACATCCGCCACAAAATCATGGAAGACATCCATGGGGATAGACCGATCGAAAAGATCGACATTCCGCGGAGGTTTCCCCCCATCACAGCGCTTGAGAGCTGCAAGCCCGTTGTCGTTCCCTCATTGAGTCTCAAGGCCTTTGATAAGTCAACAAAAGGCAAGGAAATTTTACTTCCCAAAACATAAATAAAGACGAAAAATATCGTCCAACAAAATCTCTTTCCTACTTCAGATCGTTTTAACATTTCTTTTAAACTTTCTCTTACTCATTTTGACTCTTCCACCTGGGGAATAGCCTTTTAATATGTGCCTTTAGAGCATTTTATCTCAACTTATTTTACCATAATTTGCGACTTTTCCAAACTCATTTGTCACTAATATTTGATAATATTTCAAATTCCCCATTTGGTACTGTATTCAACAAAAAATCCTTCAGATGTTTATCTGAAGAATCTTGTTTACTTGGATATTATTCTCCTAAAGCCATGATGGTATCGACAAATAATTTCTTTGTAAAATAGCCATTGCGGATCAAATAAGAAGTATATTGAGCCTTTCGGACCATTTGAGCATACTCTTCTTCTGTACAGTCTTGGACCAAACGATTGGCTTCTTCAAGACTGGAGGCTACAAAGCCGAGCCCTTTGTCTCGAATATAGTCTGCATTTGACAAATAGTCTGGCACTACTACTGGAAGACCAGCAGATAGATAAGTCGATAGTTTGTAGGAAATATTTTCTTTGTAGTAATCCCGCTCATCCTCAGGATTCTCAGAATTTCCCCAGACAAGCCCAAAACCACCCTTGGAAAGCTCGAGAAGCAATTCTTGCTTGGTTCGCCAGCCTTCCATATGGATCTTAGAATAATCGACTCCTTCAACCGGTTCGGTATAGACATGAAGGGGTGTCTCATATTTCCAATCGATGATATGTGGGAAACGTGAAGGATTTCCTGAGAAGATCAGTTTTTTCTCAAATTGCGGAGTATAGAGGTCCAAACTATGGGTCAAATCCCACAACTTTTGGACCACATATTTTTTCACTGTGAGTCCTTCTGATACTAGACGATGGTACATTTGCTCTGACGGAACAACGACCAGATCACTCTGATTGTACATGTCGATATAGTTGGGCATCAGGTAATAATTACTCTCAAACATAAGCGGTGGGACATCGTGGATAAACATGACCAACTTGGTTTGAAGGAGTTTTAACTTATCAACCAAACGGCGGTCCCACTCAATCCCATTCCAAGAAGGCGATTGAACGAAAACGATATCCCCAAAAGCAACGCCTGCTAAAATCCCATCCATTCGCGAGTTCAATTCACTAGCTGGTTCATTGCTATGATCATAAAAGTAGATCCCTAATTCATTGACCCCAAGCTCGCGAACGACATTCATGATATCGTTTTGGGCCATCAGGGCCACGCTCTGAGAAGACTGCCCGAATAAATTTGTAAAATGGATTTTCATCTCTTTCCTCTGACTCTTCTTTTTTTATCCCATATTTCCTGAAGATATGAAGGCAAACTGGGCTTTTCACAAAGCAACTTTTTTCATACTCTTCAACGAAAACTTCCTCATTCATTATAACATATTTCACAACTTCTTAGACATTCTAGATCAATAAAAGACCGGTTCATTCCGGTCTTTTATTGATCTATTTGCTATCTTTTTTCCGGATTCCTAAAAGGGCTAATCCAGACAGAAGAATGGAAGCTCCTGTAGCAAGAATATTAGATGAAGGATGGGCACCTGTCTCTGGAAGAGCAGGTCCGGAAGAATGCGTTGCAGTTAGCGAGCTTGTGTCTGATGGAGATTCTGAGTAAGAGGTGCCAAACGAAGACACGACAGACTCCGAAGAACTTGTCACAGCAGAGAAACTTGACGCATAAGACACACTAATCCATTCAGAAATTTCCTGCGATAAGGATTGACTCTCTGTCGATGATGCGCTTCTAGAATCTGAAACACTCGTCAAAGGAAATTCAGATACTGGCATCGACGTTGAAGCCGATTCGCTTGAAGAAAGGAGTGAAGCTGATTGGCTATAGGAGTCAGATTTTGAAACAGATGTTGACGCTAGAGATTCTGAATAGGATGTCCATTGTGAAGCAGATAGACTCTCAGAAACGGATCGAGAGAATGATCCAGACTCTGAAACCTGCGATGCAGCTACGACATCAGAAGTTGAAGCTGATTCGCTTGTTGAGGCAGAAGCTTGAACTAACGAATCTGATTGACTTGAAGAAATCGACTCTTGAACTTGTGACTCCGACTGGCTCGCTGAAATCGACGCTTGTACCAGTGAGTCTGATTGACTTGCCAAAATCGAAGCTTGAACCAAGGATTCGGATTGACTCATTGAAACAGATTCAGACAGCTTTTCGCTCATCGAAATAGATTGCGACAAGGAAATCAGTTGAGAAACCACTTCCTCCGATCCAACCGCCGATGTTGACTGCGATTGAGACATAGAAATAGATCTAGACGCTAAATTAGATAAGGATACCGACTGACTAAACAAAACAGATTTCGAGGCTTTTTCAGACTCACTCTTAGATGCTGATTCAGAAGCTACTTTTGATTGCGATTCTGATTGACTGGCGGAGACTGAGGCCTGAACCAACGAGTCGGATTGGCTCGCTGAAACGGATGTTTGAATCAAGGACTCGGACTGACTCGCTGAGACTGACTCTTGTACCTGCGAACTAGACTGGCTCACTGAAACTGATTCTTGAACCAATGAATTTGATTCACTTACCGAAACCGAGGCCTGAACCAACGAGTCGGATTCACTAGCTGAAACAGACTCTCGCACTAACGATTCTGATTGACTCAATGATGTTGATTGCAAATCAGTCGATACTTGCGATTCCGACTGACTCATTGAATCAGAACGAGAAAAGGACATAGATTCTGTATTTTGAGACTTAGATTCGACATCAGAAGTAGATTGTGATTGACTCACTGAAACGGATGCTTGCACCAATGACTCTGATTGACTGGCAGATACAGAGGCCTGAACCAATAACTCTGATTGACTAGCTGAAACCGAGGCTTGGACCAGCGAATCAGACTGGCTAACAGAAACGGACGCTTGCACCAACGAGTCTGACTGACTAGCTGAAACTGATTCTTGTGCCAGTGATTCTGATTGGCTGGCCGATACAGATGCCTGAACCAACGACTCTGATTGACTTGCAGAAACCGATGTCTGAACCAAAGACTCGGATTTGCTAGACGATACAGATGCCTGAACCAGCGAGTCTGATTGACTGGCTGAGACTGATGCTTGTACCAACGACTCCGACTGGCTTGCAGAAACGGACGCTTGTACCAACGAGTCTGATTGACTTGCAGAAACGGATGCTTGAACCAATGAATTTGATTCACTTGCCGAAACTGAGGCTTGAATCAAGGACTCTGATTGACTCACTGAAACTGAGGTTTGAACCTGCGAGTCTGATTGGCTCGCTGAAACGGACGCTTGTACCAACGACTCGGATTGACTGGCAGATACAGATTCCTGAACCAACGACTCTGATTCACTAGCTGAAACGGATGCTTGAACCAATGAAATTGATTCACTTAACGAAACCGAGGCTTGTACCAAGGACTCTGATTGACTGGCAGATACTGAGGCCTGTACCAAGGACTCTGATTGACTCGCTGAAACCGACTCTTGTACCAAGGACTCTGATTGGCTTGCCGAAACTGAGGCTTGAACCAGTGATTCAGATTGACTCATCGAAATAGATTGCGACAAGGAAATCAGTTGAGAAACCACTTTCTCCGATCCAACCGCCGATGTTGACTGCGATTGAGACACAGAAACTGATTTGGATACCAAATTAGATAAGGATACCGACTGACTCAACGAAACAGATTGTGATGCTTTTTCAGACTCACTCTTAGATGCTAATTCAGAAGTTGCTTTTGATTGCGATTCTGAGTTACTAATCGATACAGATTCTTGTACCAAAGACTCT
>NZ_JUPI01000051.1 GCF_001074805.1 Streptococcus parasanguinis | reverse complement strand
GAGCCCACTCAACCACTGCGTCTTGCCCGACAATCCAAAGACAATTGAGAGGCTAGGACTTTTTTCCCAGCCTCTTGTTTTTCTTGCTTGAAAACTGTAAAATAAAGAAAAGAACAGAAAAAGGAAGCAACAATCATGTCAAACGATCTCATCCTAATGGGAGTTGTTATTGTCTTATTTGGACTTTATTTCACCCTTCAAGTAGAGCTTACTAAAGTTAGAAATCAATTCACCCACTATCTTCTAAAACCAGGTAGCATCTCCAAGGAACAAAAAGAGAAGTACCTCAAAGAACCAGAGATGGAAGCGATTCGCTTAATTCGCATCGACTATCGGATTGGCCTTCAAAATGCCAAATTGGTCTATGAGCACTTAAAAAAATAAGAAGACCCTCGTATAGTCTATACGAGGGTTTCTCTTTCAAAAAAAGGCGTCAGCTTTGGTAAAACGTTGGCAACATCTGCTGATTGGATTTTTGCTAGTTGATAGGGACAAGGAGTGATGTAGGCTGCTTCAAAGAAATCAAGAGAGAGTCCACTGTGTTTTAAGGAAGCAAGAGATTTGACCTGATGAAGATCTACTAGGACCCCATCGTGGGTCAGGGTCAGATGAGGTAGAAGAGAGGACTGATCCATCAAAGCCTTCAGACTTTCTTCTTCCTCTTTTTTTCTGGCGAGGAGTCGCTTTTTATTGGTCAGATACATACCATTATCGATATAAAGGCTCAAAGCCTTTTGCATAATAAGGTTGCTATCATAGTCCAGAATTGTCTTATAGGTCAAGACAGGTTTAAGAAGGGCTTGGGGAAGGATCATGGAAGTAATGCGAAGAGCAGAAAAGAGATTGGTCGAAAAAGACTTGATATAGATAACTCGATTATTGCGATCTAGATAATAAAAAGAAGGAGCATTGCGGCCATCAAGATCTCCCAAATAGTCGTCCTCGACAAGGTAGACATCATATTGATCAGCTAGTTGCAAGATTGCTTCTTTTTCCTTGGTAGAATAGCTATGACCAAGTGGGTAGTGAAAACGGGGGATCGTGTAAAAAAATTTGATGTGGCCACTCTTAAAAATCTCTTCGAGTTCCTCGAGGTCAATTCCCGTTAAATTTCGTTGAATGGTCCGGTAGGCAAGTTGCTGCGAATCTAAGAGTTGATTCATCCGATGATAAGTCGGCTGCTCAATCAAGATCTGAGATTTTTTATTGGGAAAGTCAATTTGGCTGAGGATATTGAGTGCCTGTTGTGTACCAGAAGTCAAAACGATCTGATCCGCAGTCGTATAAATACTTTCTTCCTTCAATAAGCCTTGAATCGATTGGCGTACTTCTGGTAATCCTGCTTGATCTGAAAAATTATTAAAGAGATAATTCTCACGACCAATCAAGGTTTCATTGATACAGGTCCGGAAATCTTCAAAAGCCTGATTGCGGTCTTTCTCTAATTTTAGTGGAAGATCCTCATGTTGGTCAGGTTCCTGCTCCAAAACATAATAGCCACTTTGAGGTTTTGCGTAGAGTAAGTGCTGGTAGGTCAAATCCAGCAAGGCCCGTTGCACCGTATCCTTACTACAAGAAAATTGATTGGCTAGCTGGCGAACGGAGGAAATTTTCTGACCGGTCACCAGTTCTCCGTCTTGAATGGCTTTTTTTAGAACATGAATAATTTCTTGGTATTTGCTCGTCTTCATTTTGACTGTCCCCATACAGTTTTTTTCTATTGTACAGAAATAATCACAAAAATACCACTCTGAGAATGAGTTGAAGATGGTTTTCTTTTAAAAATCTTGTTTTCATAGGTAGAATCTAGTACCGTTCGACTTTTTATGATAGAATGAAGATCGTAGTGTCTTCCGTAAATAGGGTACAGTACGCACAGTGTATTGGAGTGCGGGATTGAACAAATGCTTACCTGTATAGCTGGTACAAGACCTATCTGTAAGCAGTTCCGTATCTGTATGTGATGCATCGAATCAAACCTTTATAACCATAAACAAGCTACATAACTTTTTACGATCAATGAAAGAGGTGGAGAAAATGTAGGCAAATCTAGGTAAGTCTTTTAGAAACACTTAAAATATCAATTGAAAGAGGAAGAACAATGTTTAAAAGAACTTACAAACGCAATATTCCACTCTTAGCAGGTCTGGAATTCACATCTTATTTTGGAATCACTAGTTTCTGGATTTTATTTTTCATTCAAAATGGTCTTTCCTTGCTTCAGATCGGGCTATTAGAGAGTATCTTTCATGGTACTAGTCTATTGAGCGAAATTCCATCAGGCATGTTGGCCGATCGATTTAGTTACAAGACCAATCTCTATTTGGCTCGCATAGCCAGTATTGTGTCCTCTATCTTGATTTTGTTTGGTCAGGGGAATTTTTGGATTTATGCGATTGCCATGATGGTTAATGCCTGGTCCTACAATTTTGATTCAGGTACGAATACTGCTTTCTTGTTTGATTCGGCGGTAGAAGCAGGTCAAAAGGATCGTTATCTTCAGATTTCTAGCTTTTTATCTGGAGTGGCTGAAGTCACCCGAACGTTAGGAACAGTGGTAGCCGGTCTCTTTGTTCATGGGGCCTTGGCTTGGACCTATCATATTGCCATAGGTCTTTCATTACTTTCCATTCTCTTGATTTGTCTGATGAAAGAGCCAGAGAGCAAGAGAGATGAAAGAAATAGTCTGACCTTAAAACGGATATTGGTGGTAGTGAAACAAGAATGGCAGGAAAAACCAGTCTTGTTTTACTGGATGCTGACCTATCAGCTGGTAGGGACCATTATGTGCATGTTCTATTTTTACTACCAACAAAAAATCAGTGACTTAGCCAGTTGGCAAGTTTCACTCATTATGTTGATTGGTAGTGGATTCAATCTTCTAGCAGTTTATTTAGCTAGTCAAATTGGGAAGAAATCGAATAGCAATCAAGTCTTTCCAATTCTGGTTGCACTGACAGGCTTGGCCTTGCTGTTGGTAGCTTTTAAGACTCCATTCGCCTATCTAAGCGTCTATCTCTTGACCAATGCCCTTTATGCAGTGTATCAACCTATATACTACAATGATTTACAAGTTTATTTGCCTTCCAGTGTACGAGCAACCATGCTTAGTATAAACTCCATGATGTTTAGTTTGTCTATGATTGTGATTTTCCCTCTGACTGGTTGGTTCATCGATACTTGTGGATTTGTAGCTGTTTTCCTTGTACTAGGCCTTGTGACCCTCCTATCTTTCCCTCTCTTACTGATTGGATTGAGGAAAATGGGCAAGCTATTAAATAAGGGGACAAAGACGGAATAAAAGCTCCATACGTTCATTTGTCCACCTATGTTAAAATAGTACATAGCATGAAATGATGGGTGAATCATCTGATGTAAACAGAAAGATTTGAGAAATCATGTCATTTCTCAAATCTCCAATGCTAGTATTGATCCCCAAAAGTTAGACAAATAATGTAAAAAAGGACTTAGTTTTGTATTCCACAGGACTAGGTCCTTTTGGTTTGTTCCTACTTCACTGATTGTGTTAGGAATCAAAATCGTCTATAAGAACTCGTCTCGGTAGTTTTTTAATAGACTGGTCTGTATTTTGCCTAATCTCTCCTTCATAGGAAGAAGAAGGACGTCAACGACTTTTTCAGTTGCTTAAATAAAAAAAACCGAAAAATTAGATTTTTTCTATCTAACTTTTCGGGTGTGGTTTAAAAGACTAGAGGCTGTATTACATAAAGTAAACGATGGCTAAATACTGAAGGGCAGATGCAGCAAGGATAAAGAGGTGCCAAATCATATGGAAATAGGGTTTTTTCTTGGCATAAAAGCCAGCTCCTACCGTGTAGCACAGACCGCCCATGAGCATGAGCCCCCAGAAGATAGGGGTAGTTTGACTAACAATTTGAGGAATAATAAAGATAACCAACCAGCCCATGATCAAGTAAAGAGTGAGGCTGAATCTTTCATTGACTTTTTTAGCAAAGATTTTGTAGAGAATGCCAAAGATAGTGGTACCCCATTGGATTAAGATAATGCTGTAGCCCATCCAGTTGTTCATCAAGGTGAGGACAACTGGCGTGTAACTGCCTGCGATCGCAATGTAGATCATGGAATGGTCGATAATGCGAAGCACATACTTTTGAGGAGAATCATAAGACATGGCATGATAGATAGTCGAAGACAAAAACATCAAAAAGAGGCTAATGACAAAAATAGAAGTCCCAAAAGCACTAAGAAGACCGTGCTGCTCAAAGCTGTAGACTGCTGAGATCGGAAGCAGGATGAGCATAAGGAGGGCTCCAACAGCGTGGGTTACACTATTTGCGATCTCCTCACCAAAAGATAATTTTTTACTTAGTTTCATGGTATAATTCATCAGTTTCTTCCTCCTTGTTTGCTGGTTGTATATAAGATAGGGTTTCTAGATAAAGTTGAACTGTCTGACAGGCAGAGCGAATAATGGGTGCAATCGGCTCTTTTTGCTCATTGAGATAAGCAACAAAGCTATTATAGAGAAGATCTGAGCTTGCCTGGTCCTGCAAAAAATTTAAGGTAGAAGCGATCTCCTGAATAGAAAAGACCGTTTTTAAGGTTGTAATAGCGATCAAGCGAGCTACCTGTTTACGCTGGTATTTCTTCTTATCTGGTTTTTCGACGTAGCCATGCTTGACGTAATTGTTGATCATGGCAGCCGTCAAGCCCTTGTCTGAAGAAGAGAGGACAGGTGCACAGGTTTTATTAACGTAAAGAAGGACCTGATCGAGATAGAGGTCTAGCTCAGGCAGTTGCTCCCAGGTTGGATAGGAAAAAGTGGACACTAAATCTTCACCTTTCTTTAATCTAGTTTTCATAACTAGATAATAACATTAATAAAAACTCCTGTCAAGAAATTTTGAAAAATATGGTACAATAGACCTATGAAACTATTAATTCCATCCGCTAAAGAACTGAACGAACAGGCTCGTATGGTCGAGTCCCAACCCTTGTCACACAAGACAAAAACCATCCTCCAAGCTTTGAAACAATTCTCACTAGAAGAATTAGCGACCTTTTACGGGATCTCAGAAGAAAGAGCCCTAGTAGAAAAAGAAAGAATTGAGGCTTTGTTAGATGGGAGTGCTAAGACCTATCCTGCTTTGGAACTATTTGATGGTCTGATGTACCGGAGTATCGAGCGTCAAGGCTTATCTGAAAAAGAGCAGACTTATCTTCAGGAGCATTTGTTGATCACGACTGCCTTATATGGGGTGATCCCAGCCTATGAGGGAATTGCTCCTCATCGCTTAGACTTTATGATGAAGTTAAAACCAGCTGGAAAATCTCTAAAGGCACTCTGGCAAGAGGACTATGATCAGGCAGTAGAAGGAGAGGAGGAGATCTTATCTCTATTGTCCTCTGAGTTTGAACTGGTTTTTTCAAAAGCCATTCGCGAGCGAATGATCCAGATTAAATTTATGGAGAATCGTGGCGGGACACTGAAGGTTCACTCAACGATTTCAAAGAAAGCACGTGGGGCCATGGTGACGGCTATGATGAAGGAAGAAATCATCCATCTAGAAGATCTGAAATCATTAGAAGTAGCAGGTTTCTCTTATTGTGAGGATTTATCGCGAGAGAAAGAATGGGTCTTTGTGAAAGAATAAATAAAACTATTCCTGAGAAGCATCAGGAATAGTTTTTTGATCTGTTAGATAAAGAGAATGCACGATGAAAACTCCAAAATAGAGGATTTTGGAGTCAGAATCGTCTTGAGCTGTAGGCTTAGGCGATATGTTTGAATTTCTTCAAGAGTTCTGTTAACTCAGCTTGCTCGCCACTATTAAAGACTTGCATCAAGCGTTGAATATTTTTAATATGATCTGGAAGAGCTTCTTCGATCTTTTTACGACCGGCATCTGTAATAGATACAACATATGCACGACGGTCTTCTGGATCGGTTTCGCGTGTAATCCAACCATCGCGGACCATATTGCGAATAACCACAGTCATATTTCCAGAGGTCGCAAGAATGCTATCGATCAGATCTTGAATGCGAAGATCGCCTTTGCTATACAAGGTCTCAAGGACAGAGAATTGAGTCGGTGTCAACTGGTGCTTTTTAAAGATATGAGCCTCAGATGCACGGATCAATCGTTCCGCCTTGTGGAAGACGATCATGGTTTTTAAATCTACGTTTGCTTCTTTGAATAATCTCTTTAAATTTTCCATATCTATATTTTATCAATAAATAGTGTTTCTGTCGTTTAATTTTATTTTCAAATTAGTTACAAAAATGTGACAAATTTATTAAACTATGAACAAAAAACATACAAGGTGTTAATTTTAGTTTGTTTCTCAAACAATTTTATACTAAAACATTGTAACAGGTATGAAATATTAGTAACAATTCTTTCTCGAAAATCTATAGAATTCTAGGTAGCTTTGGTGTATAATGAGGGAGTGAAACAGAAAAATTATCTTTTTATCATATGGCAACATATAATAGGAATCTGTGTCTTAGTTCTGACGGTGCTTTTTTCTTGGCTATTTCTTGCTGAAAAAACTTCGGATCGCATGCAGGATCAAATGGAACAAGCAAGAAATATAGCGCTGTCGCACTCTTCGATGGTTACAATTGATACGGAGAGTTTCTTCCATGGCACAGAAGCGTATCTTTCCTTTATTGGAAAAGACCAGGGGGGGCAAGAACTAGCGGTCTTGGTGGCGGAGGCAGATGATCAGGTCTATGCTTACCCTTTAAAAGAGGGGATCAGCCAGAAAAAAGCAAAGGCGATTGTGAAAGAGGAGAGCAAAGACGCGATTGATCGGGTAACTTTTGGACGCTTTAAAGGCAAACCGATCTGGGAAGTTAAGTCTGGCAGATCTTATTATGTGGTGGATTTCAAGACTGGGAAAGTAACCAGTGTTTTTTAGGATTTGAGGAGGAAATATGAAATTATCAAATCGTGTATTGGAAATGGAAGAAAGCGTGACTTTGGCTGCAAATGCTCGTGCCAAAGCTTTGGCAGCTGAAGGTCGTGATATCTTGAGTTTGACGCTTGGTCAACCTGACTTTGCGACTCCAAAAAACATTCAAGAAGCAGCAGTGGCATCCATCGAGGATGGTCGGGCTAGCTTTTATACGGTAGCGTCTGGACTTCCAGAATTGAAGGATGCCATTAGTGACTATATGAAAGAGTTTTATGGCTATGCTGTCAGCCGCAATGAAGTAGTGGTCGGCACTGGCGCCAAGTTTATTCTTTATGCCTTCTTTACTTCTGTTATCAATCCAGGTGATGAAGTCATCATTCCAACACCTTGCTGGGTCTCTTATGTGGATCAAGTCAAGATGGTTGAAGGAACACCCGTTACTTTCCAAACAATAGAAGAAAATCACTTCAAAGCAACGGTAGAGCAGTTGGAAGCAGCACGGACAGACAAGACCAAGGTTGTCTTGCTGAATTCACCATCCAATCCAACAGGAATGATCTACAGCAAAGAAGAACTCGAAGCGATTGGAAACTGGGCTGTTGAGCACGACATCTTGATTTTGGCAGATGATATCTATGGTCGTTTGGTCTATAATGGCAATACGTTTACGCCAATTTCTAGCTTGTCAGAAGCAATTCGCAAGCAAACCATCGTGATTAACGGAGTTTCTAAAACCTATGCTATGACTGGTTGGCGTGTTGGGTTTGCAGTGGGGGATCCTGAGATTATCGGGGCTATGGCCAAGGTGATCAGCCAAACAACTTCTAATTTGACGACAGTTTCCCAGTATGCTGCCATCGAAGCCCTAACCGGAGATCAATCTTCTATTGAGATCATGCGCCAAGCTTTTGAAGAGCGCTTGAATACCATTTATCCTTTGTTAAATGAAGTACCTGGTTTTGAAGCTATCAAACCTCAAGGAGCCTTCTATCTCTTTCCAAATGTAAAGAAGGCCATGGAGATGAAGGGTTACACGGATGTGACGGAATTTACCACAGCGATTTTGGAAGAAGCTGAAGTAGCTCTCGTCACCGGTGCAGGTTTTGGTGCCCCTGAAAATGTTCGCTTGTCTTATGCGACAGATTTGGATACCCTCAAAGAAGCTGTTCGTCGACTCAAGGACTTTATGGAAAAATAAACATATTGGATCCTTAGCATTGAGCTGAGGATCTTTTTCTTTAAAAAAATCAGCTTTTCACAGGTAGAATCTAGCACTGAAAGCCTTTTTATGATACAATAAAGAAGATAATGTCTTCGGACAAGTTTAACGAGAAAAGGAAGATGAATGATGACAAAACGGATTACTATCATCGAAGTTAAAGACTACGTAGGTCAAGAAGTGACTATCGGGGCTTGGGTGGCCAACAAATCAGGAAAAGGGAAAATTGCTTTCTTGCAATTGCGTGACGGGACTGCCTTTTTCCAAGGTGTGGCTTTTAAACCAAACTTTATTGAAAAATTTGGGGAAGAAGTGGGAACTGAAAAATTTGATACCATCAAACGCTTGAGCCAAGAAACGTCAGTCTTTGTAACAGGGATTGTCAAAGAAGACGAACGTTCTAAATTTGGTTATGAGCTGGATATTACAGACATCGAAGTCATCGGTGAATCGCAAGATTACCCAATCACGCCAAAAGAACACGGTACAGATTTCTTGATGGACAACCGTCATTTGTGGTTGCGTTCACGTAAACAAGTAGCAGTGATGCAAATCCGTAATGCCATCATCTACGCGACTTATGACTTCTTTGACAAGAACGACTTCATGAAGTTTGATAGCCCAATTCTTTCAGGAAATGCAGCAGAAGACTCTACAGAACTTTTTGAAACAGACTACTTTGGAACACCAGCCTACTTGAGCCAATCTGGTCAGCTTTATCTTGAAGCTGGTGCTATGGCCCTTGGTCGCGTCTTTGACTTTGGTCCAGTATTCCGTGCAGAGAAATCAAAAACTCGTCGTCACTTGACTGAGTTCTGGATGATGGACGCTGAGTACTCATACTTGACACATGATGAGTCACTTGACTTGCAAGAAGCTTATGTTAAAGCGTTGCTTCAAGGTGTTCTAGATCGTGCTCCTCAAGCCTTGGAAACCTTGGAACGTGATACAGAGCTCTTGAAACGCTACATTGCAGAGCCATTCAAACGCATTACTTACGATGAAGCCATTGATCTCTTGCAAGAGCATGAAAACGACGAAGATGCAGACTATGAACATCTCGAGCATGGAGATGACTTCGGCTCACCACACGAAACATGGATTTCAAACCACTTTGGTTTGCCAACATTTGTGATCAACTATCCAGCTGCTATCAAGGCTTTCTACATGAAACCAGTTCCTGGGAACCCAGATCGCGTGCTTTGTGCAGACTTGCTTGCGCCAGAAGGTTATGGAGAAATCATCGGTGGTTCTATGCGTGAGGAAGACTATGATGCCCTTGTAGCGAAGATGGAATCACTTGGTATGGATCGTACAGAGTATGAATTCTATCTTGACCTTCGTAAATACGGTACAGTACCACACGGTGGATTCGGTATTGGTATCGAGCGTATGGTAACCTTCGCAGCTGGAACGAAACACATCCGTGAAGCGATTCCATTCCCACGTATGTTGCACCGTATCAAACCTTAATAGACGTAAAAACGCCATTAGGCGTTTTTAACTTTTATCTGGTCCAAAAACTATGAAAGGAATTTCTATGCTGAAAATAGACATCATCGACGGGAAAGAATACGAGGATGGACAAGGGTCTTTGATTGTAGATCTAGACCATACCATTCAACAGATGCTCAAGTCCTCTTATCCTGAAAGTCAAATGGATGATTTTATTACCTACAAAAATTTAAGCCAATATTGCATGGATTATCTAGGTCAGATTATTGACAGAGCCAATGATAAGAACGAAGCGATTAAACAGCAAGTAACTGCTGTTATGCCTGCAAGTGAGCGTCCCTTTAACGTTGAAGATCGTTTGACAGCAAGCTATACTTTCGGCCAGCGAGTGGCGGATTCAGTTGCACGCTTTGGCGGGTCTTGGACCTTTATTATCAGTTTCATTCTTATGATGGCAATTTGGATGTTGATTAATGTCTTGCATCCCTTTGGTTGGAATTTTGATCCTTATCCTTTCATTTTGCTCAATCTTGCCCTGTCTACGATTGCGGCGATTCAAGCTCCTTTAATCATGATGAGTCAAAATCGTGCGGCAGATTATGATCGCCTGCAAGCACGAAATGACTTTAACGTCAATATGGAATCGGAACGAGAAATTCGTTTGCTCCATACAAAAATTGACCATATGGTGCAACAAGATCAGACGGATCTACTAGAGATTCAAAAGTTGCAAACCGAATTGTTGGTTTCTTTGTCTAATCAAGTGACCCAATTGCGTCAAGAGATGAACCAAGCCAAAGAAGAAGTTGACTGATCAATCATATATCCAGATAAGGAGAATGGGGAGACGATGACATCATTATTGAAGTATTTTAAGGGCTATCTAACGGAAACTATTTTAGGTCCTGTATTTAAACTATTAGAAGCTATCTTTGAATTGTGCGTACCTTTAATCATCGCCCATTTAGTTGATCAGGTCATTCCGAAAAAGGAAACGAGCGGAGTGGTGATGATGGTCGGTGCTTTGTTTATATTTGCTAGCTTTGGTGTCGTCGTTGCTATTACGGCTCAGTATTTTTCATCTAAAGCAGCTGTCGGATTTACCCGTGAGATGACCAAGGATTTGTATGATAAGATCTTGTCCCTTCCAAAGAACAAGCGAGATAGAATCGGTACATCTAGTTTGGTAACCCGTCTCACTTCTGATACTTATCAAATCCAGGTTGGGATCAATCTCTTCTTGCGCCTCTTTTTGAGGGCGCCGATTATTGTCTTTGGCTCTATTATCATGGCCTTTACGATCAGTCCGAAATTAACCCTTTGGTTCTTGGGGATGGTGGCCATTTTGATGCTGATTATTGTTATCATGTCTCGGATTGTCAATCCGCTCTTTGCAACCATTCGGAAAATCACAGACAGGATGGTTACGCTGACGCGTCAGCAATTTCAAGGGATGCGAGTGATTCGGGCCTTTGGACAACAGGCTAGTGAATTAGAAGATTTTAGAGAGGTCAATCAGGACTACAAAGTCTGGCAAATTCGCGCTGGTATCTGGTCTAGTTTGGTTAGTCCCTTGACCTTCCTTGTGGTCAATACGACCTTAGTCTGTGTTATTTGGCAGGGGCAAGTTAATATCTCTGGTGGCTTTCTAACCCAAGGGATGTTGGTCGCTTTGGTCAATTATTTATTACAAATTTTAACAGAATTGATCAAACTGGCTATGCTGGTCACTTCTTTAAATGTCAGCTATATTTCAGCCAAGCGGGTACAAGAGATCTTTGATTTGAAAGAAGAAGACCTCCTAGAAGCTTTGATAGAGGAAACCGCAAGAGAACAAGAAGCGATCAGTGCAGAGGAAGTTTCTTTCACCTATCCAACGGCTTCAAGCCCAGCCCTAGAGGGAATTTCCTTTGATATGGATCATGGACAGATGTTGGGAATTATCGGTGGTACAGGATCTGGGAAGTCTACCCTGGTTCAGTTATTGAGTCATTTGTATGCCGTTAGTCAGGGAAAATTAGCCCTCTATCATCAAGGTCACTCTCCTAGAACTCTCAAGGAATGGCGGGAGTGGATAGCTGTAGTCCCACAGAAGGCAGAGCTCTTTAGAGGGACTATCCGCTCCAATCTCTTACTAGGAATGGAAGAAAATGTGTCCGATGATGATTTATGGTGGGTACTGGAAACAGCTCAGGCGGCTGATTTTGTCCGTGAAAAAGAAGGACAACTGGATGAGCCAGTAGAAGCCTTTGGTCGAAATTTCTCAGGTGGCCAACGCCAGCGTTTGACCATTGCGCGTGCTCTTTTGAAAAAGGCCCCTTTCTTGATTTTGGATGATTCGACTTCTGCCCTGGATTATTTGACGGAGGCTCGTCTCTTAAAATCGATTAAAGAAGAATTGAGTGACATAAGTTTGATCTTAGTATCTCAACGAACCAATAGTCTCAAGTCTGCTGATCAGATTTTGGTCTTGAACAAGGGTCATCAAGTAGGACTGGGAAATCACGATTTCCTCTTGTCTACCAATGAGATTTATCAAGAAATTCATGATTCACAACACAGGAGGGGGGAAGCATGAGTCAAAAACGCTCTAGTTATTTAAAACGTCTGTTTAGAGATTTTGCCAACCATCCCGGGCTCCTGATTCTAGCCAGTCTCGGAACCATCGCTCAAGTAGCCTTAACGGTTTGGTTACCGATCTTGATTGGTCATGCGGTTGACTTGGTCATCAATCCTCAAGGGATAACAGTCTTATTGCCAGTTTTGATCCAAATGGTGCTGATTATTTTGGCGAATACCTTGATTCAATGGATCAATCCTCTTCTCTATAATCAATTGGTCTATCGGTTTAGCCAAAACCTAAGGGCAGAAGTGATGGAGAAAGTTCACCGCTTGCCCTTATCTTATCTGGATAAACAAGGGAGTGGGGACTTCGTTAGTCGTCTCACAACTGATGTGGAGCAACTCAATAGCGGGCTTCTTATGGTCTTCAACCAGTTCTTTGTTGGGCTCTTAACCATTCTTGTGACCATTGTGACCATGGCAGAGCTGGATTTCTTTATGATGGTAGCGGTTTTGGTCTTGACTCCTTTGTCTCTATTGATTGCTCGTTTTATTGCCAAGCGTTCTTATACGCTTTTCCAAGAGCAGACCAAGGCGCGTGGGCTGCAAACTCAGTTGATCGAAGAGTCGTTGACGCAAGAAAGCTTGATCCAGTCTTTTAACGCTCAGGATCAATTCCGTAAGTCCTTTAAGGGGACCAATGAAACCTACGCTAAGTATTCCCAATCTGCTATCTTTTATTCTTCTACTGTCAATCCTGCGACTCGCTTTGTGAATGCCTTGATTTATGCAGTGGTGGCTGGATTTGGTGCGGTTCGAATCATTTCAGGTTCTCACTTTACAGTTGGTCAATTAGTGACCTTCCTCAATTATGTCAACCAATACACCAAGCCATTTAATGATATTTCCTCTGTCTTGTCAGAACTCCAAAGTGCCCTTGCCTGCGCAGAGCGCTTGTACAGCGTATTGGATCAAGATGAGATTGAGGAAACCGGTCATCAATTTTTGGAAACGCAGAATGTTAAAGGAGCGATTGACTTTGAGCACGTCGCATTTGGCTATGATTTAGGACGGACCTTGATCAAAGATTTAACCATTCAGGTTCCAGCCGCTAGTAAGGTAGCGATTGTAGGGCCTACAGGAGCAGGGAAGTCGACCTTGATCAATCTGCTCATGCGTTTCTACCCTGTTAACTCTGGAATGATTACAATCGATGGGGTGCCGATTACGGACTACACCCGTGCTTCCTACCGCCAACAGTTTGGCATGGTTCTACAAGAAACCTGGCTTAAGGTTGGGACGATTCATGAAAATATCGCCTTTTCTCGTCCAGATGCGACCAGAGAAGAAGTGATAGAAGCAGCCAAAGCAGCTAATGCGGATTTCTTTATCCGGCAGTTGCCACAAGGGTATGATACGTATCTTTCAGATGCTGGAGAGTCTTTGTCCCAAGGTCAACGCCAGCTCTTAACGATTGCGCGTGTTTTCCTTTCGGTTCCTAAGATTTTGATCTTAGATGAGGCGACATCCTCTATTGATACTCGGACTGAGGTCTTGATTCAAGATGCCTTTCATCAGCTCATGAAGGGACGGACCAGCTTTATCATTGCTCACCGCTTATCGACCATTCAAAATGCCGATATGATCCTTGTCATGGTGGATGGCGATATTGTTGAGCATGGCACTCATGAAGAGCTAATGCAAACACAAGGTGTTTACTACAAGATGCAGACAGCTCAGCAACAGATTAGTTAAAATGAAAAGCATTTTCAGATTTGAAAATGCTTAGATTGAAGAAAAGACATATTCAAAACTTTCCTTAGGTGAGTACGGACGTTAGGTGAAATTATCCAGTGGATGATTTCAGCAATC
>NZ_JUPI01000005.1 GCF_001074805.1 Streptococcus parasanguinis | reverse complement strand
AGTGGGACAGAAATCGGTAATTCGTTAGAATTCGATTTCGTCGTCCCACCTCCGCACAGTTGAATAGGGCTGTAAAAGCTGATGAAAACAGCGTAGTAGAGCCCACTCAACCACTGCGTCTTGCTCGACAATCCAAAGACTATTGAGAGACTAGGACTTTTGTCCCAGCCTCTTTTTTTCTGCAGGGAAAGGTCGTGGAGGCTAGTAAAAGGTTAGTCCCTAGCATTAAAAGGAAAAAAATGTAAAAAAGACTTGACAAAGCAAATGATTAGCAGTATTATTAACTAGTTAATTAACCAATTAATAAACTGGTTAATGAAAATAAAAAAGAGGTGAAGGATGAAAAGGAGAAAAATGAAGGTGCTGGGAATCTTGTTCCTAGGTTTCTTTCTGCTTGTAGCTTGTGCTAGTCAAGGAAATGCAGGCAAGCCCCCTTCTAAAAAAGGTCTCAAAATTGTCACGAGTTTTTATCCCATCTATGCTCTGGTTAAGGAAATCTCTGGGGATCAAAATGACATTTGGATGGTTCAGTCTGGTGCAGGGATCCATGATTACGAGCCCTCAACCAAGGAAGTGGCTCAGATCTATGATGCGGATGTATTTGTCTATCATTCTCAGACCCTGGAATCATGGGCCGGTCGTTTAGATCCTAATCTACAAGGTTCCAAGTTACAGGTGATCGAAGGGAGTCAAGGAATGACACTTGATAAGGTGGCTGGCTTAGAGGATGTCGAGGCTGGGCAAGGAAAGGAAGCCAAGCACTTGTATGATCCGCATACCTGGTTGGACCCTGCGAAAATTGCAGAGGAAGGAAAGATTATCGCCCAGCGCTTGGGAGAGATCGATCCAAAGAACAAGGAGCTCTATCAGGCCAATGCACAAAAGCTTGAAAAGCGCTGTGAGGAACTAGTAGCCCGCTACCAGCCTATCTTCGACAAGGCCAAGCAAAAGACTTTTGTGACCCAGCATACGGCCTTTTCTTATCTGGCCAAACGCTTTGGTCTCAAGCAATTAGGGATTGCAGGGATTTCTCCAGAGCAAGAACCAACCGCCCGGCAATTGGCAGAGATCCAGCAGTTTGTCAAAGATTATCAGGTGAAAACGATCTTCGTAGAGAAGCACACGTCGTCAAAAGTGGCAGATAGTATCGCCAAGGCAACAGGGGCGCGTGTCAAGGTCTTGGATCCACTGGAAGCCGATCCGCAAAACGATAAGGATCTATTAGCAAATTTAGAAGAAAATATGGCGAGTTTAGCCAAGGAATTAGAGGAGTAAATCAAGGATGAAGAAAAAGGGAACGATTGGATTGGTAGCGACTTTGGGAATAGGGCTCTGTGCCTATGCGCTCAGTCAGCAACCACAAGCTAAGGAAGAGAAAAAGAATCAGATTCAGTATCTACAGGCAGAAAAGAAAGCGTCATCGACTGCCTCTAACAAAAAGGAAGACAGCATCGAAGCGGTCAATGCCAAGGAAAAGACCCAGGCAGAGCAGATTGTCATCAAAATTACGGATGAAGGCTTTGTCACTTCTCATGGGGATCATTTTCATTACTATAGCGGCAAGGTCCCATTTGATGCCATCTTTAGTGAAGAGTTGATTTTGCGAGATCCAACCTATCAGCTCCAAGAAGCTGATATTGTCAGCAAGGTCAAGGATGGTTATATCATTAAACGCGGTGGTAAATACTATCTCTACTTAAAGGATGCGCAGCATACGGTCAATGTGCGCTCGATCGAAGAGATCGCTCAACAACAAAAAGGAGGCGCTAAAGAAGAAGGGGAAACGGGATCGGTACAGGCGAGCTCCTCGCACAAAGGGGTTAAAACTCGAGATTTTCGTCAGCCAAGTCAAGCGCTAAAAGAGGGGAAGACCCTTGAAACGCTGACTGCTAAGAACCATACAGCTGGTGGCTATCGTACGGACGATGGTTATGTCTTTAGCCCTGGAGATGTCATTTCAGATACAGGGGACGGCTTTATTGTGCCCCATGGTAGCCATTTCCATTATATTCCAAAGAGTTCCTTATCTGCTGGCGAGTTAGCAGCAGCCCTTTCGGCTTTAGGTGGTCAAGCTGGCCATCAGGCTGGAGGCTCACGCCTAGCTGGAGCAAGCACAGAACAAGGGCAAGGAACTCCAGATCAAGCCTCTCCAAACTTAGGAAAACAAGCTAGCAGTCAGCTGTCTGCTAGTCCAACCCCTACACAGACGAACCCAACGACTTCTAAACCTGTAAGCTCGAAACCGACTTCAACGTTCAGCAATCTGATGGAAGAATTGCAGAAAACACCTCTGTCTTCTCGTCATGTGGAGTCTGATGGTTCTATCTTTGATCCAAGTAAGATTACCAAGTGGACCGATCAAGGAATTGTCTACCCTCACGGGGATCATTTCCACTTTATCCCTTACAGCTCCCTATCTCCTTTAGAACGTGAGCTGGCTCGGCAATTCCAACTACTTCGGGCCCAAGGTGCTACTACACCTGCTGAAATAAGTCCAAACCGGCCTTCAAGTCCAAGTACAAAACCAATTGACCATGAGCACGAGCATGAACATGGAGATAGTCACGAGCATGAACATGGGGATAGTCACGAGCATGAACATGGGGACAGTCATGATCACGAGCACGAAGAGGAGCACGATCATGGTTTCCATGCAGACATGGTCATCAGTAAGGACGAGGACGGTTACATGGTCGCTCATGGCAACCACGCTCATTATTTCTATAAAAAGGACCTCTCTCCTCAAGAGATTGCAGCAGCAGAGGCAACTCTGGCAGGTAAGAAAGAAGAGGACAAGGGACAGCCACTGACAGATGATGTTGCCAGCTATTCTCGCGATGCCTCAGATGAGGAAAAGATCCAGTACATCAGCAAGACCTACGGCGTCCCTCGTGAGGCCATTAAGATTTCCAATGGTTTCTTTGTCTTTAACAATCCAGACCAAGAATACGATCCGACCCACATCCATCCTTATGCCGTTCGGAAGGAACATGTTCGAATTCCGCTTGAAACTGGAAATCCTGAACTAGACTTTATCAATGAACTCTATGCAACAGCGCTTCGCTCGGGGATTTCTCCGTATGGCCTCCAAATTGAAAATGGCCAGTTTGTCATCCCACATGGCGATCACAACCACTACATCAAGGTGCGATCAGCGGGACTAGCAGATTACTTAGCCCATCGCCTTCCTACCATCCAATCGCCTTACAAAAAAGGAGACTTGGATAAAAAAGCAGTAGAGGACAGGGTCAACCAACTTTTAGCAGAAAGCCGGACCCTTTACGCTTCTGATCCATTGCAACAACGACGGATTGAGCTCATCTTGGGCCACTTCTTAGAAAATGTCAAGAGCTTCCCAAGCAACTCAACAGAGGGCTATCTTGCCAGTCTTAAGCAGGTTGATGAACAGTACATCCATGCGACTCAAGCAGTCAAGCCAAAAGAAGAGACAGCCCTCGATCGTCGATACCAGGAATTGCTGGAACAAGTGCGCTTGCTAGACACAGATGCCTTCCAACTGAAGAAGGAAGGGTTGGTCTCACAACTGCAGGAAGCCTATGCTGCCAAGGACAGCAAGCGTTTAGAGCAGGAAGGGAAGCTATTAGAAGCTGTTCAGGAGATGCAAGATCGGACGGGTGTGACCTCGGTCGACTATCTCAAGTACTTCTACCAAAGCTTGAGCGACGCGCGCTTGACACCAGAACTGCGCACCATGGCGGCAGATCTAGCTTTGAAACTCTATCGGGCCCAAGCCTTTGAAGAAGCCTGGGATGCTAAGACTCACTTTATGGAACTCTACCAAACCAAGCAGGCAATTGACCAGCTCTTCTCTCAAGAAAAAGGCCAAACCTATCCTATTGAAAAAACAGTTTTGGATCAAAAAGGAAGTCAGGCCCCATCTTATAACTTAGCGGTCTATGATTTCCTCAAGGGCTTATATGGAGAGTTGGACAAGGCGACAGAATCCCGTCAACGAACCAGCATCCTGACAGGGCTCTCAGAGCAAATCCAGTCGCTCTTGCCACAAGTCGAAGACCAGGCCAAACGAACTGCCTTTGAAGCAAGTTTGGCTCAACTTGGAAATGAGACGGATCCAGACAAGGCTATTGCAAGTGGACAAGCTCTGTTACGCGAAATCAGTGACACCATTGAAAAGCAAAAACAAAAGCAAAGCGAAGAGCCTCAGATTGGGGATGTCGCCCTTTATCAACAGCTCTATAACCAATTGATGGCGCTTCACCAACAATTGCAGGAAAAGGGTGCTAGTGATGCTGTATTTGATCGCTTAGAAGCTCTCTTTGACCAATTGGCTAATCCAAAGAGTGACAAGGCAGCCTTACTACAGGCTATCCAAGCCTTTCAGGCAGAGTTGGCAGCAATGCCATCTGCAACCGAAGCGGGGAAACCAGCTACCACAACTGAAACGCCTGTCACTACAGAGACTCCAGTGGAAACAGAAGCAGCAGCTTCAGCAAGGAACAACACTGCCGCAACTGAGACAGAAACAGAGCCTGCAAGCCCAGCTTCCATAGAAGAAGGCACGCCAGATGCTCCATCTTCTCAGGACCAATAGAAAATAGAAAATCATCTGAAAGACATTTCAGATGATTTTTGCGTTCTAGTGAATAGAAGAGGTGGTCTCTTTTTTCAGTTGTTGAGTCTCACTCCTTGTGCTCAAGGAGCAGAGGTGAGGAGGACTCGACTGCTTTTTTGCGCTTGAAAAATGCAGTCATTTGAACCAGAATGCGGGGAACCGTCTGCCATTTTTTCCAAGCTTGGACACGGGTATCGAGGAGTTGCTTGGCTAGACGTTCCAGCATTTCCCTTTCTGTAGGATCTAGGTCTTGAGCATTTTGAAAGATCTCTTTGATCTTGGAGAAATTTTTCAAGTTCCTCAAATCATTGATTGAAGTAATGCCTGCATCTAAGAAGAGGCCGAAGAAGGTATCAAAGAACTTCTTGCGCTCATCCGCCGATGTTTCGCGAACCCACTGCTTCAAGGTCTCGTCGGTCTGCTGGCTATCGGGACTGGTTTGATCCAGGGTCACAAATTTATCTTTCTCAATCATCCAAGTAAAAGCGTCATGCTGGACAAAGCCACCAAAAGCTCGGCTTTTTACGATTGTAGCAGGCTCAGGGACTTCTAGCATCATGCCGACGATGGAACCTTGAGGAACAAAGCGAAGAATGTTTGGGGACGTCCGCTGGTAGCCTTCGGTCTCGATAATGGCCCTGTTGAGGCCAGGAGCATCGTAGCTGTAGATGGCATCGACTCGTTCAAATAAGGAATCAGGTAGATACGAGCAGGCATAGGTCGCAAGGTTGCCCCCTTTGGAGTGACCGGCTACTAAGAAACGTCCTTTTGGAAATTCCTTCATGACATGTTGCAGGTAGCTGGCTGCGCGCTTCTGAGCTGGTACATGGTCCATATAGGTCATGTGGAAGTCTTCCTTCCAGCCGATCAAGGTGTCATCCGTTCCTCTGAAAACGACCAAATACGTATCCAGACTAAGCCGATAGGTCATGGCCGCAAACTGTTTTTGCACATCGGGATCGTATTCATCGACATAGTTGAGGAGTTTGATGTTCTTAAAGCGCTTTGAAGTAGCCAAGTCATCGACTAATTGCAGGTGCTGGTTACTCACGATAAAATCGGTAGTCCGATCGATCAGTTCCATCGCATCAGACAGGCGCACTGGAATCCCTGTTGTATCTCCTTGAGGCACAATGTGTCCAAAGGGCAGATAGGTCAGCTCTGTCAATGCGAGGACATCCAGCTCCTTGAAGGGGCGGTCGTATATGGAATCGTAAGTCACTTCTTTTAGGTAATCAAAAATCGTCGACATCTGTGCCTCCCGTGTCTTCTTTCTCTCAGTATAGCACAAAAATGGATGTAGAAAAAGCGCCTCCCATTAAGAAAGGAGGAGCCAGTTCTTCTTTCCCTCTGAAACAGCCTTTTTCTCTGCTGTTTAATCTGTTATAATAGGAAGAAGAAAAAAAGAAGGAAAGAAAGCCATGCATAAAATTCTCTTAGTGGAAGACGATGAAATTATCCGCCAACAGGTCAAACAATTATTGGAACAATGGGGCTATGAAGTGGTCGCAGTAGAGGATTTTATGGATGTCCTCGGGATCTTTGTCGAAAGTGACCCCCACTTGATTCTCATGGATATTGGCCTGCCTCTCTACAATGGTTACCACTGGTGCCAGGAGATTCGCAAGGTTTCAAAGGTTCCGATTATGTTTCTTTCTTCACGGGATCAAGCCATGGATATTGTCATGGCCATCAATATGGGTGGAGACGACTTTGTCACCAAGCCTTTTGACCAAAATGTCCTCCTTGCCAAGGTCCAAGGACTCTTGCGCCGTTCCTACGAATTTGGGACAGATCAAAATCTGCTGGAGCACCGGGGAGCTATCCTTAATCTCAAGTCCACGGACTTGGTGTATGAAGGGGAAGTCATCAAGCTGACCAAGAATGAATTTCAGATCCTGCGCGTCCTGTTTGAGCATGCGGGCAGTATCGTGGCACGTGATGATATGATGAAAGAACTCTGGAATAGCGATTTCTTTATTGATGACAATACCTTGTCTGTCAATGTGGCCCGCCTTCGTAAGAAATTAGAAGAGGCTGGCTTGTCAAACTTCATCGAAACCAAGAAAGGCATCGGTTACGGGTTGACCCATGAATAAATTTGGAACGATCTTCTGGCAGTATGTGGTATCCCGCAGGCGCCTGCTCTATCTATTGGTCGTCTTTTTGATGGTCGATTTGGTTTTTGCCTATCTCTTTCCAGAGACGGGGACGGTTTTCCTCTATGCGACCCTAGTGCTAGGCTTTTTTGCCTTCTGTGTCTTGATCTGGGATTTCGCCATGACCTTTCGGGACTACCGCAAAGCCGCACTTTATGAGGAAATAGAGGTTGCCTCACCACTGGAACACCTCCTTTATGAAAAATACAGGGAAGAACAGCAGGCGCGCTTGGAGGAAGGGAAGACAGCCCAGGCCAAGTTCAATGACCTGATGGATTACTATACCCTCTGGGTTCACCAGATTAAGACGCCCATTGCGGCCAGCCAGCTCTTGGTGCAAGATGTCGAGACGCCCATTGTCAAGCAGCAGATGGAGCAGGAGCTTTTTAAGATTGACTCCTATGCTAATCTGGTTTTGCAGTACCTGCGACTAGAGAGTTTTCATGATGATCTGGTCTTGAGGCGCGTGTCGGTAGAAGATTTGGTCAAAGAAGTAGTCCGCAAATACGCCCTCTTTTTTATCCAAAAGAACTTGACCGTGGATCTGCATGATTTGGAAGAGGAGGTCATCACCGATCGCAAATGGCTCCTGGTCATCATCGAGCAGCTCCTATCCAATAGCCTCAAGTACACCAGCACAGGTGGAATTGAAATCTATTTTAAAGACCAGACTCTCTATATAAAAGATAGCGGGATTGGGATCAAAAATAGCGATGTCCTTCGCGTCTTTGAGCGGGGCTTCTCCGGCTATAATGGCCACTTGACCCAGCAATCCTCAGGGCTGGGGCTCTATCTATCTAAGAAAATCGCAGAGCAATTGGGGCACAGGATCACCCTACACTCAGAGGTCGGCCAAGGCACGACCGTTGCTATTCGCTTTGAAGAAAAGAAGTTGGTCATGGATTAAGATTCCCCATCTTACAAAAATGTAAGAAATAAACGGTAAAATGAAAGGTTAGGTTATGGTAGCCGCCTTTTATTTTTTATACAATAGTCTCATCAAATGAAGGAGGTCAAGAAAATGAAACTCTTGAAATGGATGAAACAACTCAAAAAGACTGAGAAACCAAATAACCAAACCGATCTGGAAAAGACGGAATTTGGTCTCCAAGTCCTGCAACAAACCCAAGAATTTTTCTTGATCTACTAGTAAAAGGAGAAAAGCATGTCATTACTAGACGTTCAACATATCAAAAAAATCTACAAAACCCGTTTTCAAGGAACGCAGGTTGAAGCCTTAAAGGATATTCACTTCACCGTGGAAAAGGGTGAGTACGTGGCTATTATGGGGGAATCAGGATCTGGGAAATCGACCCTTCTCAATATCCTAGCCATGCTGGACCAGCCGACCGAAGGGCGGGTCTACCTCAATGGCACGGATACCTCCACCATCAAGAACAAGGATGCTTCGAGCTTCCGTCGGGAAAAACTAGGTTTTGTCTTTCAAGATTTCAACCTGCTCGATACCTTGTCTGTCAAGGACAATATCCTTCTCCCTCTAGTCCTTTCTCGCAGACCGGTCAAGGAAATGATGAGCAAGGTGGATAGCGTCAGTCGAGAGTTGGGCATTCACCAACTGCTTGAAAAATACCCTTACGAAATCTCTGGTGGACAAAAACAACGGGTAGCCGTAGCACGGGCCATCATCACCTCACCTGAAATCCTTCTTGCGGATGAGCCAACAGGGGCGCTGGATTCCAAGTCTTCGGCAGCTTTGCTAGATGTCTTTGAAGATATCAATAGCATGGGCCAAACAATCCTCATGGTGACCCACTCAACCGCAGCAGCAGCTCGGGCCAAGCGCGTGCTCTTTATCAAGGATGGGATTCTCTACAACCAGATCTTCCGTGGGGAAAAAACAGAACGTCAGATGTTCCAAGAAATCTCGGATA
Source organism: Streptococcus parasanguinis (assembly GCF_001074805.1). Lineage (GTDB taxonomy): Bacteria > Bacillota > Bacilli > Lactobacillales > Streptococcaceae > Streptococcus > Streptococcus parasanguinis_A. The sequence goes on along the minus strand of NZ_JUPI01000005.1, from coordinate 2,101 downwards.
CCTTGACGGTCATGGCAAGTGAGGTGGAGTAGATGTTTCGATTAACCACTAAATTAGCTTGCTCTAATCTTATCAAGAACCGCAAACTCTATTATCCCTTTGCGATTGCGGTCATTCTTGCAGTGACCATCGCCTACCTCTTTGACTCCCTGACCTTTAATCCCAACATTTCTAAGCTGCGAGGGGGATCTTCCATACTCTTCACCCTAGGCTTGGGACTGTTTGTGGTCAATGCTGCTGGAGCCATCATCGTGCTCTATGCCAATAGCTTTGTCATGAAAAACCGCTCCAAGGAGCTGGGAATCTACAGCATGCTGGGGCTTGAAAAGCGCCATCTCATCAGTATGATCTTTAAGGAACTCTTGATCTTTGGATTTGTGACTGTCTCAGCCGGAGTCTTGATCGGGGCTCTCTTTGACAAACTGATTTTTGCCTTCCTCTTGAAACTCATGAAGATGAAGGTCCAGTTAGTATCCACCTTCCAACCTGGGATTGTAATCACGATCTTCGTCACCTTTGGTCTCATCTTTGCCCTCTTGGGTCTTCTCAATGCTTGGCGCATTCTTCGTTTAAATGCCCTACAATTGACGCGTGAGAAGGCTAGTGGTGAAAAGAAAGCTCGCTTTTTGTGGCCTCAAACCATCCTGGGCTTAGCCTCTCTCGGTTTTGGCTACTACTTAGCTTTGTCTGTCAAAGACCCCATGTCTGCGATTTTGATCTTCTTTCTAGCAGTTGTTTTGGTTATGATCGGGACCTATTTGCTCTTTAATGCTGGGATTACCGTCTTCTTGCACCTGCTTAAGAAAAAGAAGAGTTATTATTACCAACCCAACAACATGATCTCGGTCTCTAACCTCATCTATCGCATGAAGAAAAATGCAGTGGGCCTTGCGACCATTGCCATCCTCTCAACCATGGTATTGGTGACTATCTCTGCTGCAACTAACATCTATATCGGTGGTGAAATGATCAAGAAAATCATGAATCCACATGATTTCTCCATTCAAGGAAAAGGGGTAGACCTGGAGCAAATCAACCAGAAGTTTGATGAATTTGCTTCTGAACACCAGCTTGAGATCAAAAATCGTGACCTGATGACCTATGCTACCTTTGGGGTCGAATCCCAAAAGGGGACAGACTTCACGGTCTATCCTGACGATGAACGCGATGTTAGACCGCGAACAGTCTTTCTGGTCTTTGATGCGGAAAGTTATGAACAGATGACCGGAGAAGACGTCGATCTGACCGGCAACCAGGTTATCCTCTTTGCCCATAACCAGGCTCTGACAGGGCAAAAGCAGTTCACCATCAATGGACAAGACTTCCAAGTCAAGAAAGAAGTGACCAAGGATTTTATCACCGATCATGTCCCAAACATCTTCAATATGCTGACGGAGGATTTCAATTACCTGATCGTCCCTGACCTTTCAGCCTTTGTCGCTCAGTTTCCTAACTTTGCTGTCATTACTCAAATCTATGGTGGTTTCAATGTCAATGTTGACGAAGACCAGCAACTCAAGCTGGCAGCTAGCTATGACAAGATGATCGATGAATTGAGTAGCCAACAGGCCCAAGGAACATTTGTCTATGGAGGCAATCGAGCATATAATGTGAGAGAAATGAATAGCCTCTTTGGTGGCATCTTCTTTATCGGTATTTTCTTGTCATTGATCTTTATGGTCGGAACAGTTATCGTTATCTACTACAAGCAAATTTCAGAAGGCTATGAAGACCGTGACCGCTTTGTCATCCTCCAACAGGTGGGACTTGATGAAGATGAGGTCAAACGGACCATCAACCGTCAAGTGCGGACTGTCTTCTTCCTTCCCCTTATCTTTGCCTTTGTCCACCTGACCTTTGCCTACCATATGATCCGCCTGATCCTCAAAGTCCTTGGCGTCATCAATAGTGGCCAAGTCCTCATCGTGACCCTCAGTGTCTGTGCCGTCTTTCTCGTCACCTACCTGGTTGTCTTTTGGATCACCTCTCGGAGTTATCGTAAGATTGTGCAGATTTAGGAAAAGAAACTCAAATTAAATTAGAAACTTTCCTTAGGTGAGTACGGACGTCAGCGAACTTCGAAGAAGTTCCATGACTAATT
>NZ_JUPI01000050.1 GCF_001074805.1 Streptococcus parasanguinis | reverse complement strand
TTATGGAACTCAAAATCCAGTGTCCGCAAGGACGTGCCGGTTCGACCCCGGCCGCCGGTATAGATTATAAAGGAGTTTTACTCCTTTTTTTGTTTTAATTTTTTCTTTTTTATGATATAATTAACCGGTAAAGTTTCTTTTAGTGAATTAGAAGGAGTTAATTTTGTCTGAAGTTGCAAATAAAATCGATCGATTTTTAAATTCTATTTTATTGTTATCAGAAAATCAGCATGAGATTTTAGTTGGTTCTTGTACAAGTGGTGTTTCATTAACCAACACTCAGGAACATATTTTGATGCTGGTTGCTGATGAAGCTCTAACCAATTCTGTCTTAGCTAAGAAATTGAATGTCAGTCAGGCGGCTATCACGAAGGCTGTGAAGCCCTTATTAAGCCAGGGGATGTTAGAGACTTATCGCGATGAGAATGATGCTCGGGTTCTCTATTATCGCTTAACTGAGATTGGTAAGCCGATTGCATTAGAGCATCAGCACCACCATCAGCATACCCTTCACACTTATGAGGATGTTTTGTCGAAGTTTACTAAGAATGAGCAAGGGGTCATTTCGCGGTTTTTAGATCTATTGGAAGAGGAGTTATAGTTTGAGGTATATTACGGTTTCGAATTTATCGTTCTATTATGATCGGGAACCGGTTTTAGAAGGGATCAATTACTACTTAGATAGTGGGGAGTTTGTGACCTTGACCGGGGAAAATGGGGCTGCTAAGTCAACCTTGATTAAGGCTAGTCTTGGGATTTTACAGCCCAAGGTTGGGACAGTTGAGATTTCAAAGACGAATGTTAAGGGAAATAAGTTAAGGATTGCTTATTTGCCACAACAGATTGCTAGTTTTAATGCTGGATTTCCCAGCACGGTCTATGAATTTGTGAAGTCAGGTCGATATCCTCGTAAAGGCTGGTTTCGAAAGTTGAATGAGCACGATGAAAAGCATATTCTAAAGAGTTTAGAATCTGTTGGGATGCTGGAGTTCAAGGATAGGGCGATTGGTTCTTTGTCTGGTGGTCAGAAACAACGGGCTGTCATTGCTCGGATGTTTGCTTCAGATCCGGATATCTTTGTTTTAGATGAACCGACAACAGGGATGGATGCGACGACAAAGAGTGATTTTTATGAGTTGATGCATCACAGTGCGCATCACCATCAAAAATCTGTTTTGATGATTACGCATGATCCTGAAGAGGTTAACCAGTTTGCGGATCGGAATATTCATTTGGTTCGCGACCAGAGCTCTCCTTGGAGATGTTTTAACGTCCATGATATAGAAGGGGAGGGTGACCATGCTTGATTTATTCCAGTATGATTTTATGCAGCGAGCCTTGTTGGCTATGGTTGCCATGAGTCTTTTTTCTCCTGTATTAGGGATTTTCTTGATTTTGAGACGGCAGAGTCTGATGAGTGATACGCTGAGTCACGTCTCTCTTGCGGGTGTCGCTTTTGGGCTTTTCCTTGGGATCTCTCCGACGCTTTCGACTATGATCATTGTCATTATAGCTGCGGTTTTTCTTGAGTATTTGCGGACCTTATTTAAGGACTTTATGGAGATCGGGACGGCAATTCTAATGTCCACTGGTCTTGCCCTAGCTTTGGTACTGATGCGTGGTGGTGGGAAAAGCTCGATGAGCTTGGATCAATATTTGTTTGGTTCTACCTTAACCATTACAGATGAACAGGTGATCGCCTTGTTTGTGATTGCTTTCGTTGTATTAGTGCTGACGGCCTTATTCTTGCGGCCTATGTATATTTTGACCTTTGATGAAGATACGGCCTTCGTAGATGGCCTTCCTGTCCGGACTATGTCCATTTTATTTAATGTGGTAACGGGGGTTGCTATCGCCTTAATGATTCCTGCAGCAGGATCGTTATTAGTTTCAACCATCATGGTCTTACCGGCTAGTATTGCGCTGAAATTAGGGAAGAACTTCCGTGGGGTCATGTTGCTTGCGGTCATTATTGGCTTTATCGGGATGTTTAGTGGGTTGATTTTGTCTTATATTGCAGATACACCAGCGAGTGCCAGCATCACGCTCTTATTTGTGGCCTTGTTCTTGCTTGTGAATCTTGGATCACGTTTGAGGAAGTAAATATGAAATTTAAAAAAATAGGTTTAATGTTGTTGGTGGCTTTTGCCCTTATCTTGACTGCTTGTGGCAAAAGTCAGAGTCAAAATGGAAAATTAAAAGTGATGACCACTTTTTATCCTGTTTATGATTTTACAAAAAATATTGTCGGAGATGAAGGAATGGTAGACCTGCTCATTGGAGCGGGATCAGAGCCTCATGAATATGAATTGTCTGCTAAGGGGCGGGCTATGATTCAAGATTCGGATGTTTTCATCTATGAGAATGAAAACATGGAAACGTGGGTTCCAAATCTTTTGAAATCAATGAAGGATAAGAAAACCAAAGTGATCGATGCCACCAAGGGCATGGTCTTGCTTCCTGGATTGGAAGAGGAACATGAACACGAAGGGGGTGAAGAACACCATCATGAATATGATCCTCACCTTTGGCTCTCTCCACATCGTGCCATGAAGATGGTAGAGTCGATTCGCGATCAGTTGGTCGCAGCTTATCCAGATAAGAAAAAGACGTTTGAGAAAAATGCGCAAGCTTATTTGAAGAAGTTACAGGCTTTGGATCAAGCTTATCAGGATGGCTTGAAAGATGCTAAGCAAAAGAATTTTGTGACCCAACACGCGGCTTTCCGTTACTTGGCCTTGGATTATGGCTTAAACCAAGTGGCTATTTCAGGGATTTCACCTGATAGCGAACCTTCTGCTGCACGATTGCGTGAATTGACAGAGTATATCAAGAAAAATGAGATCAAGGTGATTTACTTTGAGGAAAATGCTTCTAAGTCCTTGGCGAAAACCTTGTCTTCTGAAGCTGGTGTTGAGTTGGCTGTCTTAAATCCTTTGGAAAGCCTGACGGATCAAGAAATGAAAGATGGCGAAGACTACGTGTCTGTTATGAAGGAGAATCTGAAGGCACTAGAGAAAACCACATCCCAAGCTGGTAAGGATATTCAACCGGAACATGAGGAAGATTCTAAGACGGTTCAAAAAGGCTATTTCGAGGATAACCAAGTGAAGGATCGTAGCTTAGAAAATTACGCGGGTGATTGGAAATCGGTTTATCCATACTTGCAAGATGGAACGTTGGATCAGGTCTTTGATTATAAGGCAAAATTAAATCCAACCATGACTGCTGCTGAGTATAAGGAATATTATACCAAGGGTTACCAAACAGATATTGATCGGATTAAGATTGATAAGGATTCAATGGAGTTTTATCAAAAAGGATCTTCTAAGAAATATACCTATAAATACGTAGGTAAGCACATTTTGACTTATAAGAAGGGGAATCGTGGTGTTCGGTATCTCTTTGAAGCCAAGGAGAGCGATGCGGGAGACTTCAAATATGTTCAATTTAGTGACCATGAAATCACTCCGGTAAAGGCAGCTCACTTCCACATTTTCCATGGAGGAAAGAGTCAAGAAGCGCTTTATGATGAGTTGGAAAATTGGCCAACTTATTATCCTTCCAACTTATCTGGTTTAGAAGTGGCACAGGAAATGCTGGCTCATTAAGAGCTGTATCAAAAGAGAGACTAGGACTGATTATCCCGGTCTCTTTTTGATTAAAAACGAGGAGTGAAGCTTGTCAAATGCTTGAAAATACGTTACAATGAAAGGGTTTTAAACTAAAAAAAAGTATGGGGAATTTTAAATGAAAAAAGTTGGTGCAATTCTGGTGAGTTTTCTTAGTGTACTCCTGTTGGTGGCTTGTTCGCAACAGAGCGCGAGTAAGAAATCAGATTCTTCTTCTAGTCAAACGAGTGCTTCTTTTGAGGTGAAAAAGACGACAGCTTCTAGTTCAGAAGTGAAGGAGAAAGAAAAACAAGAAGAGAAAAAAGAAGTGAAGAAAATGGATCTTGAGGCTATTGCCAATGGAGATTACAGCAGTATTGCTGGTGTCTGGCAAGATGATAAAGGAAACAAGCTAGTCTTTAACGACAAAGGGTTGGTTTCACAAGAGTTAGAGGGCTATGGTGCTTCTTTAACGGATTATGGGACAGCCTCAGAAGGTATCTATGGTGGTCGTGATGGGGGCTTCTTGTTGGAGTATATTCCTGCGGGAGTGACCATTGGTGATCAGGTCGATGATCAAGGACAAGTCGTTTTTAAGGATACATCTGATGCCTCTAAGAACCGCTTGTGGTCTGGTGTTGGAATCGCTAGTTTTGGGGAACAAGGATCGATCTACTATCATGTAGGAGATGAATAATAGAAAAAAGTCGTCTGCTTTCAGACGACTTTTTTTATGGATGTGGGGGGAGCCAAGAAAGCTCGAACTGAAGCAGCTGGGCTTCAAGGAGATCCTGGTGGGCAATCTCTTGCTGCTCTTTGCCATCTAATCGGGCCTTTTGGATGAAATAGGCACCTGTAGTATGGGAGTTAGCGCAAATTTTGAGCTCATGGTTTGGAAGATGGAGAAGAACTTCTTTAAAGAGAGGGAGGCCCAGATCATAGATTGGTTTTCCAGGACAGGTTGGATAGAGTCCAAGGGCTGACCAGATGTACCAAGCAGATAGGCTACCATTGTCCTCATCACCTGGATAGGCTTGGAAATCTTGATGGAAAGCTTGGGAACGGATCTGGTGGATCAGGAGATTAGTGTATTCGGGATGAAGACTGTAACGGAAGAGGTAGGGAATGTGAAAGCTGGGTTGATTGGAGATGGCGATCTGCCCAAATGGAGCTTGGGCCATTTCACTCATTTCATGGATTTCATAGCCATATCCTCTTACATCAAATTGAGGTTTTTGATTGGACAGATCCAGCAGTCGTTGGGTGAAGGCTTTTTTACCGCCCATTAGCTCTATCAGACCGGAGAGGTCGTGTAAGGCTCCAAAAGTAGCCTGGGTGGCAGAGCATTCTGCATAATCTCCTCCCCAGCTGGTAGGAGAGAAGGGTTCTTTAAAGGTTCCATTGGTGGATCGCGCCCTCATGAAGCCTGTTTGGGCATCATACAATGTTCGGTAGGAGAGGCTAGAAGCAGCATACCGAGCGGCTGTTTCTGTATGACCCAATTGCTTGGCAACGGTAGCAATGCAAAAATCACTATAGGCATAATCTAGGCTATGGCTCACACTTTCGTGAAAATCATCGGGGAGGTAGCCAAGGGCCGTGTAGCTTTCATTGCCATGGCGACCAAAATGTTGAGTGGGATCTGTTTTTTGAGCCGTCTGGAGCATAGCTGTGAGCATGTTTTCATGTAGGTCTGGTGCGATCCCTTTAGTGACAGCATCCGCAAAGACGCCATCGATGAGGGTGCCTGGCATCATCCCTCGTTCATCTGGGGCCAACCATTTTGGTAGAAAACCAGTATCCTGGTAAGTGTTTAAAAATCCTTCGAGAAAGTGACGGTAATAATCGGGGTAGACAAGGCTAAAGAGAGGAAAAGAGGTCCGAAAGAGGTCCCAAAATCCGATATTGGTATAAGCTTTTCCTGGTTTGATTTCATTATGAGTGACATCCAGGTGCCAGTCATTTTCCTCGGTATCTGTTTCATAAAAGGTTTGAGGGAAAAGGAGGAGACGGTAAAGGCAATGATCGAAAAAGGCTTGGTCACGCCCTCCGGCATCTTTTACTTCAATTCGTTTTAGCAGCTGATTCCATTGATCGGCTGCTTCTTTTTTAGCTTCCTCTAGGGAAAGGTGGGGAAGATGGCTGTGAGCCATGTCTTGAGACAGATAAGAAGTTCCTAATTGGACGGTCACTTCCTTGCTAGCAAAGGTGAGAAAAAGATCTTGATCGATGTGAGCGACATTCTCGATCGGCTGGCTAAATTGCCACTGGAGATAGAAAGAGTAGGAAGTATCTGCGGTATGAGCCTGATCCAGAATGCGGAAGTGGCAGGTTTGATCTGTCAGGGTCAAGTCCTCTAGTTCATTTGCTGCATGAAAGCTGAGAGTCAGCTTTTCTGGTGCTCGAAAGCGCATGACAGCCCCGTAGCGGCTTGGAACTAGCTCACTGTGAATCTGATAACGTTCCGAAAAAATACGAAGGTAGTGGGGCTGGAAAACGGCTTCTTTCATCGAATAACTGCTTTGGCGACGGAAGAGGTCGGAACTTGCAATTTCTCCTGTGATGGGCGTGATGAGGCACCAAGCGTAGTCTCCTATCCAAGGACTAGGCTGGTGGGTGAGACGAAATCCCTGAAAAATAGGGAGATTGGGGTTGAAAAACCAAGCTCCTTGTTCGTGTGTCGTCTGGGGAAGGAAGTAGTTCATCCCAAAAGGGACTCCGGTATAAGGGAGGGTGTTCCCGTGCGAATAGTGGGGATGATTATCGCTTCCCCAGCGGGTATCGATGGTTTGGCAATGTGTGCGCATCTTGTCTCCTTTTTCTTCATCAACCTTAAATGATCTGTGTTTTTCTTGGAACACGCGGTGGTATTTTCTTCATTGTATCAAAGTGTTGTCAAATATGATAGCGTTTTTATCAAATGGAAAATTTTGTAGAAAAAGGGCTATAGTTTGCGTATGTATTTCCCTTTTGAAATCTTTTATACTGAATAGGAAAGAATCGATACGTGTGAGGAAAATAAATGACCTATTCAAAAGAAATTGTGCGAGAATGGTTGGATCAAGTGGCTGAGCGAGCTAAGGAGTACCCTGAGTGGGTGGATGTCTTTGAACGTTGTTATACAGACACTTTGGACAATACAGTTGAAATTTTAGAAGATGGTTCAACCTTTGTGTTAACAGGGGACATCCCAGCTATGTGGTTGCGTGACTCGACGGCTCAATTGAGGCCCTATCTTTATGTGGCAAAAAGAGACCCTCGTTTGCGTCAGACCATTGCTGGTTTGGTCAAACGCCAGATGACCTTGATCCTCAAGGATCCCTATGCCAACTCTTTTAATATTGAGGAGAACTGGAAAGGCCATCACGAGACTGATCACACCGATTTGAATGGCTGGATTTGGGAACGTAAGTATGAAGTGGACTCGCTTTGCTATCCCTTGCAACTGGCTTATCTTCTTTGGAAAGAAACTGGTGAGACTAGCCAATTTGATGAAACCTTTGTTACAGCGACTAAGGAAATCCTTCATCTTTGGACAGTGGAACAAGACCACAAGAATTCCCCTTATCGCTTTGTTCGGGATACAGATCGTAAGGAAGACACGCTGGTAAATGACGGATTTGGTCCTGACTTTGCTGTGACAGGGATGACCTGGTCAGCCTTTCGTCCAAGTGATGACTGCTGTCAGTATAGTTACTTGATTCCGTCCAATATGTTTGCAGTGGTTGTCTTGGGTTATGTGCAAGAAATCTTTGCAGACTTGAATCTAGCCGATAGTGAAAGCATCATTGCAGATGCCAAACGCCTGCAAGCGGAGATTCAAGAAGGGATCGAAAACTACGCCTACACCACTAACAGCAAGGGCGAGAAAATCTATGCCTTTGAGGTAGACGGTTTGGGAAATGCTAGCATCATGGATGATCCGAACGTACCAAGCTTGTTGGCGGCTCCATATCTGGGCTACTGCGAGATTGACGACGAGGTCTACCAAGCCACTCGTCGGACGATTTTGAGCCCTGAAAATCCTTACTTCTATGAAGGGAAGTACGCAAGTGGACTCGGAAGTTCTCATACCTTTTATCGCTATATCTGGCCGATTGCTTTATCCATTCAAGGATTGACAACGACAGATAAAGCTGAGAAAAAATTCTTGCTCGATCAGCTGGTTGCCTGCGATGGAGGCACGGGTGTCATGCACGAAAGTTTCCATGTAGATGATCCAACCAAATACTCGCGTGAATGGTTCTCTTGGGCCAACATGATGTTCTGCGAATTAGTCTTGGATTACTTGGATATTCGCTAATACTCTTCGAAAATCAAATTCAAACCACGTCAGCTTCGCCTTGCCGTATATATGTTACTGACTTCGTCAGTTCTATCTACAACCTCAAAGCAGTGCTTTGAGCAAC
>NZ_JUPI01000049.1 GCF_001074805.1 Streptococcus parasanguinis | reverse complement strand
CAAAAATTTGGGGTGAACAGAAAAAGCATCCCGTATTTTTGATACGAAATGCTTTCAATAAGTGTAAATAAGTTTTAACGTTTACTAAATTGTGATGCTTTACGAGCTTTTTTCAAGCCTGGTTTGACAAGGTTTTGTTTTAGATCATTTTAGAATAGCTTAATAAAGGCATTCAACAGTTTCACTTAAAATTTTTATTTCAAAAAATTTATATAAGTTTTATTGAATGAGGGAAATTTCAGTATGGTTATAATCCTCCTCTTAATTAGTGGTAACTTAATTTAATTCTCTGCAAAATGCTTTTCAAAAGACTCTTATAAACAATTAATTGCATCAAATGTATCTTTGAACTTTATTTCATGAACATATTAAAGAACTTTCTATCTACAAACCTAACCGTTCCGAATCCCAGTTTCCATACTCATCATAACCAAAACCATCAGGATCCATTGCATCAATACCACATTGTTCTAAAAATCTTGAACAGTCATGACAGTAATACACCTCATCCCTCTCATCGCTACCTTCCCAATCAATTTCATGCTTGGAAAACAACTCACCACACTCACTACATTCGTATAATTTTGACATAATATAAACTCCTATTTTTAATAAACAAGTATATGAAGCTTCTACATTATCAGACTCAGCCTGATCCATAGCAAATACTGTTACTTCGACTATTTTTATTAACGAAATTAAAGGATCATCTTACTTTTCTCTTAAACAGTTTACAACAGAAAATGCATTGACTATCCCAATTTTATGTTTTTTATTAAGCAATTTTACACATTCAGAGAAACTCAAGTTGTTCTCTTTTATAAATTCAATTTCTTCCCCGCCATTCTTAATCATATAATCTGTAAATTTTGATGCAATAATATATCTTCTAACAACAAAATAGATCATTCCAATAATCAACACAATATTAAGCATTACTTGTAAATTCATTAAGACTTTCCTCCTATAATGGAACGGCAGGGTATACACTACCTCAAAAAAACTTCTGGTCATGCTTCTGACACAGAAACTAGAACAAACATATGACTCACTTTATTTTTAATAAGCTAATCATAACTTTATTCCTCACTTTCTTAAGAATACCGATATTATAGTCCATTAATTTTAATTTGTCAATTATTTTTTATTTAAATTATAATATTGACCAAAACAATGCTTTTTTATGTCCCATATTTCTGTTATAATGTAAATACAGAATTGTAGGTGCCGTGAAATGAAAAAAGAAAAATATCCCTCAAATGAGAAAACAAGACAAATACTGCAAGACAATTTAAAGTCTATTAGAGAAATTTTAAATTGGACAAGTGCTGATTTAGGTGATCTTATTGGAGTCACTAAACAGACCATTAGTAATTTAGAAACAAAGAATAGCAAACTAACCAAACTACATTACATTGCAATACGAACAGTAGTTGATTTTGAAATTGAAAAATTAAAGTCAACCGACTCTGATAGAGCTAAGCGTGCTGAAATGTTATTAGAAGTATTGTCTAAAGCTGAAGCAGAAAATCTAGATTTTGATGAAATCTCTCAGGCTTCTAAATTAATTGTATCCTCTAAGTCTGCTGCTATTGCAGGTACTATAATTGGTGCACTGATCCCTTTTGTTGTCAATGGATTTAATAAAAAAAATAAATGACAGAAACTTTATATTCTAAATATCATCAAAAAGGAAAAGCTCCTCTTTTAACTATGACAAGTTTCAAAGAGGAGCTTTTTATTGTGTTTTCCGAAATAGAACGGAAGTGTTGAAGTATGTATTCTTAAAAATAAGAAAAATCTAATTAAATCATTCAAGCACTATAAAGTTAATGCACTATATATCAAGAATTGAGAGATGATCTATTTCTTTTCTAATTAATCTTTTCTATAAAATTCAACTTTATTTATAAAGCCATCGTCTGTACTTCTTCCAACATACTCTGCTCGGTAAGGCACATTATTAGTATTGAAAATAACCAAATCATCCTTAGGAACTTGATTAATATATTCATACCACTTGTTAGGATCATCCACTTCAGCAAAATAAAGATTATTCTCCAGTAGACCATCTACGTTATAACTTTCAGATTCTTGTTCATAAACTAGTTTCATTAGCTTTGGTTGGCTTGTTTTTGTTTCTTGAATATACAATGGTATATGTTTTGGCACTTTAGAAATCGCAAGAAAGAAATTATTAAATGAAAAATCTAGAATACCAAATTTAGTAATATCAAAATCTTTTAAACCTCCAATTATAAAACATAAAAGATATAAAGTATTTTCTCTGATACGTTTTACTTCTTCAATATCTTCTAGGTTGTGTTTATGAAAATACCCATTTCGAACGGAATCTTTATAATCCAATAAAAGTTTATTTAATAACTCTTTTCCCTGGGCACTTAGATTCCAACACTTTTCATTATCGGATACATACCAGATTAGTGAACCTAAACTAATATCCATAAATTTAAGATTATTACGACTAACTAAAACTTGATAAATTCCTTCATCATTATCTGGATGCTTCCTTACTTCCTCTTCTCTAGGATACTTCCTTTTGTGATTCCTCTTGACGTACTTTTTCCCTCTTTTGATCCATTTCTCACTTCTGTCATAATCCATCTGATAACATAAAATTTTGTAAAGAAACTGTTCAATTGTCTTTAAATAACCGGCTACAACAGAAGTATAATCAAATTTATATTCTAATTTATTATTGTTAAATTTATAGACTAACACCTGATACAAATATTCGGAAGTGATATATGATTGGGCGAAGTCTGATTCCCCTATCAACACTTGAGCTTTACCATGTTCTAAATTTGAACAAATATTGGATATATCATTTCTGCCTAAAGAATCAAATTCTTTTGATGAATTATAAGTTAATAATTGAAAATCTATATTTTTTATAGTTTCTCTTAAATCAAGTTTAACGCTAGTAACATTTGCAATATTTATCCTAGGAATTGTGTTAAATCCGATTAACTTATGCATTTCTTCGATCACTTCTTCTAATGTGGTCAAAAAACAATTGTATAAGTTTCCATTTATAAACTCTTCAAAAAACGTTTTAATTGAATAATCAGAAATATTTATTACTTCTCGATATTGGTTTAATCCAAAATCTTGTTCATCTGAAAAATGTAAAATGATTACTTTATCTATCTGAAAATTTTTTATCAAATCTTTTACAATATCATCAGTATCATATAATTTTGTATATCTTACCCCATATCTAAGATTATTCTTTATAAAAATGAATTGAAATGGGCAAATATTGTAATTTTCTATTTTTTCATTATTAAACCCGTTATATATTCTTATTTTCTCAAGGTAGCTATCAACTTTATAACCACTCTCAGTCAGCAATTCTTCTAAAATAGGATTTATTAAATAGTTTCGGATATACGTCTGGAGTAAATTCTCATATGCCTTATAAAAATAATAATTATCTGAAGCAATAGGAAAGATAGGAAAATCCGAACGATTTCTAGCTGTATTTCGTATAAAATTTTTATATGGTCCCTCAAAGATTTTACTCTCAAATAGTGACTTAAAATAATTTGCCTGATTTTTGATAGAAACTATATTTTTTTCTATTATCATATTTTCAATCCATTTCTAAAATTTAAATAAAAAGCATACAGTAAAACTGTATGCTAACCTTCTAGCCTTTTATTATTGATTTCATTATACTTGATAACAATTTCTTTTAGTGCTAAAAGGACTTCTGCTGCTAGCTCAAGACGAGCAAGGGTTTTGTTATCCATTTTCATGGTCTTTCCTCCTTCTGGGCGACTCTAGTTCGCCAACAATGGAAGTCACAGCATAGTGATATTGTAAGCGTTTTTCTTTAGTTTGTCAAGTCTTTTTAAGTTCCTTAATACACTGGGACATTCTCTATAACAGTCATCTGCTAACATTTCCTTTGTACATTTAACTTTCCGAAAAATGTATCTTTTCTGAAAAGATAGTTTCGAGCATTTCTAAAATATCTTTAGAATATTGATAAAAGCTATTCCCATATTAGCTAAGATTATGATCATACATTACAAGAGAAAATAAATGATGGACTTGATAAACATTCAATAACTTTTATAATCATTTGGTACAAAAAGAAATTTAATATCAAAAAAAGCCAGTCACAATAGGCTTTTTCTTGTGTAGTTTGATGCCGAATGCAATAAATCCTTCATTTTAGTGTAGAAGAAAATAGTAATCGATACTTGAAATAGAGGGATTCTTATTAAAAATATTTTTCGAATAAAAGTGATTTGAAATACAATTTGGTACAAATTTGGTACAAATAAACTTCGATTTAATGATTATATAATCTTCCAAGGAAGGAAATTTTAATTTTTTAAAAATATAGTTGCCAGATATTTTTAAGTAAAATTAAATAGTTGTCTATTGATAGATACTTTTTTTATTTAGGATCTATTCTTGATTTCTCTTATAATTTCTTCCATTTCTGTTTTAACAGAGGTTCTTTCTACTTTGTATATGTATTCAGGCTTAAGTGATGGGTTGTTAGGATTTGTCACTTCATAACATTTTTCGTAATCTTTTAATTCAGGAATTGCCTCGTACCACTTTCTAAAGGAACGAGCAAGTACGATGATTACATCTTTCTTTTTTATTCGTTGATTAATTTCATAAAAAAGAAATTTTTGAGATGGAAGATATTTTTCAGTATCTATTTTTGCTTTCGTTGGAATCTTGTCAAACCAGTCATCGTAAGACTCAGAATGATACGGGAAAAATTCAGCAAGTGCAATATTTTGGGCTATTATTTTTAAAGAATCTAGAGTGTCTTTCTTCTTGTTTTTACTTTTATTATCGTCAACCAAAAACTTCAATCTTTTTCCCCAATAACCTAGGTCATCCTCAGTTGCTAAATCTAGGGCATGAAAACGTGAATTTTTCATTTCTAGATTGTTTTTTATAATATCTTCATATCCCTGTTTATTTTTATAAGCACGCTCGTATTCTTCTTTATATCCTGGGTTTAGGCTCAGTATCATAATTTCAGCATTTTTTAGATCTCCCACAAAGTGTTGCGGATAGATACCTAACTGTAAATCCTTAATTTTTTCTGAGGTATTTAATAATTTTTCAAAATATTTCCAGTCGTCACTAGCAACAATTATTTTTTTATCACCAAAAATTCGGGGCTCAGTTTCTAGCCAAGGATTCTTCATAATAAAACTCTCTCTTTCTCATTTTTATAATTATTGTAGCATAAGGGTATAATATTTTGCAGGGAAAAAATTCCATTAACTAATGATATAATAATGATAGATATAATTGATAAATTTAAGTTGATAGCAATTACTAACCAATTAATACAACGTATTAAAGAGGAAATACAATAAGGTAATGTAATTTATTGTTACTTTACCTTGTTTGGAGGGCATATGAAAAGAGAATCAAAAGAAGTTAAAAATCCGATCCCTGTTAGTGTAAATGGCTTCAAAGCAACTGTAGGTGATTTAAATAGGCAAGGAATTCCAATAATGGCTTTAGGAGATATTGCCAGAATAAATGCGGGATTAGATGTTACGCAGTTATCGGCTATGAAAGCAATTGAAAGCATGATGTTGAACTCACCAATAATTAAATATGCTGAGGTTATGAAAAATAGTGGTGTTAAAGAGGCATCTAAAGTATTTGCTGAAATAGAAGAACAGCAAACAGAATTCCTTAAAAAGACAACAGAAGTTGTTAAGAAAACAATTGCAACTTTTGAGAAGTCATACCTTGAAATACTATTGAGCCTTAGTGATTCAATTAATGTACTTAAACCTTTATATTCAGCTGAAGAATATGAAAAAATCAGAGAAAATATAATCCTTTTAGCTAGTAAAGGGTGGGTTGTTTTTTTTCAAAATGGAGATCCAGTTAGTGATTTAATATCTGATAATTTAGAAGAATTAGAAACGAAATGGTATATTCTGTTAGAAGATATTATAAATAATAGTGAAAAAGTAGTAGACTTGGAAGAGTCTGATTGGTATTCAAAGCCATTAGTGAAATCAATGGTTGATTCATATAGTAGTGGAAATTATTATTCGGCATATACCCTTGCGACAATAGCGATTGATGGTGCAATAAATAGATTTTATGAAAAAATAGAAACAAAATCATTAAATCGAAATAAAAAAGATGGAATTCAGGTGGGGAAAGGAGCAGTGAATGTGCTAAATCAAACGTTACAAGATAAATTTATTAGCAATACTATTTATGATATTGGGCTAATAAGTTGGCTGTATGATTTTTTTGCATATACTCCTCGTTTCAATTCTGATAAACCTAACAGGAATATGATTAATCATGGACGGTGGGAAAATGATATGTCAAAGAAGGATTTTCTTAAATTGTTTAATGTTTTATTATATATTAATGAGTCTTTTGATTTTTGGCATGAGGAAATTTTAGAACTAGGTATATAATATTTTCGATTAATTTATTTTTTCGAAAACAAATTTTATGTGCTTATGAACTTCTACACAACAAAATTAGAACTTTCCGAAAAAGACCTATTTTCCTGAAAGTTTTAAATTTGAAACGATGAACAAGCAAAAACAACCGGAAAAGAAACTGTTCACGACTGCTTCTTCTCTGGTTGTTTTTTATACTAACGATTTTTCCGACTTAATTGATAAGAGTACATCACAGGGATAAACACAACGGCGAGGATGACCAGCACCAAAACATAAGAAAGTGCGAATTGAAGTCCTGCTTCAAGTAGAAGGATCAACCCTCCGAGGACCCACAATTTCCCTGCCAAGCGATGGGTTTTGTGCCAGTTATCTTCACTCTGTAAGGTCCAAGGCAGACGGATTCCAACCGTGTGATTCACTTTTAGCTTAGGCATGTAATTGCCCATGATTACAAAGATGAGCCCTAGCAGAACCGAAACAAAAACTGATGGATTGGTAGTAGATCCTAGCGCCTTGCTATAGATGAGATAGGAGGTACTTAAGGAAACGATTGGGGTCAACCAGTAAATCGCTCTGATCATTTTTTCATTCATAGCGCTATTCTTAGAATCGCGACCGATCATAAAGATCATAAACAGATGCACCATGAGATCGAAAATAGGAAGACCAAACACAACCAGGGGTTTCGATTGGAAGTTATTGGCCTGGCCAGCAAAATTGAAGTGAATCGGGATTTGGTTAGGCAATTGCGACCAAATCATCAGCCCCCAAAGCATGGGGAAAAGGATCACCATAGAAGTTAATAGCAATAGTTTTTTATTCGTTTTCATCAGTAGAGTCTCCTTTCAAATCAACGAGCCAGACCATTAAATCCTCCAAGACAGAAGTATTGAGTTCATAGTAGATAAAATTCTTCTCTTTTTCCTCTCGAATTAAATCTGCCTGCTTGAGGAGGCTTAAATGATGGGAAATGGTCGCTCCTGCTACATCAAAGTGGCCAGCGATATCTCCAGCAGATAATTTCCCTGCCTTTAGCAGTTCTAAGATACTTCTTCTTATCGGATTCGATAAAGCTTTAAATGTTTGCGCAAAATTCATTCTCTATCTCCTCCAATCTATTTAGAAATCTTTCTAAATAGATTCTAGTACTTTCGAATGGGTTTGTCAACTCTATTTTGAAAAAAATCTAAATAGTTTCTGTTGTAAAAAAATATCAGACCTAAGACCGATTCTTATAAGCAGCGTCTTTTCTTAAGTTTTCTTTAAGAAATCAGCCTTATAATAAAACCATCAAATAAAGACCTCCTAACTTTGTTTGATAGAAAATCCTAAACTT
>NZ_JUPI01000048.1 GCF_001074805.1 Streptococcus parasanguinis | reverse complement strand
TTAGTATATCATGACCTGGACTTACTGTCAATACTTTTTCTCAAAAAATTTTATTTTATTGAAAGTTTTTTTAAACACTGTTAACTTTCATTTTTTAAATGGAATTTTTAAAATCCTTTAGATAGTTCTCTAATTTCTTTTTCATTTTTGCTTTTCCTTGACATCTTCTGTTTGTTAGTAATGCTTCATATTGTTCTTTTTCTTTTGCTGTTAATTTATCTTTAAAATCCTTTAAAGAATCTCTTAGAACTACCAGTTCGTCTAAATACATCTTTCTTGACGAAATTCTGTGGCTAATTTCCCCAATTTCAATATATGGAAGTCTATTAATTTTTCTTTTATCACTTTCCTGTTGTCTTATTTTATCTTTAATATGATTTCTAAATTTTGTTTTGAAATATGTATAAAGTAATTCTTCATTTGTTTCAATTTCAGGATTCTTTTGATAAAGTTCAAACAGAGTTAGCTGACCTTCTTGTTCCCAATCATCTTTTTCCCATAATTGAATATAATATTCTTTTTCACATTTTCTTACGATATATTTTACTTTTTGATACATTTTATTAAATTCCATAAGCTCTCCTTTACTTTTATCTGTATTTTATAAAAATAAAGAAGCCCATTGGACTTTTTTTCTATTCTGCACGTTTTTTTAACTATTTGGTTATTATTTTACCTATTTTGTTCAAATACACAAAAAAACTGCCACTTGGTGACAGTTTATCGATAGTCCGTACGGGATTCGAACCCGTGTTACCGCCGTGAAAAGGCGGTGTCTTAACCCCTTGA
>NZ_JUPI01000047.1 GCF_001074805.1 Streptococcus parasanguinis | reverse complement strand
CTCACCATATTGATAATGAAAGTCGATACGATCAAGTCATTGAACTAAGAAAAGAATAAAATTTCTGACACTAACCTAAAAACAAATCGTTAGCATATCAAAGAAAGAAAAAAGAGGCTCAAAACTGAGCCTCTTTTAAATGAGTTCTAATTTTTAAATGAACCAAGAAAAAATACTGTTTATATTCCAAAAATAAATCACGATAATTAATTTACTCCACTGATACTGATAAATCCTCTGGAATTTTTTTACTAACATCACTTATTGCTTCTTTTAAAGAAAAAGATGTTGCTTGATCTAATGAACTTATAGTCTCAACAATTTTATTAGTTTCTATTAAAAAATGTTTTATCATATACATATCTAAATGATCAAAAAAAGATTCTTTATACTCTTTTTTGTACTCAAATTCGTAAAATAAATCTAAATGAAGATTACGTAATAAGAGATCCTCGTGTTTACCTTCTACTAAAATATCTAGTAATAGAACTCTTTTTAATATATTATTCTTATTAAAACCTATTTTTATAGAAAGATTAACTTCTTGGTTCTCTGAAATTGTCTCACCAGATTTATACTCGTCTATCTCAAATGTATTATACTCTAATGTATTAATTTTACAACCATTATTTATTACTATATATTTCATCTTTAAGTTCCCAATGTATATCTAGAGCTTCTATCTGTTTCTTCACTTCCACATTTTTATTATTTGTAAAAGTAAGACTATTATTAAAGTTATTGTATTCTTTTAAACGTTCACAACGACTTTTAATGTTATCTTTATAATATTTCGTACATTCCAAATTCAAATTTAAATATAAATCCATTGGAGGAATTTTATTTGAAATTTTCGAAAAGTCTTTAATTTCTACTTTTGGAAAAATTTTATTAGCTATTTTTCCAATGCTGTAATTATTAGATTTCAAAAAGAAATTACGAATTGAAATTTTACCATCTATTACTTTGTATAGATTATTAGGGTTAGGTTCAGTAATTAAAATTTCTTTTATATCTACCAAATGATCATTTTTCAACAAAGTCCTATCTTGCATGACATAAATCGTGTAAATCTTATCTAAGTGCGATACAATACCAAAAATCGGTTCATTTATTGCTAGTAAAGGCATTTTTATATCATTTTTCTCTACAATATTCATAATTTTATCAAAATTATTTATATCTTGATTTATCATATTATTTTTCCTCCACTCGTTTTTTATTCAAACGGATATGGTATAAATTCTTCACTCAATAATTTTAGTAAATTCACCATACTATCCTTTTCATTGTCTCTCAATACAAAATTATAGTGAAACGTACTCGGTGTAGCATATTTTTTCTCAGAATCACGTTCCATCATTCCGAAGCCTTGGTTTAAATTACCAACAAAATAATCGTTTATTCCATCAACAAACTTATCATTTATATTTTGTTTTATAAAATCCATTTTTTCTTTTACTTCGAGAACATTCAAGGATTCTTCTAATTTAATAAATGAAGTAGCAAATCTACCAAAATTTTCATGAGTAACAATTTCTATTGGCGTAGGAGTACATTTAAAATTAAATTCCCTCTGAATATCCTGTGGAATTAAAGGAAATAGAATTTCAGGTACTTTTCTTCTATTACCATTAATTATTTGTTTTACTATTGATTCTAGATTTGTCGGAAGGAAATATACCTCCTTATTTTTATTCAAATCTGGAGCAAAGCGTTGTGAATCTTTTTCTAATTCTGCAAGTTCCGATTCAAATGAAAATGTATCATCCATTTGAGTATCTTCATCATAGTTAAATTTTTTATATCTCAACCTGTCAAAATTTGATTTTGGACTAGCATATCTTACTAGAAGAACTTCGGATTCTTTTTGTTTGTCTATGTTACTCTTGTTTAATTCAACTTCTCCTTGATATCCATTAAAGAAATATATTTCATCTTTGTCAACTCTTTTTTTACAATAATTATCATAAAATTTTTGCATTTTTTATACTCTACAATGATTAAAATACTATGCTGTGAATAAATATTGTCATATGGCTCATTTTTTGATTTAAAAGGTAATCCCTTAAAAAATAGTTATGACTAAGTAAAATTATAAAGTACACTATTTTATTCTATCAAATATTAATTGTTATTTCAATTTTTATGATAATTTAAGAAATCTATCTTGAACTGTTGTGGATTATAAATAATGCGCTGTTGTAAAATGAAGTGCAACGAAAATGACATGTCATCTGATATACCAGAGTTGCAAAAAACAGTATAACAGAAGATGATCATGTCCACTAATTGTTCTGCCTCAAATCAATCCTACAAACACTTATCTGAAGCTGAACGAGGAAAATTGAGCTTATTTATGTTTAGGACTCAAACATGCGCGACTGGGGAGAAATCGAACTACTATTACTCGTTAAATCAATCATGGGTCCATAACACAAGTCAATGGGTAGAATGTCTTTTATCAACAATATTTTGTAGATTCTGCCAATAACTGTTATCGTCATGCTAGAGTAGCCGGCTATTATCTGAAACTGGATCGAGTTTCGATCTACTTTCTGATAGAATATACAGAAGCAATGAGAAAGAAGCTTAGCGAAGATACCTTTGTTCACACATATAGACCCCAACAGCTGATCCTTCAAGCAAGACGCTCTTTAACTATGTCCATCAAGGATTGTTAAAATTAAGGTCATTGATTTTCCAAGAGCAGTGCAGAGCCGTAAGAAATTTGCCAAGCGTCTCTCTACCAAAGAACATCTATGAAAGTCAATTGAAGAAATACCTGAAGAGATCAATAATCGTTCCCATTTTGGAGATTGGAAAATCGATTCTGTTCTGGGTGGAAAGACAGTAGGAGGTCCTTCTATTCTGATCTTGGTAGAACGACGAACACACTATGCTATCACAAGGATACTCGTGAAGAAGAAGGCAAAGTAGGTCAATCAAGTAGTCGTATAGTTTATGTAACTTTATCCATTAAGCTCAACACTACAAATAATGGAACGAAATTTCTTCATTGAGTGAAATAAAGGGTAGATGTTTATGCTCATGCCTATTCATCTTATGAACGAGTGACAAATGTGAACTTTAATGGACTACTAAGAGAGTTCATTCCAAAAGAGGAGTTTGTTAAAAGAACTAAATCATAATCTTTTATAGGACTATACAAATGCTACCAATGAAAGACCAAGACGAATTCATGTCTATCTGCCTGCAAAAAAGCTCTTTAAGATTGCTCAAACAGCTTTAAGAATACTGACTTAATCAAAGGAACATCTTTGTTGCACTTGACTTGACAATTTCGGAAAGAAAAGTCTGCCTGATTTTTCACACAAAATTATTGACAGTATCCATATCTATATTCATAAATTAAAATTTTTAAATGTTATTCAATAAATGCTATAATATAAGTAATTAACTTAGGAGGTTAAAACTAGTTGCTGGATTTTGGTAAAAGAATTGAAAGGATGCGATTAGCTCAAAAAATAAGTCGTCAAGAATTCTGTGGAGATGAATCTGAATTAAGTGTCCGTCAATTAATTAGGATTGAAAGAGGTGAGTCAAGACCTACATTAACAAAATTGAAATATATTGCGAATCGGCTAGGAATAGAAGATTTTAAATTAATGCCAGATTACGTAGAGTTAGAAAAAGATTATTTGCAGTTAAAATATTACTTGATGAGAACCCCCACATATGAAGATGAGAACATTGCTAAAGAAAAAGAAAAAATTTTTGATAAGATTTTTGACGAGTATTACGATGATTTACCTGAAGAAGAAAGGATCATTATCGATATTTTACAAGCCTATGACGACTTTGGGCTGCAAAACGATGATAGTAATTTGGAAATGATTTTACAAGATTACTTTAATCAAATTCTTCTTAAAACCGAATACGAAGTAAATGAGCTTTTAATCATAAAATTATTTTTATTAAGATTAGTTCATCCCAATACACTTCTAGATGAGAAAGAAAAACATAAATGTACAATAATAGCTAACAATATTCTACAACAATTAGATAAGTTCGATCTTGATTATGTATTTATTGTTAGAGATTCCTTACTTTTATTACTTGGAATATTTGAAAAAATGAGTGATTATACTCGATTTGAAAAAATTCTTCAAGAATTGAATGATTTAACATCTAAAACCTACGACTATCAGAAAAAACCTATTATTCGTATATGGGAATGGCGCTATGCGCTATTTTCAAAACAAAATTATCAAATGGCCGAAAATTTTTTTCAAGAAGCAAAAATATTTGCAAAAATGATTAATAATAGCTATCTTATAGAACAGATAGAAAAACAATGGCAAAGTGATCTTCAAGATTACTTTAAAAATAAAAACTGAGTAAGGAAAGTGACAAAAATGTCATGGCAAAATCCCGAATTAGCTAAAGTTAAAGCTGATTCGGGATTTTTTTTATTAATAATGTGTTTATATAAAGAATTCTATTTAAAATAAGTGACATTTTTGGCCTTTTTATATATGTTTTTTATAAGTATAATATTCGTAAATAAAAAAACAAAGGAGATAAAATATGTTATTACTAGTTATTTCAATTTTTTGGACTTTTATATAATTGATAAGATAAAATGGAGTATTCTATGTTGGAATTAAAAAATATATGTAAAAGTTTTAATCAAGGAGAATTTAAAAATAGTGTTTTAAAAGATATAAATTTAATAGTTAAACAAGGAGATTTTATATCTATAATGGGTCCATCTGGATCTGGTAAATCCACATTAATCAATATTTTAGGATTACTCGATTCTGAATTTCGCGGAGAGTACAAACTTAACGGAGAAATTATAAAAAGTTTAAATGAGGATCAACATGCTACACTCCGTAACAATGATATTGGTTTTGTATTTCAACAATTTCATCTAATTGATGAGTACACGGTTAGAGAAAATATTTTATTATCATTCCTCTACTCAGAGAAGAAGGCAAATTTAAAATACATTGAGAGTTTAGTTGAAGACTTGGGCCTTGTAGACAAACTTAATGAATATCCAAATAATTTATCAGGGGGACAAAAACAGCGAGTTGCTCTAATCAGAGCTCTTGCTCATAAGCCAAAATTTCTTATAGCAGATGAACCTACAGGAGCATTAGACGAAGAAAGTAGGGACGAGATTTTACAAATTCTACAAAATTTAAACAATTCTGGTACTACAATTATCATTGTTACTCATGATGAGTTTGTTGCAAATTGCAGTAAAACTAGGTATAAAATGAGAAATGGTCATTTAACGCTGGAAGGATTGAAATTAAATGAAGTTTAAAAAAATTTTGATAGATACTTTAAAACTGTTATTGAGAAATAAACGACAGAGTATTCTCACTGCTCTAGCGATTGCCGTAGCAACATTTGTGGTACTAGTTATTTTATCAAGTTCTTCTTATACCACTTCTACATTAGGTGATGACTTACACATTGAGGAGGATTCTGTAACAATAACTTATACTCCCAAAAATATCTTGACTAGAGGTGGTTTTTCTAAGGAAGATAAAAGATTAGTTGAGAATTCTATCGGGAAAGATGTGAGGTTATCTGCTAGTTCCTATGGCTTGTATGCTGAAACATATTTTAATAAAACAAAACAATATCTCAGTTTTCGTACATTAGATGATTTGAATAAAAATGGATTAAATGTACCATCCTTATTAAAAGGGAAATCGATAAAGAACCTAAATAACGGGATTGCTATTAGCGATAAAGCTCTAATGTTATTGACTCGAAAGGGAAACGTTGAGAATTTCTTAGGAAAAACTATTAATATATCTGGCAAAGATTACACTATTCAGTCAATTTTTTATGGATCAGCTGTTAACGAAAGATTACCTTCTTTAATAGTTACTGAGGATACGAAGCGTTTACTGTTAGGATATAAGGAATATTTTGATGAGCTGGTGATATCAACTAACAAAATAGAGAATATTAATAAAGCTTTGTCAATTTTAGATATTCATGGAACATATCATCGTGAAGGAACTTATTCATATATCGATAACAAACGTGTTTATGAAGAAACTAAAGCTCAAGCTAACACTATACTTAATTTTATTGCATTTCTTTCAAGTATTTCAATATTTGTTGCTGGTTTTGGAGTCATGAATGCTTTGTTATCTTCCGTAAGTGAGCGTAGTAAGGAAATAGCAATTCGTCGTGCTCTAGGTGCAAAAAAATCTGATATCTACCTATCGTATATGATAGAGGGTACATTTTTATCCATAATAGGAGGTATGTCAGGAATCCTAATAGCTGAAATATTTGTTATTTTAATGAATATAAGTGGTTTTGTTGCGACATTAACTTTGAATCACATTTTAATCACATTGTTTACAACTAGTGTATTTGGAGTTGTATTTAGTATCATTCCTGCAATGGTTGCAGCAAATAAAAATGTTATTGAAGGTTTGAAATAATGGAGAATTGTAATCTACATAAACATGAAGTTGTTGTTATATTAATCGCCACAGCAATTTTTCCACTCTTATCTCTTATTTTAGGAGATGCTCTCGTAGCTCTGTTATTAGGGAATGCAGGAATGCTAAAAATGATGTTCGGTGAACGAATAATATTTGCAATGACAGCATTATTTCTATGGTGGGAGCTAAATAAAACAGGTTTAATTCGTATTAAAACCAAACAAATATTCTCTTTTAAACAAGTCAGTATTCTAATTATTTCAGTTATTTTAATAACTATATATGTATTTCTATTTACAGAAAAATATATTTCAGCCATTTATATATTTTTATTTATTGTATTAAATTTTTTAATTGCCTGGGAAGAAGAATTCGTTTATAGATTACTGGTTCCTGAAATACTTAAGATATTATTTAGAAATTTTTTTATTATATGTTTACTACAAGGTATAATATTTAGCTATTTAGGACATATGGAGGAAAGTATATTAGATAATTTATTATACAGGCTCCCGCTATCTATTGTTTTATTTGTCATTAGGGATAAAACCGGAAATATTCTTGTCTCAACAACAATTCATGCTTTATGGAATATTGTATTAGATTTTATTTAAAGGAGATAAAATGAAACTTACAAACAAAGAAATAGTGTTTATTGCGTTACTAGTTGTAGAATTTTCAATATGTTTTTTCATGTTAGAACATTTTAGTATTTTTCAATTTATGTTATTTGTTCAAATTATTCCGTCAATATTATTGGCTTTTATTTCTGGTAATATTGCAGTTAAAAATAAACATACTTGGTTAATCTTGATTAGTTTTGGAATTATACACGCATTGATGATGTTTGCAATTTTTAGTGTTACCCCTATGACGATTATTGAACAAAATACTATTCAATCCGAAACCTCAGTGTTTACATTTAATAGAAATTTACAATTTGGTACTTATTTCGGATTCTTTTTACAAGAATTATTACTAGGTGGATTTATTGCAATTCTTTCCAAAACTTTTAGAAAAGTTAAGCAAGGACAATTCTGATGAAATATATATTGAAAGGAGGTGAAAAAATCATGCTAAAATTATTTAAAAAATTAACGACTCAATGGTTCTGGGGTGTTTATACCCATGTAACCTACTATTCAAATGGTAGAAAGAAATCATAATATTGTTTTTTTGCCTTATTAGGAGGAGGTGATGGAAAATGATTAGATTATTTAAAAAATTGACAACTCAATGGTTTTGGGGTGTTTATACTCATGTAACCTACTATTCAAATGGTAGAAAGAAATCATAATGGAAGAAAGTACATGTCTAATTTATCTTAAAAACGTAGCTCGATTATTGGATATTTTCATTAAATACTAACTTCTATAAAATAGGTGCATCTCTCTCATAAAAAAGGTGCACCTATCTTTTAATTTAATGTTAGCTAACATAATATATTAGAGGTACACTATGACTATCGTAGATTTATTAAAAAAAATACATTTTTATATAAGTTTCAAAGAAAGAGTACTATGGGGAATAGGTGTGGTACTAGCTTCAGTCTCAGCTATTGTAGGACTATTATTGCCAGCTCAGATTAATCTATTATTCCAAAACTTTAAAGAATTTAACTATAATAGAATGGTACCTCTTGCACTACTTTTTTTAATACAAAATGCAATTATGTATTTTTCTTTATATATACTCGGAAAAATAGGAGAACATACGATCTTATCTCTACGAAAAGAAAGTGTATTATCTCTTCTAAATTCGGAAATATTTAATCTTGAAACTACTACTTGGGCAAGTAGAGTCATATATAATCCCGGCTTTTTTTCTGATTTAATTTCGAGACAGATTCCAACTTTAATAATAAATACCCTTCAATTAAGTTTAAGTATAATCATATTGTTTTATCTAAATTTAAAAATTACGTTATTTATAATCATAGGTATATTGGTAGTAGTTACTTATTCAATTTTATCCGGAAAAATCTTATCTAAAATTCAAATCAGATTTCAAAATTTTTTATCAACAACAAATCAGCAACTTTCTGATGTCCTTGGAAGGTTGGGATTAATAAGAATTAACAATACCATTGATAAAGAATTTAAAGATTTAAAAATATCAATTCAAGAAATTTTTAAAATATCAGTAAATACTTTAAAGATAAGTATATTTAGCCAGATTGGTAACCAATTATTATTTATTTTAATTTCTATATCATTGTTATTTATTATTATGAATGATATAAAAAGAGGTGTGACACAGATGTCTTCAGTTACTCTATATATCATGTACTGTGCTCAATTACTAGCTCCTTTATTAGCAATATCAGATGATCTAACTAGTATAAAGCGAAGCAAAGAGGTTATGGTAGAATATCTTAATACATTTTCTGATTTAGAATCGAATTCGAATAATTGTGTATTTGTAAAATTTGGAAAAAACACTCAAATTGAAATAATTAATTATTTAAATCCGTTTAATAAAAAAATAATAAGTAATCTAAATTTTTATGAAGGTGAAGTATACCAATTAACAGGTAGTTCTGGTATTGGTAAAACAACGTTATTAAATTCTATTTTAGGTTTAGTTAAATTTAACACTGGGCAAATTCATTTAACTTTTAAGAATGGGAAAACCCTATATAGTAAACTGGCCTATTATCAAAGTCAACAGCAAATATTAGTAAATAAAACAATAAGGGATAATCTATCATATTCGCATCAGATACCAGACGAAGAGCTGATAGATACGCTTCAAAAATTCGGATTGTTTGATGAGTTTCATAATAAGGACCTATTAAATCTAATAGTTACTGAAAAAACACTTTCAAAAGGCCAAATTGCTAGATTAGCATTAGCTAGAGAATACTTAAAAGAGGATTCCGAAATTGTAATATTAGATGAACCATATGCTCATATAGATGAGGTGAATTCTAGAAAAATTGATGAGATGTTTAGAGATAGATTCAAAAATTCTATTTTGATTATTGTTAGCCATACAAAAAATTATATTAATAAAAAAGATTATATTATTGAAATGGTATAAGATTTGAAAAAAATTATTTTCGAACGAAAAAAATATGTCTACGTAAATTCTAAAAGAAGTCAACAAAAAGATTTTCTGATTATTAAGAATTTAATGTCAAGAGAAGTTCAAGTTGAAATTAGGATAGAGGGCAATTTACTAGATTTGCTTGTTCTAAACAGCAGGGGAATAAAATTTTATAATTTACAACTTCTATCATTGCCTCGTTTTATAAATATAACTGTAAAAGAAGTTGAAGAAGATATTGATTTGACGCTTAATAAAAATAGATATTATAAAAAATTTTATTTTTTTAAAAAATTTGATAAATAAACTAACTCAATCCCTATCTAGTTAACTGTACTGCCTTCAGAACGTTAAACAAATCAGCGTTTCTCTTCTATCTTAAATACTTACTTAGTATTTTTGAAATAAACTAATTTTAAACTAACTACAAAACAAACAAAAGAGACCCTTAGGCCTCTTTTTCTCTCCTTCAAACACTCTGTCACTGTCCATTTACTGTCCAATATAATGTAACACATCTATAAATTGTTGATTTTATCAAATACAAAATCGCTTAAAATCAGTATTTTGATAAATAACAAGACTTTAAGAATCTTAAATTAAGTCTTGCATATTCATCATAGTAATGACATTCCTTCCAACTTCTGAAATTTACAGTTCATTATACCATTTTTTAGACGCTTGGAAAAGCTTTGGATAGTAATCATGAAAAGCTTCTTTCACTCTAGATTGATTTTTAAGCTTTCACTACAAAATGAAAGAGACCCTTCTTGAGCCTCTCTCAGAAAATAATAAAATGTATTAGGATAAAATCATCGAAGCCACAATTGGACTAATGAATACATACAAAATTCCTGTGATCCCTATTGCCAATCCTGCCATAGCACCGGCTACATGACCATACTTAAACGCTGTCCCTGTTCCTACTGCATGTCCAGTTCCTCCAAGGGCTAAACCAATAGCTACTGGATCTTTTATTTTTAACAGTTTCAATATCGTTGGACCCAAGACACTTGTTAATAATCCAGTTGCTACAACTACCACAAGAGTGATGGTCGTAATTCCTTGCATTTTTTCAGTAATCCCAACTGCCATTGCAGTCGTAACCGATTTTGGAAAGAGCGAAATGGCTAGAAAGTACTTCATTCCAAATGCTTTCGCGATCAAGGCTGTAAAAATCGTATTCACAATAACCGCTACTGTTGAGCCGATCAAAATACTCCGTGCATGATGCTTCATCAAATGGAAACTTTTATAGAGAGGAATCCCCAAGGCGACTGTCGATGGTCCAATCAACTGATTTAACAGGGAACCACCGACATAGTAATCTTTATAAGAAATTCCTGTAATCATTAAGAATAAGATAACGATAACTGTAGCCACTAAAAGTGGCGTTGTTATAGGATGGGGATACCTGCGGAAGATTAACATTCCAATCAAATAAGCCCAAATAGATAAGACAATCCCAAATAAAGGATTACTCGCAAAATTAGCCATGCTTGCGTCCCCCTTCTGGATAATCACCTTCAAAACGATTTTTTATAAAACTAACCACAATTGCAATTAAAGCCACATTGATGACCAAGGCTCCAACTAGAATCAACATGATTGGAAACAGATAAGGTGCAATCACATGAAACTTATCCATAATACCGACAGCAGGGGGAAGAAACAGAATCGTCATGTTTGCTAATAAAAAATTTCCTACCATATTGACGTGGCGCATGCGTAGTAACTTAAACTGTAATAATAAAAATAGGATCAACAGCCCGATCATACTTCCAGGAATTGGTAAGTGCAACCCATCCGAAATGATTTCACCAATTAATGAAATCGTGAATATAATCGTCAGTTGTACATATAATTTCATCTTCATCTCCCTTTTTATGGATCATTTCCAATAAGGATTCGTATCCTCGCTTCTGCTTACTTAGAAGTAAACATCCATTTATCCCTATCAGTTTACTCCTTTTCGGAAAATTTGCAAGCTTTTTTCTAAAAAAATAAAACAAATTACCAAAAATTGAAGCTACTATTTTGATTCATGACATCCATTTTATGATACAATGAAACCAAAAACGGTTAAGTTACCATGAAAGGATCTACATGACTCATTTTCACACCATTGTCATCGGTGGTGGCCCAGCAGGTATGATGGCGACCATTGCCAGCGCCTCTTATGGCCAACCTACGCTACTGATCGAAAAAAATAAAAAGCTGGGCAAGAAACTTGCTGGTACCGGAGGAGGTCGCTGTAATGTCACAAACAACGGGACCTTAGACGATTTGATGGCCGGTATCCCTGGAAATGGCCGTTTCCTTTACAGTGTGTTTTCCCAATTTGATAATCATGATATCATCCAATTTTTTACCGATAATGGCGTCAAGTTAAAAGTCGAAGATCATGGCCGGGTCTTTCCTGTTAGTGATCAATCTCGCACCATTATTCAAGCCTTAGAAAATAAGATCCTTGAGCTAGGTGCTAGTATTGCCACCAACTGTGAAGTGGTCTCTGTCACCAAGCCAGAAGACATCTTCATCGTCAAATCATCTGAAAACACTTGGACAGCTGATAAGCTGATCGTCACAACCGGAGGCAAATCCTACCCCTCTACCGGCTCTACCGGCTATGGACACGAAATTGCCCGCCACTTTAAACACACCATCACCGATCTCGAAGCGGCAGAAAGTCCTCTTTTGACAGATTTTCCACACAAGGCCCTCCAAGGGATCTCTCTGACAGATGTGACCCTCAGCTACGGAAAACACATCATCACACACGACCTTCTCTTTACCCATTTTGGACTTTCTGGCCCTGCAGCCCTTCGGATGTCCAGCTTTGTTAAAGGCGGTGAAATCTTATCTCTGGACCTCCTTCCGACAACCTCTTCTCAAGAGTTAAAAGACTTTCTAGAAGAGTATCGAGAAAAGGCCATTAAAAATAGCCTCAAAGCCCTGCTTCCTGAACGATTAGCTGATTTCTTGGCGCAAGGATTCCCTGAAAAAGCCAAGCAACTCACTCCTCCTCAGACAGAAGAGCTCATTCAAAAAATCAAAGAGTTGCCCATCCCCGTCACTGGGAAGATGTCACTAGCCAAGTCCTTTGTGACCAAGGGCGGTGTCAGCCTTAAAGAAATCAATCCTAAAACCCTAGAAAGCAAGCTCGTTCCTGGACTCCACTTTGCAGGAGAAGTCCTCGATATCAATGCCCATACAGGCGGTTTTAATATCACATCCGCCCTCTGCACTGGTTGGGTAGCAGGGAGCCCTCATTACTGATAGAAATTCACTAACTTTATTCTTCATCTATTGAAATAAAATTTTTAAAAATTCTTTACAAGTTAGTATTTACTTGATAGAATGGATTGGTATAAAATTTATAAAGGAGATTATTAGAATCATGGATTTTGATTTTAGTGTTAAACTCATGACTGAGTTTTTCGGGACAGCTTTGCTACTTATCCTCGGAAACGGTGCTGTTGCAAACGTTGAATTAAAAGGAACTAAAGGTCATCAAAGCGGATGGCTTGTCATTGCGATTGGATATGGGATGGGGGTAATGATTCCAGCCTTGATGTTCGGTAATGTTTCAGGGAACCACATTAACCCAGCCTTCACTCTTGGACTTGCGGTTAGCGGACTCTTCCCTTGGGCAAATGTTTTACCATACATCGCTGCTCAACTTCTTGGAGCTATGTTTGGACAATTGGTTGTCGTTGCGTGTCACCGTCCATATTATCAACAGACTGAGAATCCAAACAACATCTTGGGAACATTCTCAACGATTTCTAGTTTGGATAAAGGAACTCCTGAATCACGTAAGGCTGCTACCATCAATGGCTTTATCAACGAGTTTGCTGGATCTTTCGTCCTTTTCTTTGCTGCACTTGGATTAACCAAGAATTTCTTCGGAGCAGAGGTTGCTGGTCTAGCTCAAAAAGCTGCAGCTGAGCATGGAGGAGTCTTTGATGCTACCACATCAGCAGCAAAATTGGCTTTGGCAGAAGCAGATGCTCCAGGTCTAGGTGTTGCTCACTTGGCTCTTGGATTCCTTGTTATGGCTCTCGTTACTTCACTCGGTGGTCCTACTGGACCTGGTTTGAACCCTGCACGTGACTTTGGTCCTCGTTTGGTCCATGCCTTCCTTCCAAAGTCTATCTTGGGAGAACACAAAGGGGATTCTAAATGGTGGTATGCTTGGGTACCAGTTGTAGCCCCAATTCTTGCTGGTATCTTAGCTGTATTATTGTTCAAAGTTATCTATCTTCGTTAATCTATCTAAAAAAACGAACTCGATCTTCCATCGAGTTCGTCTTTTTATTGTTCTTTGGTTAATGAAAAACGGAAATCATTGTATTTGGTATAGTCAAATTCTGTATTGAGATCCGTTGTGAAAACAATCGGTGTATAGTGTCCTTCTTCTAAGACAAAACCAGGTTCAAATCGGAAATTTGCTCCACCTAGCCCTGTGATCCCAGGAAGCAAGGCATCAGCCCCATCAAAGCCTTCAACATTCCAATAATAGATATTGCCTGTTGCTTGAACGGCTCTTGCTGTATAGGTCGCTGTCCGAGTCGGTTCGCTATCATTTTTGAAGCTAACCACTGTTGTCACATTTCCATTGGCATCCACTGTCATTTTAATCGCATCTGCTTGTGGGCTAGATCCTACCCAAGTTCCCACCAATTCTGCAGGGACAGTAGCTTGCGTCGTAGTAGACGCATTCTCAGTCTTACCAGAGTCTTTTGAAGCTGTCGCGCTACTGGCTTGAGTCGAAGAGCTAGCTGTATCGTTTGCTTGAGAGGAAGATGCGGCACTCTTTTTGCTATTACTTTTGGCTTTTTTCTCTACCTTGCTAGTAGATGCTTTTGCGGATGAGGAAGCTGTCTTTTTATCCTTTGCACCACAACCACCGAGTGCTAGACCAAGTGACGCAGCCACCAGAACAGCGGCACTCCAACGGAAGATTGATTTTTTCATACGATCACCTCTTTATCTTTCTGAGTCCCATTATACTCCAATTGTTACAAAAATCAAGTTTTTTGTAACAATTGTAACTTTTTTGTAACATATTTTTCCATTTAAAACGCCAATCGTAATAGGGCGATCAAGACAATTCCAAATAAGACAGTTCCCATAAGGGTTTTGTAACGAAAGGCTACAAAGAAGCTAGGAATGGCCACCATGATGTCCAACCAGTGGAACTGCGGGAGGCTTCCAATTTTTCCATCTACTAAGCTTGATAAAACCAAGGCAAAGATAATGGAAATGGGCAGGTATTTGAGAAAGCGGGTCACAGGAGCCGGCAGTCCCTTGTATTTGACTAAGAGGAAGGGCAAGATCCGAGGAATCCAGGTAACGAGGGCTGAGGCCAGAATGGCCATAAAGATATAACTATTCACGCGCATCACAGACCACCCCCACAAAACAGCCGATCAAGGTCGCAGCTAGCACAGCTAGCGGTTGCGAAACAAAAAAGAGTAAGAGAAAGAAACTCACTGCTACTGCTAACAGCACCATGAGCATGGTCTTGGTCTTTTCTGTCAGTTGCATTCCTTGAAACTGAGCTGCAAAAATCCCAATAAACATAGCCACTAAAGCAAAATCAAGCCCAAAAGCCTTTGGATCAGGTAGGAGAGATCCTAGAGCTGTTCCGATAACCGTCGCACTGATCCAAGCCACATAGCCTACTAGATTATTCCCATGCATCCAAGGAACTGTAATGGTGTCCGTCTTTAACTTCTCACTCAAGTAGACCCCATAGCTCTCATCGGTCAGGAGACTTCCAATCCCGATGGTATGAGCGAGACTAGCATCCTTAAAGTCAGACGACGTATGCAGGCTCATCAACATATTACGGAGATTGATCAAACACACCGTCAAGGCCATATTCAATATCGAAGAATGAGCTGCAATCAGAGAGATCATCGCAAACTGGGCCGCCCCAGCATAGACCAAGATACTCATCAAGGCCATCTCCAAAGGAGAAAGATAGGGAGACGCCACCACACCACAAGCCAGGCCAATACTGATATAGCCCAAAGCCGTCGGTAGCGCGTCCCTCACCCCCTGCCAAAAATCTTTTTCCACTCTCTCACTCCTTTCTGAATCATTGACTTCTATTATAACACAAGAAAAAAGGTTGAAAAAGAAGATCTGGTATATAAAGGATAACCCCTCATTATACTCAATCTCTCCCCTACTTATTTACTTTTAAATCCGACATCTCTAATGTCATCTTTTCTTCTTGTGTCATGGTCTCGACAATTTGTTTTTGCTCGCTTGATATTGGCAAGGTCAAAATCGTAGCAGATTGATCCGGCAATACTCCACTGTCACTAATTTTATAGCTAATCCGTTGATCTTGATAAATGAATTGCCCATCATATTTCCAACTCAATGAAAACTCAAAATCCTTATCAATTTGAAATCCAGCTTTGTTAATCAATAGAAAAACGGCATATTCTTGTTGATTTGATGAGAAAGTTGCGCCCGTATAGTTGATCGATAGGCTTCCTTGATCTCCAAGTTCTGGATGTTCCTTGGTTAATTTCTTCCCTAATTCAATTACATTTGATTCTTTTCCTTCATACTGTGGTCCCACCACAAACTGCAAGCCTTTTTCATTTTTAACAGTTGAAGACTCTTTTGAGATCTGCTCCGTTTTGCTTGGCGAAGAATCTTTTGATTCCTGTCGAGACTGGGCGCATGCTGTTAATGATAGAAGCGCTACAAACAAAACGATCGTTTTTTTCATCATTTCTACTTCTTTATTCTTATCCATTTCATTCTAGTTACTTTTTTCGATGACTATCTCTTCTACACTATCTAGCCTTAAATTTCCTGTTTTCGCTCCTAAAAGAACTGGAACTTTACCAAATTCGAAGGTCAATAGAAAAGCCGTAAGAATACCGCCTATCACCAAAAAGATCCCTTCTGTTCCATTGTTGGTGAATAAATACATGGCTAAACAGGCCAGTAAGACAACATTTAATAGATGGGCATCAAAAATTTGCTTTCTTTCTGGTATCGGTTTGAAAGTCACCCTGTATCTCTTCCTCGCTGTAGGAAATAGATTCTTAACCTTTTTACGAGCCTTTTCTATCGAAAATCGAAAGAACACAAAAGATATAAGTATGGCAACCACAAATAAGACTATCTTTAGAAAAATTTGCTGACTAATAGCATACTCACTGAATAGCTTTTTGAAGAGACTATAAACCACTCCCACAAATGGCTGAACTAGAATGGCTGCTGTTCCCCCATTTAATTTATTGATGGGTGTGCCTGGAATTTCAACTTTTTTATCTACTTCCATCATCTCAACAGTGATAGTTTCCGTCGGCAGCCCCCAATAATAGAGCTTAGGCTTCATGGTACTAGCATCTAACAGAAATTTTTTACCATCGTACTCTACCAGTTGGTGACAGAAAATACTTGTTTCTTTATATTCTAACATTCTACTTACTTCCTATATGCTTTCAACATAGCATCCTAGACGGTACTAACCTGATCAAATCCAGCTTTCTTCTCCCAACCTTCCAGATGAGGCTTTACTCAGACAATTCACCACCTTTTCCATTGTAGTATTGTTTAAACTCTTCATAAGAACGAATTTCATGTTCTTGACCATCTATTGAGTACCGAGCTTCAATTTTTACACCAGGTAAGGTGTCCTGTCCTTTAGGTGCAAACCAATGAAGAAGAGTATCAAACCATTCCTTACTACTTAACAACTGTAATCTAGGTTCAATCCAGTACTTACCACTCAACATTTTCTCTTTGAATTCCGGATAAATTGCAAATAGATTAATATCTGTGTTTACATTCTTGGCCTGTTTCTGAAATTTAAATCCTGCTTGAAGGTCAAAGCCGGTATTTTTATCGATTAATTCCATTAAATTTGTATAGTCTATTATTTTTTCCTTAACTGCACTGCCCTCTGGGATGGCATATTTGCTATAGTATTTCTGTTCATCCAACTTGTAATAAATATTTTTCCCATTTCCAATACTACGTTCCATTGCACTACGAGAATCAAAATAGATTAGATCTACAACACTTACTCCACTATTAACATTTATTTGATAATCATAAATAAAGGCTTTTGGTGCTGTCTTACGAATCTCATCTAAAGCATTTACGGTTGTTTCTTTAAAATGATTGTCAATCTCGTAATATCGGAATCCGACATACTCCCATTTTATTCTGTCATCGGTTTTTACATAGTCAAAACCAACCAGATACTTCCCATCAACCAAGGTCAGATCCTTACTCAAAACAAATTGATTTTTCTCACCAAATAATTGAACATCCTTGAGATTCCCTTTATGAATGACTTTTGTTGAGCTCGGTCTCTTTTCGATAGGATTTTTCTTAGTCTCTGAAGGTTTAAAATAGAATATTAAACCGACTACAATAATTGCTAGACAAACCAGTTTCAAACTTAAAATTTTTTTCAATACATCCACCTACTTTTTCAAAGGCCTCATGCCCATCAGAGATTTCCTTAATTACCGTTTTCCACTTCTTGAGATATGCTCTCCATCATATCGGGCCATTTAGATAATTGGTAATCAAATTTGAACATAAATATCACTATAAAACTAATCATCAAAAAGAGTGCTGCAATGGTTTCATTTCCAATGACAAATAAAAGAATAGCGGCTACAGTTAGGAACCTAAAAAGATTGACCAGAAATGTAAAGTACACCTTCCGTCTCTTTAATGCCTTGATTAACTTCTTGCACTGATCCTCATCCAACTTGGATGGCTGTAATTTCAGGCTTGCATGGTAATATCGAATGATCCACGCAGCTAAGAAGTAGGAGATAACACCTAAAATCGGAATCGTTCCAAGTCGTACCAACTGATTGTCAAATATTCCAGCCTCCGCTAACCCATCCGAAATTTTGTTGATAATAAATAATGTAATAGGGAGCAGTACATAAGACCAGTAGTTAGGAGAAGATGTCTCTTCTAGTATGACTTTTTCCTCCCAATCAAAATGGTAATTCTTATTCTCCCATATTCCTAAATTAATTATTGTTTGCATAACAACCTCTTTTTCACTCTCCTTGTATGTTTCCTAAAAATTCTCTCAGTGCCAATTTGAAACAGATTTACCATTATAATACTGTTGAATCTCATCGAATTGAGAGATTTTCGTATCTTTATTTTCAATACTCAGTTCTTTAGGCAGATAGGCATAATCGTACACAGAGGAACCTAATGTAAGAAATTCTGTTTCTAGATCAATCAGTTCTTTCCCATTCGTAATGGCACCATTCTCAGAATTGATCACTTTATAAGCAAAACCTTCTGGTTTTGAAAAGAGTTTAAATGCTGTCGGATAAGACGCTCTTAAATTGATATCCCCTTTGAAAGATTTTTCCTTCCAAAATCCATTATCAAACGGAAGAACTCCAGCAGTGTAACCTTTACGGGTAGAAATAAAGAGATACACTCTATTCTTCTCATTTATTTCTTCTTCCGTTGTTTCTTTATCAATTTTAAGTGTTTTAAGATTAAGTAAGAAATAACGATATGTTAGTTGATCATTTATTCTAATAACAACATAATCATTGTTTTCTATCCTTCTTAGAGTTGGCAAGGTTCCAACCAATTCAAAATTATCATTTTTTAAATAGTTAACCATTAATTTCCAAGCATTAACTTCTTTCTTAGAGGCTTTTTTATTGGTTAAATCAAAGACATCTAAATACGAGTATTCATCTGACTTCATTTTTTTAGAGGCAGACGCTAGTCTTAATTTCTCCCTCGCTCTAACAAGATAATGTTGATTTACTCTAATCCAATCAGGGGAATTGACTGCTTTTGCTACTTTATTATTTTCAAACTTCCATTCAACTACGATACCATTTTTAGCATGGATAAATTGAAAATTCTGGATATCTGCATTAAGATTATAAGTATTAAAATATTCATTTTTATCTCCATTAATAGATCTCTTAGTATCTTCCTTCAAATATTTTGAGCAACCAAAAAGAAACAAAATAAACCCCATTCCTAGTAAAATTAAGCTAGAATATACAACTACATTCTGTTTAATTTTATTGCTGTTTCGTACCATCCGACTTCCCTCTCTTCCATCTAGGTTTTATTCCTTCTATCATACCGAATTTTCTTTCGACTCGCAAATCCGCTACTAGTTGGTGAGATCCCAGCAAAAAAGCCATTGGACCTTGCACATCCAATTGGCTCCTTTTTCTTATTCAATTCCTTCAAAGGCGAGACTTGGTTTGGCATTAAGATCCCAGCCTGCGAAGTTTTCTTTGTTCCATTCACTGACGCTGGCATAGGCGATCATCCCTGCATTGTCCCCGCAGAGGCGCAGTGGCGGAATGATGACCTTGACATCAGTGATCTCAGAAGCCAAGCGTTCACGAAGGCCTTGGTTGGCTGCGACGCCACCAGCGACGACTAGAGTCTTGACTGGGTATTTCTCCAAAGCCTTCTTGGTCTTGGCCATGAGAATGTCTAGTACGGCTGCTTGAAAACTCGCTGACAAGTCTGCATTGGAGAGGCTTTCTCCTTTTTGCTGCGCGTTATGGTGCAGATTGATAAATGCCGATTTGAGCCCTGAAAAGGAGAATTCCAGATTGTCTTCCTTGATCATGGCCCGTGGGAAATCATAAATATCAGCCCCTTGGTGGGCTAGCTGATCAATCTCACGTCCTGCTGGATAGGTCAATCCCATCACGCGCCCAACCTTGTCATAAGCCTCTCCTACAGCGTCATCACGGGTCTCTCCGACGATCTTATAATCACCAGCTTCACTGACGTAGACCAGCTCGGTATGTCCTCCACTCACCAGCAAGGCTAAGAGCGGAAATTCTAAAGGCTCAACGCTTTGAGCGGCCATCAAGTGCCCTGCCATATGATTGACAGGAATCAAAGGGAGTCCATGCGCCCAGGCAAAGGCCTTGGCTGCAGCTAGGCCAACTAAAAGAGCTCCAACTAGGCCTGGACCGTAGGTGACAGCCACAGCTGTGACATCTGCTTCTGTGATACCGGCTTCTTCCAGGGCTTCTTCAATACAAGCGGTGATGACTTCCACATGGTGACGAGAGGCTACCTCAGGCACCACCCCACCAAAACGCTTGTGACTTTCGATTTGACTGGCAATGACATTGGACAAGAGTTGGTCGTCATTTTTCAAGACAGCCACACTGGTCTCATCACAAGATGTCTCAAAAGCCAAAATATATCTATCTTTCATTTGGGTTCCTCTTCATGATCACAGCATCCTCTATGGGATCGTGATAGTAGTTTTTCCTCCGTGCAATTTCTTCAAAATACATTTTTTTGTATAGGCCTTGGGCCGGTTGATTGGACACGCGCACTTCTAAGAAAATTTCTTTATGGTCCGGCAACTGCGCAAGTAACTGCTGAGCTAGGCCTTGGCCTTGAAAGGCGCGCTTGACCGCAATCTGTAGGACCTCTGCTTCATAGAGAGTCTCTTGAATGGCGACAAATCCAAGGACTTGTCCTTCATCCACAGCTAGGAAATAGGAGGTCGATTCCTGCTCTAAATCGGCTTCAATCTGCTCCAACTTCCAGGGACTCGCTTCATAGACATCTTCCATGACAGCGAGAATGGCAGCCGCATCCTGGCTGCTCCCTTTCTTGATTGTTCCTTTCATCATAGGCGCTTGATGTAAGAGGTCGTTGTTTCCGTGTGGTCTTTGAGCCAATTTTCCTCTGCTTCGACCCGTTTGAGATAATGAGGGACAAAATCATGGAGGCTAGCAGTCGCTTGTTTGAGACCGAGACGTCCGATTTTCACTGCATCTGGCAAGGTTTCATAGTAAGTAGCCCTTGGCAGGCTAGAGGCGATCTGCTCCTTAAAGGCCGTGACTTCTCCAACAAAGGTGACCTGCTCACTCGTCGCTGCATGCTCTAGAACTTCCTCAAATGGAAAATGCCCTTCTGGTGCGACCAGCTGATCATCTTGGTAAAAACCTGCATAAACGTTGTTCCGACGGGCATCCATGACAGGCACTACCAAACCTTCTAGATCATCTGGCACTAGGGCTAAGAGGCTCGAAACCCCGACCAATTCAATTCCTAAGGTATGAGCCAAGGTCTTTGCGGTTGCGACCGCAATGCGCAGTCCAGTGTAACTCCCAGGACCTTCTGCCACCACGATCCGGTCCAAGTCCTTGGGTGTCAAGTCGATTTGTTGCATCAAAAAATCGATGACCGGCATCAAGGTAATACTATGATTTTTTTTAATGGTTAATGTTGTTTCTGCAAGTAGAGTCTCATCTTCTAAAATCGCTACAGAAAGAGCCTTACTCGAGGTATCAAATGCTAATAATTTCATTTCCTACTCCTCTTGAACTGGATTATATTATACTACAAATTCCCTTCAAATCCCAGCGAAACTCTCCTCTAGAACGCAGGATTTTCCTATCCAAAACCGCTTAAAAGCTTCTCTATTATAGGTCTTTGCCTTTCTGACTTTTCCAGTCTATCTTTTACTTACAGGCGAATTTATGATATAATAATAATTAATTGTATCGAATCAGGTCCACTGGTTGCGAGTAGGAAACTCTAGTGATTGCACTCCTTCGCAGCTAACAAATAGACCGAAATAATGAAAGGAAAATTACTTCATGATTTACAAAGTTTTTTATCAGGAAACAAAAGACCGGAACCCTCGTCGTGAAACCACGCATGCACTTTATCTCGATATTGATGCACCAAATGAACGCGAAGGACGCATCCAAGCACGTCAATTGGTTGAAGCAAACACAGATTTCAACATTGAATTTATCACACCACTTTCTGAGCAACACCTTGCTTACGAGAAAGAGTCAGGTGCTTTTGAACTAACGGAGTACTAATCCATGGCTTATACCTTAAAACCTGAAGAAGTTGGTGTATTTGCCATTGGTGGACTTGGAGAAATTGGGAAAAATACCTACGGGATCGAATACCAAGATGAAATCATCATTGTCGATGCCGGGATCAAATTTCCAGAAGATGACCTCCTTGGGATCGACTATGTAA
The DNA here is from genome assembly GCF_001074805.1 of Streptococcus parasanguinis. GTDB lineage: Bacteria > Bacillota > Bacilli > Lactobacillales > Streptococcaceae > Streptococcus > Streptococcus parasanguinis_A. The sequence continues at coordinate 1,638 of NZ_JUPI01000047.1, read as the reverse complement.
TCCCAGATTACTCTTATATCGTTGATAATATCGATCGCGTCAAAGCGGTCCTCATTACCCATGGACACGAAGACCACATCGGTGGGATTCCTTTCCTTTTAAAGCAAGCCAATGTCCCTATCTACGCAGGACCTTTGGCGCTTGCCTTGATCCGTGGAAAATTAGAAGAGCACGGCCTTCTTCGTGATGCCAAACTCTACGAAATCAACCAAAACACTGAGCTTCAATTTAAAAATCTTAAAGCAACCTTCTTCCGTACGACTCACTCGATCCCAGAACCTTTGGGAATTGTGATTCACACCCCTCAAGGAAAGATTGTCTGTACCGGAGACTTCAAATTTGACTTCACACCTGTTGGGGAACCGGCTGACCTCCATCGTATGGCGGCCCTTGGGGAAGAAGGCGTTCTCTGTCTGCTTTCAGACTCAACCAACGCGGAAATCCCAACCTTTACCAACTCTGAAAAAGTGGTTGGCCAATCCATCATGAAGATCATCGAAGGCATCCATGGGCGCATCATTTTTGCCTCCTTTGCTTCGAATATCTTCCGTCTCCAACAAGCTGCTGAGGCCGCTGTTAAGACCGGTCGTAAGATCGTCGTCTTTGGACGCTCGATGGAAAAAGCCATCGTCAATGGAATCGAGCTTGGCTACATCAAGGTCCCTGCTGGAACCATTATCGAGCCAAATGAGATCAAAGACTATGCGGCCAATGAAATCCTGATCATGTGTACAGGAAGCCAAGGAGAGCCAATGGCAGCCCTCTCTCGGATTGCCAACGGAACGCACCGCCAAGTGCAACTCCAACCAGGAGATACCGTGATCTTCTCTTCTAGTCCAATTCCTGGAAATACAACCAGTGTGAATAAATTGATCAATACGATTTCCGAAGCGGGTGTAGAGGTCATTCACGGGAAGATCAACAATATCCATACCTCTGGACACGGGGGGCAACAAGAACAAAAACTTATGCTCCGCTTGATCAAACCAAAATACTTCATGCCTGTCCATGGTGAATACCGGATGCAGAAGATCCACGCAGGACTTGCGCGTGATTGCGGAGTGGAAAAAGACAATATCTTCATCATGAGTAATGGTGATGTTCTCGCTCTTACGGCCAACTCTGCTCGGATCGCAGGGAGCTTCAATGCTCAAGATATCTATGTCGATGGAAATCGTATCGGTGAAATCGGAGCTGCTGTCCTTCGTGACCGGAGAGACCTTTCCGAAGACGGTGTCGTTCTTGCTGTTGCGACTGTTGACTTCAAATCGAAGATGATCCTGGCTGGACCAGACATCTTGAGCCGTGGTTTCATCTACATGCGTGAATCAGGAGATCTGATTCGTGAAAGCCAACGCATCCTCTTTAATGCTATTCGTATCGCCTTGAAGAACAAAGATGCCAATATCCAAACCGTCAATGGTGCGATTGTTAATGCCCTTCGCCCATTCTTATACGAGAGCACGGAACGTGAACCTATCATTATCCCAATGATTCTCACACCAGATGACGAAAATTAAAAAACAACCAGTTGAGACCACTGTTTCAACTGGTTTTATAGTAACCTTTTGAGGATCAAAAAGAGAGTGGGACAGAAATCGGTAATTCGTTAGAATTCGATTTCGTCGTCCCACCTCC
>NZ_JUPI01000046.1 GCF_001074805.1 Streptococcus parasanguinis | reverse complement strand
AGCTGATGAAATCAGCGTAGTAGAGCCCACTCAACCACTGCGTTTTGCTCGACAATCCAAAAATAATTGAGAGGCTAGGACTTTTGTCCCAGCCTCTTGATGGACCTTCCCATAGGATGGTTTAACCCAATTTATTATTGGCCATGATTTCATCAATAAAGCCATATTCAAGAGTTTCTTGCGCGCTCATCCAATTGTCACGTTCAGCATCTGCATGCACTTTTTCAATGGATTGACCTGAATTTTCTGCCAAGATTTTTTCCAATCTGTGACGTGTTTTCAAGAGGTGTTCTGCTGCAATTGCCATATCCGTTTGTTGGGTACCGCCACCAGTACCACCCATTGGTTGGTGAATCATGTACTCTGCATTTGGCAACATGAAGCGTTTGCCCTTCGCACCGCTTGAAGCAATGACAGTTCCCATAGAAGCTGCCATCCCCATGACAATGGTTTGGACATCTGACTTGATAAAGTTCATGGTATCTACGATGGCAAGCCCTGCAGAGACAGAACCACCTGGGGTATTGATATACATATAGATATCTTTTGTATTATCTTGGGCATCCAAGAAGAGCAATTGAGCGATAATGGAGTTAGCCATTTGGTCCTCAACTGGTCCTGTTACCATGATAATTCGATCTTTCAACAGACGGGAATAAATATCGTAAGAACGCTCTCCTCGACTGGTTTGTTCAATAACTACTGGAATCATCTATTCTTCTCCTTTAGTATCCATTCATTCTCACGATTCGTGAGGTTCAAAGTATATGTGCTATTATAAACCAATGGTCAAAAAAGGTCAAATCTAAAGTACCTTTTGGACGAATCATGAATGGTTTCTTTATTTGGTACCGAATAAACGGTCACCCGCATCCCCAAGACCAGGAACGATGTACCCATGTTCATTCAAATGATCATCGAGGGCTGCAGAAAAGATGTCGACATCCGGATGCGCTTCTTGAAGAGCTTTCACCCCTTCTGGTGCTGCTACTAAGCAGACAAATTTAATATGGCTAGCGCCACGTTTTTTCAAGGAATCAATAGCTAGAATAGCAGATCCACCCGTAGCAAGCATCGGATCTACTACAAAGATGCGACGTTGATCAATATCTTCTGGTAATTTCACCAAGTATTCGACGGGTTTCAGGGTTTCTTCATCACGGTACATCCCGATATGGCCAACCTTGGCTGCTGGCACCAAACTCAAGAGGCCATCAACCATCCCAATCCCTGCACGAAGAATGGGAACAATAGCTAATTTTTTCCCTGCAATTTGCTTTTGAACGGTTTTGGTAATCGGAGTTTCAATTTCAACGTCCTCAAGAGGCAATTCACGCAAAACTTCGTAGCCCATCAACATAGCAATCTCATCTACCAATTCACGAAAGGCCTTTGTAGAGGTATCTGTACGACGGAGAATAGACAATTTATGTTGAATGAGTGGATGTGTAATAACTTCTAGTTTTCCCATTTTTGAGATCCTTCTTTCTAAGCTGCTATCTTTTAAAAAGGAGCTTGGATTGAGGAAGAGTCAAACTTTCCCTCTTTCTGTTACTCCTTTTTTGATACACGCAACACGTGGAAATCTTCATTTCCAACTTTATATTCGTCTTATTATACCAAATTTCACCAAAAAAAGAGAGCCCTTACACTTAATTTTTTAAAGTTCGGACTCACTCTTTCTATGGAAAAATCACAACCATTCCTTGTATTTCTTGATATAGATACGTTTGACAACCGTCACACTAAGCATATAGAGGACGATAATAGCAAACAATAGAACAAAGTACAATCCATTGAGTTGGCTCAACTTCAAGATAGGGGCCAAAGGACTATATGGAAGGGAGGTCACAAAGATGGCTGCTGCTAGGGTCGTCACCACAACTGAGAAGGCTGGACGACTTTGGATAAATGGCAATTTTGGTGAGCGCAACATATGAATAACCATAGTTTGCGACCACATGGATTCGATAAACCATCCGGTTTGGAAAACCATGATAAAGGCTGCTGCATCTGCTACTCCATGGTTGTAGCCATGACCTAAAATCATTGGGACAACAAGGAAGTAAAGAAGCATGTAGGTAATAATATCAAATACAGATGAAATGGGACCGATCCAGGCCATGAAGCGCATAATAGAATTGGCTTCCCAGATACGAGGTTTCTTGAGGAATTCCTTGTCGACATTGTCAAAAGGAAGGGCGATACAAGAAAGATCATAGATGAGATTGAGCACAATTAAATGAACGGGCGCCATTGGAAGGAAGGGTAAAAAGATGCTGGCAAAGAGAAGAGAAAAGATATTCCCGAAGTTAGAAGAAACCGTCATCTTGATGTACTTAGTCATATTGGCATAGACCTTGCGGCCTTCGACCAAACCTTTTTCAAGGACCATCAAGTCCTTATCCAACAGGATGACATCTGCCGTTTCTTTGGCAATATCAACAGCAGTATCCACAGAGATCCCAACGTCTGACACCTTCATGGATGGAGCATCGTTAATCCCATCTCCCATGTACCCCACCTTGTGGCCATTGTTCTTAAGGCTAAGAATGATCCGTGCTTTTTGATCGGGCGATAATTTAGCAAAGACTGTTGTTGTTTCCACAACTTGCGCTAACTCTTGGTCTGTCATCGTATCGATTTCGCTTCCCAAAAGTATCCGCTCGACATCTAGTCCTACTTTTTCACAGACAGCTTGGGTGACCTTATCATTGTCGCCAGTTAAGATCTTAGTGGTAACCCCATATTCTGCAAGAGCTTTGATCGCTGGAGCTGCAGAAGGTTTTGGTGGATCAAGAAAGGCCAGGTAACCGGTTAGGATCATGTCTCCTTCATCTTCAACACTAAAGATTTCATTTTCGTCCAAGTCGGTTTTGTAGCTGACGCCCAAAACACGAAGACCTTGTTCATTTAATTGAGCGACCTCAGCGAGGACCTCTTGACGGACCTCGTCTGTTAATCGTTTGATATCACCCTTGTACTCAACATAAGTCGATACAGAAAGCATTTCTTCCAAGGCACCCTTGGTCACCATGCTGACCACACCGTCTTCGTCTTTAACAATGACACTCATGCGACGACGTTCAAAATCAAAGGGCAATTCATCTATCTTATGGAAGGTTTGATCTAGATCTCGGACGATCTCATGTTTCTTGGCTTCTTTATGGGTTCGATTGATAATCGCCCGGTCCATCAAATTTTTTAGCCCAGTTTGGAAATAGGAATTCAAATAAGCCCGGCGAAGGACTGATAGATCCAAATCGCCATGGATATCAAGCGGATACTCCAAAACGATTTCATCTTGGGTCAAGGTTCCTGTCTTATCTGTACACAAAATATCGATAGCCCCAAGGTCTTGGATCGCATTGAGTTTTTTGATGACGACTTTTTCCTTGGCCATGATGATGGAGCCTTTGGCAAGACTCGCCGTAATAATCATCGGCAACATTTCAGGAGTCAAACCAACCCCAACGCTGAGGGCAAAGACGCCTGCTTCTAACCAGTCACCGTCTGTGAGGCCATTGATCACAAAGACAACGGGCACCATGACTAACATGAGCCGAATCAAGAGCCAAGAGATGGTATTCATTTCTCTCTCAAATGAAGTTGGTTCGTCATAGGTGTTGATGGTTTGCTCAATGGCGCCCATCATGGTTTCATCTCCCACGACCAAGACCAAGGCTGTCGCCCGGCCGGAGATGACATTGGTCCCCATGAAGGCCAAGCTTTCACTCTCCAAGAGACTATCTAAATTTTGACTGTCGGCTTTTCTGAGACAAACCTTTTCAACAGCATCACTTTCCCCTGTGAGGCCAGATTGTTGGACAAAAAAGTCACGAGAATCAATCAAGACCACATCTGCTGGGATCATATCGCCGGCACTCAGTTTGATCACATCTCCGACAACGATTTCATCGATCGGAATTTCTTGTTCGGATCCATCACGCAGAACGGTCGCTGTATTGACAATCATACGTGATAAGTTGCTGGCAGCTTTGTCGCTTCGCAATTCTTGAATGAAGCGGATCCCACCAGAAATCAAGACCAAGGTCACAATGATGATGGAGGTCGTTGGGTCCTGCTCACCTGGCTTCGCTAGCCAGACATTGGTGATGAAGGAAACCAGCGCAATGACCAACAAAATCACCGTAAAAGGATTGATGATCGATTCGTAGATCTTTTTGATCATAGAATCTTCTTGACCTTTTGTGATGACATTTTCGCCATAGGTATCGCGGTTTTCTTCTACTTGATCGTCAACTAGACCAAGGGCACTGGTTTTGTAGGTGGCAAAGGTGGTTTCAAGTGGTTCTTGAAGAGCAGTAATGAATCTTTCTTTATTTGTTTGCATTGGTATCTCCTTTTTCAATCAGGAGCCAATCACTTTTGGAGTCCCTACGACACAAATCAGCGATTGGCTGGCTCGGTGCGGCTCGGGATGATCGTCGATTTGTATCATAGCTCTCTCCTTTCACTTTTCTTGGTAAGGCATAAAAAAGAGTCCTACCCTCGATCGGTAGGACTCATGAAACTCATCATTTATTTTTTAATCAAAACTCTTAAAAAATTGACCGTTCAAGCTTTAGCTCCGCAAGGCAATGAAATGAGCTTAGTCTTGACCTTTGCGATCAGGACTGTTGACCAACGAGTAGTGTCTCCACTGCTTTGCGGTAGTCATCCGTATCCTTGTGGTAGCCTCACCTACCGTATTTCGAGTTTATTTTACTCCTTCACTTACAGAAAGTCAACACTTATTTGTGAAAAGTATCAACTAAACGTTTGGTAATTTCTTCAATAAGAGAGAAAGGAGCCGCTACATTGAGGCGGGCGTGCAAGGTTCCTTCTTTTCCGAAATCTGTTCCACGGTTCAAAATCAATTTGGCTTGATCATGAATTTTAGCATGCAGCTCATCATCGGTATAAGGATAGGCTGAAAAGTCCAACCAAAGAAGATAGGTGCCTTGGGGTTTCATGACACGAATTTTGGTCTTTTCATGCAATTCATCTACTACATAGTCAATGTGTTTTTCAAAGACTTGCTTGAGCTCTGTCAACCAAGGTTTACCATGGCGATAAGCCGCTTCTGTTGCAATATAGCCCAATCCTGAGATTTCATGTTGGTTATTGGCCAATTGCCGTTGTTTAAAAGCTGTACGAAGCTTTGGATTTTCAATGACCACATAGGAATTTTTTGTTCCTGCAATATTGAAAGTCTTGGTTGCACTGGTTAAGATCAAGCTGAAATCTTTAAAGCTTGGATCAACTGTGTTAAAGCTGGTATGACGGTGGCCAAACAAGGCCAAATCTTGGTGGATCTCATCTGAAACGAGAAGGACACCATGTTTTTGACAGAGGTGGCCGATTTTTTCCAAGACTTCACGATCCCATACACGGCCTCCAGGATTGTGCGGATTACACAAAACATAGAGTTTAACCTCTTGCTCCACAATGTCTTTTTCGAGCTGATCAAAATCAATTTGGAAAAGACCATCCTTTTCAACTAATGAATTTTCGATTAATTTTCGACGATTGAGTTTGACACTTCTAGCAAATGGAGGATAGACCGGCGTATTGATTAAGACAGCATCTCCTTCCTTGGTGAAGGCTTGAATAGCTGTTGAAATGGCTGGAACAACACCTTCGATAAAGACGACAGCTTCCTTTTCAAAGGAATAGCCATGCTCTTCTTTTTCCCAATCAAGGATAGACTGGTAGAGGCTATCCGATGCGTAGGTGTAGCCATAGACCATTTGGTCTGCATAGCCGATAACTGCTTCTCGTACTTCTGGAATGACATTAAAATCCATGTCCGCGATCCAAGCCGGGATGATTTCTGGATCTGTCTCTGTTTCTTTCCACTTGTAGGTATGGTGGGTCAAGCGATTCGGTAAAGTCGTGAAATCATATTTGGTCATCTTAAGCCTCCAATGCTTGTTTCAAATCTTCAATCAAATCATCCGCATCTTCGATTCCGATGGACAACCGAAGAAGATCATCTGTCAAACCATATGAATGGCGAACTTCTGCAGGAATGTCCGCGTGAGTTTGGGTGGTAGGATAAGTGATCAAACTTTCAACTCCGCCAAGGCTTTCTGCAAAGGTAAATACTTGAAGGGAATTCAACAAGTTAGGAATTTTTTTCTCATCTTGAATTTTAAAAGAGACCATTCCACCTTTTCCAGTGTAGAGGACTTCTTTGACCTGAGGGGAGGTTTTCAAAAACTCGACTACCTTGCGAGCATTCTCTGTAGAGCGCTCCATCCGGATAGAGAGCGTCTTAAGACCACGGATCAGCAGATAGCTGTCAAATGGGGAAAGAACAGCACCTGTCGTGTTCAAGTTGTAAAAGAGTTTGTCATACAAGTCCGCATCATTTGTCACGACAACACCAGCCAAGACATCGTTGTGACCAGCTAGGTACTTAGTTGCTGAATGAAGAACAATATCCGCTCCCTCTTCAATCGGACGTTGATAGATCGGGCTATAGAAGGTATTGTCCACCACGACTTTGGCACCTTTTGCATGGGCCAATTTGGCTAAATAAGCAATATCAAATTCCAACATCAATGGATTGGTTGGTGTTTCAATATAGAGGACATCCACCGGAACATGATCTAGATGGTGGATCAGTTCTTCTTCTGTATTGGCATAGGTGAAAGAGAAACGACCCTCTTTCTCTTGTTGGTTAAACCAGCGGAAAGAACCTCCATAAAGGTCACGAACGGCCAAGACTTTTGAACCAACAGGGAAAATGCTAAAAGCAAGCACAATAGCTGACATTCCAGAGCTTGTCGCCAAAGCATAGTCTGCACTTTCGATAGCTGCCAAAGTCTTCTCAGCTGTTGCGCGTGTTGGATTTTTCGTACGGGTATAGTCAAAACCTGTAGACTGACCAAATTCTGGGTGTTGGTAAGTCGTAGAGAAATGCAAAGGAGTCGTCAAAGCTCCCGTTGCTTTATCCGACTTAATTCCTGCCTGTGCCAAAATCGTATTGATATTGCGTTTTTTACTCATATTGCCCTCCGATAAACATTCAATCTAACTGATTACTATTTTATCACTATTATGAGGAGAGCGGTTTTCCCATTTTCAAGACCTAGCTATAGTTTCAAACTATAAGAAAAGAGAGCGGGACAGAAATCGGTAATTCGTTAGAATTCGATTTCGTCGTCCCACCTCCGCACAGTTGAGTA
>NZ_JUPI01000045.1 GCF_001074805.1 Streptococcus parasanguinis | reverse complement strand
TTCATCTTCAATGAGTTTTAAAGCCTTATGAAAATCACCCTGATCTCTGTAGATCATCGCTAATTGATGTAATCCAATGTGCTCATTTTCTTTATCTTCATTTTGTTGAGCTAATAAAATGTATTTCTCAAAGATACGGGTACACGAGGCATAGTCTTTTTCTGCCAATAGTAAATACCCCATCAGATTTAAAAGGCTAAAATCTGTACAGGTATCAATGGAAAAATCTTGTTCAACCAACTTTTTAGCTTCTGCTGTTTTTCCCTCCAGAAACAACTCCCAAGCTGTATCAATTTTAGAAACCATCTATTTTCCCCTTTCAACTATAAACAACCTTCAAAAAATAAAATCACTCAACAAGAAGATGCTAAACACTACCTTTATAAATTTAATCTACTAGGCTAAAGTATAGCAAAAAGCCCAAATAACTACTATTTGGGCAAAATGTTACTTAGTTTCTTTTTAAACGAGCAATGAGTAACTTAATAAGATAAGCTAGAACCACAAGTGCTACTACGCGTGATAATAGATAGAAAATAGAATAAACAAAATAGATTTGCATATCTGACACCTCCTAAATAGAAGAGATTAACCATCTTGTCCTCAATATTATTGTACTCCCGTTTGAAAGCGGAGTCAAGCGCTATGATAAATAGTATCAACATCTGGAATAAATGTAAAGCCTACAAAAAGCAAAATAAATTAATCTGTTTCATTTTGAAATCCTTTAACGATTGTAAAATATATCCTATTTTAGAAGAGGTACGTAAGAAGTTATCAATTTAGATAAAGTCAAAGCAAGAGAGAAATATAATTAGTAAACATAAATACAATATTTTTTACATTTTTTATTATACTTTTATTAGTATAATTGGTAAAATCTTAATTAATAAAAATTATGGTCTATCTAATATTCCAATTACCTTACAACACAGGTTGATTGAATAGGATTAGATAACCGAAGTAATGTTGAAACGAATGGAGGGGGCTAATATTAAGAATTTAATAAGTGATCAAATGTCTAATAGACAAATCATCAAAGACTTTATTAGTAGTTTTATTAGTTCTTTAAGTGGAAAAGCTTTTAATTTTGCTTTAGGATTAATGTTACTGGACCAAACAAAATCGGCAATGAGTTTTGGAATCAATATGATCATCTATCCTTTAGTTAGTTTGATTTTCTTGGTTCCAATCGGTAATTTAGTAGACAGATACCGTCATAAAAAGATCTTAATTTATAATTTCATCTTTAGGCTTATAATTTTTCTTCTGTTTTATGCTTTTTATTTTTTAACGAATTCATCTACTATCTTATATCTAGTAATCCCGTTTGTCATATTCCACTCTATTACAGTTAACATCAATGATACTTGTTACTCAGCCTCTATCCACGAGTTAGTAAATGATACAAAAATTCAACGATTAAGCTCTGTTACACAAACTGCCATTGCTATCGCAACCATGCTTTCCCCAGCTATTGGAGTCATTTTTTATAATTGGTTAGGTTTCTCAGGCTTTATTCTCATAGAAATCATTGCAAATCTCCTTGCTTTAGGTGTCTTACTTACCATGAAATTCTTCTATGAACACGATGGGCAGGAAGCTGAGATCAAACAGAATGAAAACCATCAACACGGGGTTAAAGAAATTATCCGATTTTTAAAAGAAAATCAGATTGTCAAATATATTATTCTTGTTAGTGTTGTACTGAATTTTTTCTATACTTCCATTAGCATTGGAGTACCATTTGTAGTCAAAGAGCAACTCTTATTAGATAATGCAACAGTAGGTATCTTAGAAACAATGTCTGCAGTTGGAATGTTATTAGCCAGTGTGTCTATGTCGCTACTGCCAGACAAAAAAGAAAACAACACACTTCTCACTAATAGAATTCGCATTCCGCTTTTTCTTCTAACTATCGCTATCATTGGTTTGGGTATTACATTTGCAACTAGTAACACCCAGGTGATTATTTCTTCCGTTGGCGGTTTATTTATGGGAATTATCGCATTCACTCTTGTTATTCTAAATATTGTCGTCATGACCTATCTTCAAAGTAGTATTGAAACAAATTATTTAGGAAGAGTAATGAGTACTTTGTTCACACTAAATACGTCTATCATGCCGATAGGTACCATTGTATTTACTTATCTATTTCAAAAGGACATAAACGGAGGTCTGATATTCATATTTGGAGGTGTTTCTCTCCTGATCTATACCATGATAATGTTACCTCGAATATATAAAATACTCCAAAAAGAACATATTTATTGATATTGACAGAATTAAAATATTGTATAATTAAATCAAATATGACGCTGGGACCAGGAGGATTTATTATGGTTAATAATCTAGCTGTTGAAGTCACAAATCTTTCAAAAGAATTTTTACTAGGGCAAGATAAAACTGTCTCTATTTTGAAAGATGTTTCTTTATCTGTCAATTATGGGGAATTTGTATCAATACTTGGTGTCAGTGGTTCTGGAAAGTCTACTTTATTGAGTTGTTTATCAAGTTTATCTGAACCAACAAGTGGCGAAGTTGTTATCAATGGTGTGAATCCATACACTTTAAAAGAAGGGAAACTTGCTAAATTTAGAAGGCAAGATATTGCAATTATTTTTCAAAATTATAATCTGGTACCCGCTCTACCTGTTCTAGAAAATGTTACACTTCCTCTGAGACTTTCAGGAAAGAGTGTCGATAGCAATAAAGTTAAAAAAATGTTGGATAGTTTGAATTTTAAAGCAGAACTATCATCATTAGTTGCTACCTTATCAGGTGGAGAACAGCAAAAAGTGGCTATTACTCGTGCAATAATAGCTGATAGTAAAATTATTTTTGCTGATGAGCCAACAGGAGCTCTGGACAGCGTCTCAAGAAAACTTATTTTTGAAACACTTCGCAATTTAGCGAGTCAAGGAAAATGTGTTTTTATGGTCACTCATGATATTGAGTTGGCTTCAAAAACTGACAGAGCACTCATTTTAAAAGACGGAAAAATATCTCGACAAATTATTAAACCTTCAGCTGATGAGCTCTACCAAGCACTTGAAAGTAGTAAAGATTAATTTGAGGAGGATTTATTATGCTAAAATTAATCATTTACCAATTTCAGTACTCAAAAAGACAATGGTTAGGAACAATACCATTACTATTTGTATCTAGCCTGATTGTTGGAACATCCTTATTTGGTATTGCTAGTGCAATAAAGACTGCTAATATTAACGCTTCACAACTTTTTCAAATGCTAATATTTTTTGGAGGGACTACTCTATTTTTCCTTATTTCAAATAATATAAGACTGTTAATAGATATCTTTAAAAAGGATTACCAATTATGGGCTATATTAGGCGCAAGCAGAACTCAGCTGTCTTTACTTGTATCTGGACAGTTTTATTTAATGGCAGTGATTGTTAGTAGTATTGGTACAATACTTTCATTTATCGTGGCAGATAGTTACTACAAATTTTTACAAAATTTATTAGGAAGAGATGAGTTACCTGATTTGGTTATTACAGCCAACATTCAATCAATTTTATTGAGTGTTTTTATAGTCCCAACAATTGTCGGGATAGGGGCTTACTTTTATTCAAGTCGAATACTTAAACTAGCATCAATATTAAAACCAAAAAAGAAAAAGAGAAAGAGAAAAGTTAAAGTAACTGGTTTTGTTAACATCTCTGTTCATTTATTCCTATGGTTACTATGTATAGGTTTTATTGTTTCAGCAGGTTTTATCAGAAACAAAGTAATAATTGCAACACAATCAAGTATAATTTTATTTTTATTAATTATTCACATCCTTATCATTCAATCACTATCTCCATCAATTCAAATGTTTCTAATAAAATTTTTAATGAGGATATTTCCAACTGAAAATTATGTAATTAATACAGGATTTTGGAATCTACTATCCAATCCTAGCTATTTGAAAAGCATACAAACTTCAATGAGCATGGGAGTAACTCTCATTTCTGGGTTTATTCTTTACACCCAAAATATGTATTCATTCATGAATACAGCAAACGGTGTACAAGAAGCAAGAGCTTCCTTTATTGCTTATCTGTCTGCTCCAATTATTCTGATTATTACTAGTTCTATTTCTCTTACAATTTTATCTTCTAATAAAGATATTGAGGACATTAAACAGTTAAAGACACTGGGAGTTTCAAGATTACAACTTTTTAAAATACGTATAGCCGAGGCAATAATACATTCGGTATTAATTTTATTAGTATCAGTAGTTTTCAATTTAATTATTTTAATTTTAGTTAGCTTTATTGGCCAACTTTTAGGCCGTAGTTTAGTAGATATATCAGGTTTCTGGCAACCGAGTCTTATAGTTATTTCTTTGTTAGTTATTTTTTATAGTATTACAAAGGGATTTTATTTATTTCAAGATAGATAAATTGGAATAGTTACTGATTCAAAAAGAACACACTTATTGACATTGAAACAAAAGCAATACTAAAACGAAAAAGACAAGGATAAAACACCTTGTCTTTTTTTAAATACTAACAACTTAGACTAACGATGGGACTTTTTTCATAATTTAGCACCTTTTTAGTAACCTGTTAAAGATACGGATGTATAGTCCAGATAAAGACAATTCAAATTAGATTACGTCTATCTATTTATTTTATCTTTTATTTGCTTTAAGTCCTTTATCTCTTTTAGAATACTAAAAATATATAAACTAAATAGAACTACACCTAAAAAAGATAAAACAAAGAAACCAGACGTAATTTTTTCGCCTCTAACAGCTAGTACTCCAAGGGAAAAAATACCGATAGCCATTATGGAAATTATGAGGATAAACCACAAGTAAATCATGTAAAACTTA
>NZ_JUPI01000044.1 GCF_001074805.1 Streptococcus parasanguinis | reverse complement strand
CTGTGCGGAGGTGGGACGACGAAATCGAATTCTAACGAATGACCGATTTCTGTCCCACTCTCCTTGTTTGTCCTTATTTCATCATACCGGCCTGGAGATCATACATTTTCTTATACGTTCCTCCTAGAGCAATGAGCTGATCGTGGTTGCCTGATTCGATGATTTTTCCCTTATCGAGAACATAAATGCAATCGGCATCTTGGATAGTAGAAAGACGATGGGCAATAGCAATGGTTGTCCGCCCTTGGCGCATCTTCTTCAGAGAGTTTTGGATCATTTCTTCTGTCTCTTGGTCAATATTAGCCGTGGCCTCATCCAAAATGAGAATCTTAGGTTGAGCAGCAATGGTTCGAGCAAAAGCCAGAAGCTGTCGCTGACCAGTCGATAGGGTAGAACCCCGCTCGGTTACCGGATGATTATAGCCACCAGGTAGACTCTCGATAAATTCCTCCACATCCACAAATTCGGCGGCTTGTTGGATTTCAGCCTCTGTCAGTTCCTCATGGTACATCCGGATATTGGAAGCAATGGTTCCATGATAGAGAAAAGGTTCCTGCAGCACTAGACCGATAGACTTGCGCAAGGCTTCCTGACTGTAGTCCTTGATATCCTTTCCATCAATCAAGATCCGTCCGCGATCAAATTCATAAAATCGCATAAAGAGATTGATAATGGAAGATTTACCAGAACCAGTATGACCGACAAAGGCGATGGTTTGTCCGTTTTTGACCTCAAAGGAGATATCTTTTAGGACATCTCGTTTGCCATCGTAAGAAAATGATACATGGTCAAAGCGTATATCTCCCCGCTTAATTTCTTTGAGATGACCCATTTGCTTAGGCTCATTGTCAGCCTGATCCATTACTTCAAAGACACGCGCTGCTGAAATGGTAGAGGTCTGCAAGGTTGCAAAATTTTGGGTAACATCAATCAAGGGTTGGAAAAGCTGGCTAACGTACTGGATAAAGGCATAAATAAGACCTGCTGTAAAGCCAGAAGACTGCCAATTTAGGCCGAAAAAGGTCAGAATGACTGCATAGGCTAGGACCTGTAACAGGGTCATAGCTGGTCTCAAAAAGAGGGAATTAACATCGACAGAACGATTGGCATAGTCCAAATGTTCCCAATTAATCCGTTCAAACTCATCAGTCAAACGCTTTTCTTGGCGAAAGGCCTGCACGATTCGCATGCCTTCGATGGATTCAGATAATTTCACATTGATATCTGATAATTTCTGACGCATCATTTTGACCAGGCGGTTGGATAACTTGCGATAGAGTCGAATGGAAAACCAAATGACGGGAAGAAAAGGCAGAATCCAAATAGTCAAATGCCAATCCAGGCTAAACATGGTCACCAGGGTCACTACAAAAAGTAAAAAGGATGAAACCAGGCTTGAAAAGACAGTGGAGAACATATCTGCGACGGCCTGTGTATCATTGGTCACACGGGAGACAATCGAACCTGCTGCTGTCTGGTCATAAAAGGACATGCCCAGCCTTTGCAGATTTTGGAAAATATCTAGTCGGATATCTCTTACGATGGAATTGGATACACGCGCAAAGGTTAATTGGCTCAGGTAGGTCGCCAGCACGCGCCCAATGAATAACCCATAGTAAAGAATGAGAAACTGAAAAGCTGTCATGACCGGTGAACCTGCTTCTTTTGGATCCACTAGGTGGTCAATATACCAGCGTGCCGCTAGAGGGATCGCTGTCAATAAAAGGCTAGTCAGGAAGGTAAATGCTAAGGCTAGGGCTGTTAACCATTTGTAACACCACATATAAGCCAAGAGCCGCTTCATCACACGAGCTTCAGATGTTTTCATTCAGCTTTTCCTCCATTTCTTCTGATAATTGTTGGGCTTGGTAGGTTTCATAGTACCAACCTTTTTGACCCATTAATTCCTCGTGATTTCCGCGCTCCTTGATTTGACCATTCTCCATTACCAGAATCAAATCCGCATGAACGATAGCGGATAAGCGATGGGCTGTGATCATGGTTGTTTTCCCCTTGCGTTCCTGCTTCATATTTTCGATGATCTGGTGCTCCGTCTTCGCATCTACTGCAGAGAGGGAATCATCCAGAAGCAAGATCTCAGGATTCATGACCAAAGCACGACTCATGGCAATCCGTTGCTTTTGCCCGCCAGAAAGAGAGACTCCTCTTTCTCCAAGCACAGTCTCCATCTGGTCTGGCATAGCCAAGACATCCTCATAGACCCCACAGGTTCTTAGCGCTTTTATCAACTCTTCTTCCTTGATCTGCGGATCTGAAAAAGCAACATTCTCGCGAATAGTCATGGCAAAGAGAATCTGATCTTGAGGAACATAGCCGATCAAACTACGCAGATCTTGCAAACGATAATCTTTGATGGAGATTCCATTTAGAAAAATATCTCCCTGCTCCAAGTCATGCTCTCTGAGTAAGAGACGCAACAAGGTGGTCTTTCCAGATCCAGTTGGACCCACAATTCCAAGGGTTTGTCCTTTTTCTAAATGAAAAGTAACCTTTTCAAGAACAGGCTCTTTCTCGTAGGCGAATTCTTTAATGTCATATTCCAAATCTCCATTTTGAATGTCTCTGACTGGATGGTTTGGATCTTGGATTTCAGGTGTTTCTGCTAAAAGTGTCTCAATTCGGTCATACGAGACGCTAGCCCTTTGACTAATATTAAATAAGAAGCCCATGGCTTGAAGGGGCCACACGAGCATATTGAGATAGGTGATAAAGGTTACGATTTGTCCAACTGTCAAGCTTCCTTCCTGGACGAAAAGGCCCCCGAAGTATAGGGTCAAGACATAAGAGAGACCGACAAAAAGAAGAGTGGTCGGATCAAACAAGGCATTGTAACTGGCTGAAGTCATATTTTTTGAAAAGACCATTTGATTGGTCTTTTCAAAAGCCTGAATCTCATCTGCCTGAAAACCAAAGGATTTGGTTACCTTGACTCCTGATACTGATTCCTGCACAAAGTTGTTGAGCTCCGAGAAGCCTTCTTGAGCTTCTTTGAAGGCTTGGTGGTTTTTGCGTCCAATAGCCGACGTCACTACCACCATAACTGGTAGGGGCAAAATAGCCAAGAGGGTTAAGCGCCAATCAATCATGAAAAACATGCTGACCAGGGTCACCAAGGCTGTGACAGACGCATCCACTGCAGACATAACCCCACCACCGGCAAACATGGTTACCGCATTGATATCATTGGTAGCATGGGCCATGAGATCCCCAGTCCGATAACGCTGATAAAAAGACGATGACATGAGCGTAAAGTGCTTGAACAAACGGTAACGCAAAATCCGAGCTAACTTATTGGCCGTCCCAAAAATATAGCGTCTCCAGACAAAACGAAGTCCATACATGGCAAGAGCTGCTAGAACTAGAAATCCAATATTCACGACCAACTGCCCCAGTGTCAGCCTTCTTTTATCGATCAAATCGATCACAAGTCCCATGATTCTTGGAGGAATGAGGTTTAAAAAACTAACCAAGATCAAGGACCCTATCCCGATCAAGTATCGCTTCTTCTCTAAATTAAAAAACCAAGATAATTTCCTCAACAGATTCATCTTATTTCCCCTTTTTGGTGAGTTGCCAGCTACTATCCACCAGAGCAAACAACTCCTCATCAGCAATTGTTCCATCGAGCGGGATACTCACCCAATATTTTTTATTCATATGAAAAGCTGGATAAATCCCCTTCTGCTGGATGAAACGGGCTACTTGATCAGACTTAACATTCAAAACTTCTATTTTCCCAGACTTGCCAGCATCCAATTTTTTCCAATCAATAGTCATAAAAACACCATACCACTTGAGGGTGTCTCGGTGGCGAATGGCACCAGATTCTGGAGATCTCTCCCACAAATACTCAATCGTTCCCTGATAGTACAGAGAGATATAGGCCATGAGACGCTTGGCTTGAGGATAGAGAAATTTCTCTACCTCAAAACAAGCTTGGCGAATCCTTGCAAGACTTTCCTGACAAGCTTCTCTGACTTGGCCAACGAAATTTCCTTGTAGCTGTTCCTGATGGATCTGGATATACTCGTCCCCTGTATCCTGATCATAGACCTGAAAAGATATCTTCTGGTCGCAGACACGGACCTTTAAGAGAAAAGAGTCCGATAAGACGGGACACTGGTACTCATAGCCTGCCCCTCTCTTTTCAAATCCAAAAGCCAATCCCTTTTCTGGCTGAAAGGTGTATCGGTCAAAATAATGCTCTAAAAACATTTTCTCTCCCTTATTCATTTTTGCACTAGAAGAGGCTGGAAACAACGTCTCCAACCTTGATAACGGATCTTCAAAACTACTTCAGGCAGTGAGCGTTTCTTTTTTAAAACACGATGCGCGTGCCATGCAGTTGACAAACACCCAATTGCTCCAAAAAGAGCTGACGATTGTCAAGGGTCACACCTCCACCTGGTAGGATCTGAATCTTTCCCTTAGCCGCATCTAATAAACGATGATAGTGTGCAAAACGTTGCTCTAGTGGGTCACCTGGACTTCCAGCTCGTGTTAAAATGCGGGCTACACCCTGATCAGAAAGCCACTCAATCGCTTCTAGCTGATCTGTATGAGCTAACTCATCAAAGGCCATATGAAAGACCACCTCTGCCTCTCCACAGGCTGCAAGTAAAAGCTGCATGACCCTCTTGTCCAACTTTCGATCACTCGTCAGCGCACCCAGCACAAAACAAGTAATCCCTATTTCTTTCGCAGCACGAATATCCGTCAGCATAGCTTCGACTTCTGGATCAGTGTAGACAAAATCTCCACCACGGGGCCGAATGATCACACATAGATCCACGGACTTCTCTCTTGTCAGTTTGATTGCTTCATTGATCACACCTATACTCGGTGTGGTCCCGCCTACTGCCAGGTTGTCACACAGTTCAATGCGACCTGCCCCAGCAGCAATCGCCTTATCAATAAAAGTTAAATTCTCTGCACAAAATTCAAAGACAAGCATGACAACTCCAATTACAAAGACTTAAAACAAGGAGATACTAACGGTTACCTTAGCATTGCCATTTTCCACTCTCGCTTTTGAGATACTATAGCCTGCTTGAGGGATCTCAAGGGTGATTTGATCACCATTAACCGTGAAGCCACTTCCATTTTGATTGGATTGATCCTTCAAATAGTTGAGAACCAAGAATTTTGGAATGGGCATTTTCCCTAATTTAGCACCGGTCACAGTCAAATTCATGACATTGTTTTCGACTTGACCGGTCATGGTTAAATCTAGATAGCTATCGACTGGCCCTAATGATACAGGAACTTTGACGTGAAGGTCATTGCCATCCATTCCTAGTGCCATCTTTTGATAGTCAGAATTGTCAAGGGCGGATCCAGCACTTGTTTTGACGACCTGACTTAATTGTACAGAATTGAGACTTAGCTCAGTTGAGACCCCTTCAGTGCTCACAGAAGCATTTGAAACTGCATTTTGAGCCAGCTCAATCAAAGAACTCCCTGCCTGCACATTTCTCAGCTGCTCCCCTTCAGGAATAGATCCAGGAACCAACAGGACCCCTAATAAAATAAATAAAACGATCACCATGCCAATCAGGCGTCTCATCCACTTAAACATCTGCTCCTCCAATACGTGTAAAGTTGTATTCTTATTGTACCTTAATTCTAAAGAAATTGCGACTAAGAGGGGCCTTTAGAAAGCAAAAGAGACCGAGGAAACCTCGCATCTCTCTGTGCATTATTTCGATTTAATGTAGTTAACACCATCTGCTTTTGGCGCAACTGCTTGTCCGAAGAAGGCTGCCAAGACAACCATGGTCAAGACGTAAGGCGCAATTTGCAAGTAGATGGATGGGATACCTTTAAGTAAAGGCAATTGATTCCCGATAACAGCCAAACTTTGTGAAGCTCCAAAGAAGAGACTAGCAAGCATGGCCCCGATTGGGTTCCATTTCCCAAAAATCATAGCCGCAAGGGCGATAAATCCAGGACCTACAATAGTAGTTACCGCGAAGTTAACAGAAACTGACTGAGCGTAAATGGCTCCTCCGATTCCTGCAAGAGCACCTGAGATCATCACTCCTAAGTAGCGCATTCTATATACATTGATTCCCAATGTATCTGCTGCTTGTGGGTGTTCACCAACTGAACGAAGACGCAATCCAAATTTCGTCTTGAACATGATAAACCAAGCAAAGAATGAAAATAGAATCGCAACCCAGCCGATGATGCTGGCATTGTTGAAGAAAATATCCCCAATGACCGGAATTTTAGATAAGACTGGAATAGATGTTTTCCCAAAGGCAACTTTGATATTATCAGTTTGTCCCTTGTTATACATCGCTTTGACAAGAAAGACTGCCAATGGAGGTGCCATCAAGTTCAATACTGTACCTGAGACGATATGGTCAGCACGGAAATGAATGGTTGCCACCGCGTGGATCAAGGAGAAGAGTACTCCAATTCCTGCAGCAACGATCAAGGACAACCATGGTGTCAAACTTCCTAACTCAGGCTCAAAAGTCAAGTTAAAGATAATACCTGAGAAGGCTCCCATAACCATGATTCCTTCCAGACCAACGTTAACAACCCCAGCGTGTTCTGAGTATGCTCCTCCGATACTTGTGAAGATCAGCGGCGCCGCATACACAATCATAGAGGAAACAAGAATACTTAAAATCGTTACAATACTCATTAGTTTGCTCCTCCTTTTTTAGCTGAACGCATCGAGATCATCTTTTCGATAATGTAGTGGGCACATACGAAGAAGATAATGGATGCTGTCACAATTTGAACGACTTCTTCAGGGATTGCAGCTGGCTTCATACCAACTCCCCCAATTTGAAGTGCACCAAACAAGAAGGCAGCAAATGGAATACCAATTGGTGAATTCATCGCAAGAAGGGCAACGGCCATTCCGTTAAATCCAACACTCATTGAGCTTGTTTGAACATAGACATTTGAGTAAATACCTAGACCTTCTGCTACCCCACCAATACCAGCAAGAGCACCAGAAATGATCATAGAAAGGATAATGGTCCGTTTTGCAGACATCCCTGCGTATTCTGCCGCATTCGCATTGAGACCAACGGCACGGATTTCAAAACCAAGTGTTGTTTTCTTCATCAAGAACCAGATGACCACCACTGCGATGATGGCAAAGAAGATCCCGATGTTCATTTGTGATTTGTCCGTCAAATTACGCAACCACTCCGTCTGGTAGACAGCGTTGGCTCCCACATCAATGGTTGAGTCCTTGTTTTTCATCAAGGAAGCTGGGAAGCTATGTATCAAGGCATTCCCACCATAGAGAACAATGTAGTTCATCATAATGGTGATGATGACCTCACTGGTTCCGAGATAGGCACGAAGGAAACCAGGAATCGCTCCAATAAATCCACCTGCGACAGCCGCAATCAAAACAGTCATCGGAATCATCAGTAAGCGAGGCATATTTGGGAAAGAAAGGGCAAACCAAGTCGCCATGATCCATCCTGCAAAAGCCTGACCAGGAAGTCCAACGTTAAAGAAGCCGGCCCGGCTGGCTACTGAAAATCCAAGAGCAACTAAAATCAGTGGCCCCATGGCACGGGAAATATTTCCCCAACTCTTAATCGAACCAAAGGCTTTCTTAAACAGCAATTCATATCCCCAAAGGGCATCATAGCTGAAGGCCCACATAATAATGGCACCCAAGACCAATCCTAAAAGGACAGACACCAATGGAACGGCAATTTGTTTTAAATTCTTATTCATTTGATGCTCCCTCCTTTACTTGGCCTCCTGCCATGAGGATTCCAAGTTCTTGCTTATTCGTTGTTTCAGGGGTTACGATCCCTTGGATCTTCCCATCATGAATAACCGCAATACGGTCAGAAACATTCAAAATTTCATCTAATTCAAAGCTGACAACCAGAACAGCTTTCCCATTATCCCGTTCTTGAATCAAACGTTTGTGGATATATTCGATCGCTCCAACGTCCAATCCACGAGTCGGCTGACTAACGATCAAGAGATCTGGATCACGATCAATTTCCCGAGCGATAATGGCTTTTTGCTGGTTTCCTCCAGAGAGAGCCTTAGCAGGTACCACTTCACTGGCTGCACGAACGTCAAACTCTTCCATCAACTTCTTGGCATAAGAGGTAATATTTGGATAATTCAAAATACCATTCTTGCTAAGAGGTTCTTTATAATAGGTTTGAAGGGCAATGTTTTCAGAGATCATCATATCAAGGACTAATCCATCCCGATGACGGTCTTCAGGGACGTGCCCTACCTTCATTTCTGTGATTTGACGTGGACGAAGTCCTACAACATCCTTGCCTTTAATCTTGATTGAACCAGATTTTACCTTCCGTAGACCTGTAATCGCTTGGATCAATTCAGACTGACCATTTCCATCAATCCCTGCGATCCCCACGACTTCACCAGCACGAAGTTCCAGTGAAAGATTCTTAACAGCTGGGACACCCCGGTTTTCGTTTACAACCAAGTTTTCGATCGACAAGACGACTTCTTTTGGTTGAGAAGGACCTTTCTCCGTTTTAAAGGAAACTGAACGACCGACCATCATTTCGGCCAAGTCTTGGTTAGTAGCTCCACCAATCTCGACTGTCTCAATCGATTTACCACGGCGAATAACCGTTACGCGGTCTGAAACAGCACGGATTTCATCCAACTTGTGCGTAATCAAGATAATAGATTTTCCTTCATTCGCCAAGTTCTTCATGATTGTCATCAATTCTTCGATTTCAGCTGGTGTCAACACCGCAGTTGGTTCATCGAAGATTAGGATGTCGGCTCCACGATAAAGCGTCTTTAAGATTTCCACACGTTGCTGCGCACCAACGGAAATATCCTCCACTTTAGCATTTGGATCCACTGCTAAGCCATATTTTTTAGACAAATCAAGGATATCTTGACTGGCTTTCTTAAGATCCAAAACACCATGTTTAGTGGTTTCAGACCCAAGGATGATATTTTCAGCAACAGTGAAGGCTTCAACCAACATAAAGTGTTGGTGCACCATTCCAATTCCTAAAGAGGCTGCTTTTGAAGGTGAGTCTAGGTTAACAGTTTTTCCATTTACCACGATGTCTCCGCTAGTTGGTTCCAACAAACCAGCCAACATATTCATCAGGGTAGATTTCCCTGCACCATTTTCTCCAAGAAGTGCATGGATTTCACCTTTGCGCAACTGAAGATTAATCTTGTCATTTGCTACAAAGTCACCAAATTTTTTGGTAATCTCACGCATTTCGATGACATATTCATGTGTCATGGGGGTGTTTCCTTTCAAATCAATTTTTATTTCAATAAAACCTATTAGGGTAGCTAATAGATTTTACTGAGACAAAAATGTCTCAATTTATTAAAAGGAACGGCCCTTGAAGGTCGGGCCGATCCAATCAAATATTATTTTTCAGGAACTTTAAGAGACCCGTCAAGGATTTTAGCTTTAGCATCTTCTACAGCTTTTTTAGCATCTGCAGAAAGGTTGTCAGTTGTCAAATCAACTCCACCATCTTTCAAGCTATAAGTAATCACTTTACCGCCAGGGAATTTACCATCAGCAGTTTTCTTAGCCAAGTCTTTTACAGATTCTCCGACTTTCTTCAAGCTTGAAGCCAATACGAAGTTAGATTTTTTACCATCTTTAGAAGTGTATTCACCTTCAGCTTTTTGGTCACGGTCAACACCAAGAACCCAAACTTTTTCGTCTTCATTTTTCTTCTCGTTCAAGTCTTTAGCTTCAGAGAAGACACCTGCACCAGTACCACCAGCTACTTGGTAGATAACGTCTGCACCTGCAGCATATTGTGCAGCAGCAATTGTTTTACCTTTAGCAGAGTCACCGAATGAACCAGCGTAGTCTACTTGAACTTTGATAGATGGGTCAACAGATTTAACACCAGCTTCAAATCCAGCGCGGAAACGAGTGATAACTTCACTTTCCATACCACCTACAAAACCAACTTGTTTAGTTTTTGTAGTTTTCGCAGCAGCGATACCAGCAAGGTAACCAGCTTCGTTATCGGCATAAACAGCAGATGCTACGTTCTTTTGTCCTTCAATACGGTCATCGATGATGACATAGTTCACATCTTGGTTGTCTTTTGCAGCTTTTTTAACAGAGTCGCTCAAGGCAAAACCAACACCAAAGATCAATTTGTAGTCGTTAGAAACAGCTTCATCAAGGTTTGTCGCATATTGAGATTCATCTGTTGATTGGAAGTAGTCAAATCCGTTCCCTTTAGAAAGACCGTTTTCTTTACCCCAAGCTTGCAAACCTTCCCAAGCAGATTGGTTGAATGATTTGTCATCCACACCACCAGTATCGGTAATGATAGCAGCTTTCAAATCTGTTTTAGATTCTGAGTTTGCGCTATCTTTTTTAGACGCACGATTTCCACATGCTGCAAGTCCGATAGCAGCGACAGTTACTAGACCAAGGCCTAGCCATTGTTTCTTGTTCATTACTGAACCTCCTAAATTATTGTGCAACATTGTTGCGAAGTATTGAAAGGGTCAAAAGACCGCCTCACAGACCTATTAAGTCAGGTCTGTAAAGGAATATGGAAGTAATTCCTTGACCGTCATCACGACCGTCGATTTATCTTTAGATACTAAGGTTACAGGAAGGTCTGGCTCAAAAAATTCAGCCATGACCTGGCGACAAGCACCACATGGAGAGATGGGCTTTTCTGTTTGCCCGTAGATAATGAGTTCTTGAAACTCACGAGCTCCTTCAGAAACAGCTTTAAAAATGGCTGTCCGTTCTCCACAGTTGGTTAATCCAAAACTGGCATTTTCGATATTGACACCTGTATAGATTTCTCCATCCTTCGTTAGCAGTACAGCTCCAATTGGGAAATGAGAGTAAGGCACATAGGCTTGTTTACTCACTTCAACTGCTAAGTCAATCAACTCAGTAGTCGCCATGAGCCACCTTTCCTTCCATGATGGCTACACCAGAAGAAGTCCCGATACGGGTCGCACCAGCTTCGATAAAAGCAAGAGCATCTTCATAAGAGCGAGCACCACCAGAAGCTTTGACACCCATGTCAGGTCCAACAGTTTGACGCATTAAGGCCACATCTTCTACCGTTGCTCCTCCAGTTGAGAAGCCAGTTGAAGTCTTCACAAAGTCTGCGCCAGCTAACTTAGCAATTTGACAAGCAACGATCTTTTCATCATCGGTTAAGAGACAAGTCTCAATGATGACTTTGACCAGCTTATCACCGCTCGCTTCGACTACGGCTTGGATATCTTCCTCAACTAGTGCTAAATTCTTAGACTTAAGAGCCCCGATATTAATGACCATGTCAATCTCATCGGCACCATTTTGAATCGCATTTTTTGTTTCACACGCTTTGACAAATGGTGTATTTGCTCCTAAAGGAAAACCAATGACGGTACAAACTTTAACGTCTGAATCGCGCAAGCCCTCAGCCGCAAAATTCACCCATGTCGGGTTCACACAGACACTCGCAAAATCATAAGCCTTGGCTTCTTCGATCAGCTTTTCGATCTGTTCTTGTTGCGCATCTGGTTTTAAAAGAGTGTGATCGATATATTTATTTAACTTCATACAATCTCCTGAGCTGCTTAAGATATTATTTCAATAATTTCTTTAACGCTTTCAGCCCTTTCTAGTATTTTAACATTTTTTTTGAATTCTGTAACGCCTTCTTGTGAATTTTTTTCATTCATGAAAATGCGGGCAATGCGTTCCCCTTTTTTGACGTGCTCTCCCACTTTTTTGTCAAACACAATCCCTGTTTCGTAATCGAGGGGATCCGATTTGACAGCACGACCAGCACCCAGGCGCATAGCAAACAAACCAAACTCCATGGCAGGTAAAGCAGCAATGACGCCATCTTGATCCGCTGTTACTTCAAGGACCTGATCCACTTTGACGGGACGATGCAAATCTTTTAAATCTCCACCTTGAGCCGCGACCATTTCTTCAAACTTCGCTAAAGCTTGACCATTGGTCAAGTGTTCATGGATGGCTTCAATCGATTGATCTACATTGGCCAATTTCAACATGATTTGCGCCAACTCACAAATAAACTCTGTCACATCAGCACGTCCTTGTCCTTTCAGAATATCCAGGGCTTCTAAAATTTCTAAACGATTACCAATGCTGGTTCCCAAAGGTTGGCTCATATCTGTAATGACAGCGATTGTCTTGCGCCCTACGGCATTACCGAGATCCACCATGGTACGAGCTAGTTCACGCGCCTCCTCAATGGTCTTCATAAAGGCCCCTTCTCCAACGGTGACATCGAGAAGGATGGCATCTGCTCCAGCAGCAATTTTCTTACTCATGACGGAGCTAGCAATCAATGGAATGGTATCCACTGTCGCTGTCACGTCCCGAAGAGCATACAAGAGTTTATCTGCTTTCACAAGTTGATCAGATTGACCAATAACCGATAAGCCGATCTCCTGCACCTGCTGGATAAATTCCTCTTGAGTCCGCTCAATTTGGAATCCTTTAATCGATTCTAATTTATCGATGGTTCCACCTGTGTGGCCTAAGCCACGACCGCTCATTTTAGCAACTGGCACTCCGAAACTTGCAACCAGAGGTACCAAGACTAAGGTTACCTTGTCTCCCACACCACCAGTTGAATGTTTGTCTACCTTGATTCCTGGAATAGCTGACAGGTCAAACTGTTGCCCTGTTTGGACCATCTTCATGGTCATATGGGAGATTTCTTCTGTCGTCATCCCTTTAAAATAAACGGCCATAGCAAAAGCGGACATTTGGTAATCTGGAACTGTTCCAGCCACATATCCCTCAATCAGCCATTCAATTTCTTCTTTGTTTAAGGCAAGACCATCTCTTTTTTTCTGAATGATATCTACAGCTCTCATGATTCTTTCTCACTTCTTAAAATATAATAGCCTTTGTCTTTTTTTACGATCTCACAATTGCCAAACGTCTCTTCCATCTTGGCCTTAGCACTTGGAGCCCCTTGCTTTTTCTGAATGACAATGGTCAAGTCTCCACCTGGCTTCAAATGATCAAAACTACCCGTAATCACCTGATGCACCACTTTCTTACCGGCTCGGATCGGCGGATTACTGATCACATGGTCAAAGACCCCTTCAACCGCTTCATAGACATCCGAAGAAAAGATCTGAGCTTCCACGCCATTTCGGCTGGCATTTTTCTTAGCCAAGTCTAGCGCCCGCTCATTGACATCCACCATGGTCACGGCGACTCCCTGTGCTTTAGCTAGAGAGAGGCCAATTGGACCATAGCCACAACCGACATCAAGAACGCTTTCCCCTTCTTGGAAATCCAGGGCTGATAAGAGCACCTGGCTTCCATAATCAATCATTTTTTTACTAAAGACGCCCGCATCTGTATAGAAATTCATCTTTTGTCCCAATAAAACAACAGCCAGATCATGAATATCATGGGCTGCATCAGGGGTTATATCGAAATACATTTTACTCATAAGGTTATTTTATCATAATTCATTCGTTTTTTAAATCGTTTACACGACCACTAAAAATTGGTATACTAAAGACTACAATAGGAGTGACATATGGACAAAGAATTTTTACATTTTGAAAAAATCAATCGGGAAACCTGGCAAAATTTGCATCGCAAAACCACCCCGCCTCTCTCTCAAACAGAGCTTAATTCTATTAAAAGCTTTAACGACCGCATCAACCTCCAGGATGTGCGTGACGTCTACCTGCCTTTGACAAACTTGATCGGAATCTACAAGCGTTCCAAAGAAGATTTGGCCTTCTCAAAAGGGATTTTTCTTCAAAAAACCAGTGAACGCCAACCCTTTATCATTGGGGTTTCTGGGAGTGTCGCTGTTGGGAAATCGACTACTAGCCGTCTTCTCCAAATCCTACTTTCGCGGACCTTCGAAGGCTCGACCGTAGAATTGGTGACAACAGATGGCTTTCTCTATCCAAATGCTATCTTAAAAGAACAAGAGCTCCTCAATCGAAAAGGATTTCCTGAAAGCTATGATATGGAATTGCTTCTTGATTTTCTCAACCAAATCAAAAACAACAAGAGTGTAGAAATTCCTGTCTATTCCCACGAAATTTACGATATTGTCCCAGATGAGAAGCAAACGATTTTACCAGCTGATTTTGTCATTGTAGAAGGAATCAATGTCTTTCAAAATCCGCAAAATGACAATCTCTATATGACCGATTTCTTTGATTTTTCAATCTATGTGGATGCCGCAGTCGATGATATCGAATCTTGGTATATCGATCGCTTCCAAAAACTCCTGGCATTAGCTCAGAATGATCCCAAGAACTACTACTATCGATTTACAGAGCAACCCCTAGAAGAAGTTTTAAGCATGGCCCATCAGGTTTGGGAATCCATTAATTTAGTCAACTTGCAACATTACATTCAACCAACCCGTAACCGGGCTGATCTGATTCTCCATAAGGCAACCAACCATGAAATCGACGAAATTTATCTCAAACGCTAGAGAAAATGGCCTTTTACCGGTACTTTTTTAAGGAAAAGCTATTTTAGGCTTGTCAAATCATAACTTTTCATATATAATGAGATAGTTAGATTATCAATGGAGGTGAATAACTTGGCAAACATTAAATCAGCTATCAAACGCGCTGAATTGAACGTTAAACAAAACGAAAAAAACTCAGCTCAAAAATCAGCTATGCGTACTGCAATCAAAGCTTTTGAAGCAAACCCATCTGAAGAACTTTACCGCGCTGCTAGCTCAGCTATCGATAAAGCAGAAACTAAAGGTTTGATCCACAAGAACAAAGCTAGCCGTGATAAAGCACGTCTTGCAGCGAAACTTGGTTAATCAAGAACAGCATAAAAATCAAGCTCTCCGGAGCTTTTTTTGTTCCTAAATTTTTGAGAGGTGTTTATGAAAATTGTTATTATCGGCTATTCTGGATCTGGAAAATCTACCTTGGCTGGAGCCTTAGCTCGCTACTACTCCATCCCCAAGCTTCATATGGATACCCTCCAATTTCAACCCGGCTGGATAGACAGTGACCGGGATTGGATGGAGGGACAGATGAAACAGTTTCTTAGCCAACATAAAGACTGGGTCATTGATGGAAATTATTCTTGGTGTTGCTATGAGGAAAGAATGGAGCAAGCAGACCACATTATCTTTCTCAATTTCTCTCGTTGGAACTGCCTCTATAGAGCCTGGAAACGATTCCGTCGTTATAAGGGACGCGTTCGCGAGAGTATGGCAGCAGGCTGCCCTGAACGCTTTGACTGGGAATTCATCCGTTGGATCCTTTGGGACGGTCGAACTAAGAAGGCCAAAGAAAGGTATCGAAATATCCGTTCTACCTATCCCGATAAATTCATCTCTCTCAAGAATCAAAAAGAGCTATATGCATTTCTAAAAACAATACAATAAAAAAGGTTGGGATTAAAATCCCAGCCTTTTCTTATTTATCAACGTAATCTCCGCCGGTGAAGCCATAGTATTCTTCCAGACTCAAGCCTGAATCAGCGATATCTTGTGCTTCTTTTCCGATATAGCGGAGATGCCAGCTTTCTGGCATGTAGCCTGTTACTTTTTCTTTTCCTTCTTGGTATCGAACCACAAAGCCATATTTAGCAGCATTCTTGAGCAACCACTTACTTGGTCCAGGTTCAGTTACCAAATTAGCACTGGTATCGATCAAATCAAAGGCCAAACCAGTTTGGTGTTCACTATAGCCCGGTCTTGCGGAATAACGATCTGCGGCTTCTTGACCATCTTGATTGACATAGTTTTGATAGAGTCCAACTTGGGTATCGTAGCTACGAAAACCACTATATTGGTCACTGATCGGATAACCCTCTGCCTGCATGGCTGCGATCAATTCATGAAGGGCCGAAACAGCTTCAGGATCTTCACCTGGGTTAAAGTCCGGCGCCAAAGGATAATGTTTGTTGGCGATCATCACCTCACCATATTTCCCTTTAACACTATAGTAAGAACCATTGTAGCTGACACCAGAGTCCACTTTCACATCTGACTTACCAGTTTTTGACGACTCTTCTTTGCCAGTCTCTTTTGATGGATTCTTTGCTGAAGACATTTCTTTGGAAGACTTGGTTTGCTTTTGTTTGGTTTCTTCTTTTGCAGAAGATTTAGAACTAGTGGATTGAGATTGGGAGCAAGCTGTCAGGGTTAACAAGGCAACTGTCACCAACGTTAATTTGGAAAATCTTGCTTTCATGGGGAATCTCCTATGATTCTTTTGTTACGACAATATCCGTGATCACATAACTTGCACCTACTTTTTTCAAGGTGTAGGTCTTGTACTTGCGATTTTGTGAATCTGGATGACTATCTGTATAATGCACGGTAAAGTCTTCATAAGTCTTGATGGTCACCACACCATTTTCTTCAGTGACACTTTGAATATCCAAAGCTCCTGGAGTATAGTAGTCAATTTTAGCCTTTCGAACACCATCACCCGTTGTGAATTCAACCATGTCTTTGTAGGCTTGACTTTGCGTGTCATAGTATTTAGAGTAGGTGTTATTTCGATTTGAAACTGAGCTAAAGACAGCATCGCGGTACTCTTTCAAGAATTCTTCTGCCAGGGTCCGATTTTGTTCTTCTTTGGCTGCTTGCGCTTTCTTAGCATCTTGAGCACTCTTGAAGCGTTTTAAAGTATCTTTGGCTAGTTTGAGTTCGATCGGATCGTTTTCACCCTCTTCAATCGTCACCTTAGCCTTTTCGGTTGTGTAGGTTTCCCCATTCATATTGAAAACGGCATGCACTTCAATTTCTTGATAAGGGATGCTGTCTACTTCAAAGGTCGTGCTAGTGCCAACTTCTTTACCGTTGACCACAACCTTCACATCCGTTGGGTTTTCAACTTCATCTGGGAACTCAACTTCTAAATTGCGTTTTTCAGAATTCAACTGCAATTCTAAGTTATTCTTCGTTGCTTTTTTAGGATTGAGATGGATCTTAGAAGTGACATTTCCGACTTCTGTTTTAGCAGTCAATTCCATTTCTTTTGTATTATAATGGAAAGAACCAAGATCTGTCACTGCATCTTTCTTCAAGGTCACGGTTTTATTAGCAGCCACTTTGAGTTTGGCTTGGTCCAAATTGGTCTTGACCTTGACTTGCACTGGATAGCTGGCCACACGGTATTCTTGGAAGATTCCAAATTTCTTGTCCGCCTTTTCCAAACCAAAGATCTTGTTACCAGATTTATCCGTATAGCTGCCTTCTCCACCATTATCGATGATCTTGTTCAATTCTGTGCCAATATCGACTCCTTGATCTTCCATGCTGGTGATCAAGCTTTCGGCTTCATCCTTTGTCCATTTATCGTTATCAGTTGAAAGCAGGCCTGCTGCTTCACGATAATCCTTGGTGTCCACTGCCTTGATGAATTTATCTGCAGTCACTTCGACACGTGTTGTAGACTGGAAGTAAAAGAAGGCTGCTACCAAAGCGATCACAAGAACAGCAAGGGCAGAAATAATCCCAATTTTCTTCTTAGAAAGTTTCTTCCCACTCTTCGTTTTAGGAACCTTTGGTTTTTTCTGAGCTGGACTTGCCTCTGTGAAGGTTGATCCCTCAAAGACCTGCGTTTGCTCAGTAGCAAGTGGAGCCGTGTACTCTTGAGTAGGCTGTTGAGGGACATATTTCTGTGTTTCTTCAGTTGAATCTGGGTTCGTAAATTCTGCTTCAGGAACAGGTCCTACAAAAAACTCGAAGTTCTGACTTTTGGCAGCGGTAAATTCTTCTGCACTTGGCTTGCGTCCATAGGTTTCTTCAAAATGTTGCAACCAAGCCTGACGAGCTGCCAGAAGTGGATCAACATTCTTCACTTCTTCAACTGGTTCAAGCACCGGTTCCTCGACAGGTGCTAGATTCTCTTCTGGGGCATTGCCTGCGATAGACTGAATTTGTTTTAAATCAAATCCACAGGCTTTCCCAGCCATAAACTCTTCTGGTGACGGTTTGCGACCGATCACTTTTTCAAATAATTCAACCCATTTCTTCTGCATGGATCTCTTCTCCCTCATTATAAAATAGGGAAAGTGGGTCCCCCCACCTTCCATTTTGTGATATTGTTAGAATCCAAAGTTAGAGAAATTTGGAGCACTTGGAATAAATCCAGTAGCTACTTGTTCTAAAATACGAGCATTTACATAAAGAACAAAGATGGCAATGAGAAGCAAGACAACAGATGATGCTACAATAAGCAAGAATTTGTCTGCTTTAAAGCTCGTCTTGTTCAATCCTTGATGAACCACATAGCATGTTCCAACAAAGAACAAGAAGAAAATAAGGAAGTTTACAAAGCCATAAAATTCATAAACTTTTACAAGACCTACTAAGAAAGCGAGAAGGGCAAGTGGCAAAGTGTAAACAGACAAACGTCCAAATTCTTCAAATGAACGACCGTAACTATATTCCTTATCTTGAAGAACCACACGGCGAACAAAGAATCCAGCTACTTGGAAAGCGTAAATGCTAAAGAAGAGGGAAATCAATGTCAACATAAAGGCACGGAAATCCATTCCATAACCACCTGTAAACCCACTAGCTGTGAAGAAGGTAGCCAAGGCCATTACAAAAGCAGTCAAAACATATTGTAAAATACCGTTAAGAGCTTTTGGATTTTCTACAGCTGTTGGACGTTTCAAAGCTGAAAGGAACCAATTCCAGTAACCACCAACGGCTACACCAAATTGACTTGGTTGGGCAGGATAAGCTTGTCCTGGTTGACCTTGGTAAGGAGCTTGTTGATAAGATGCTTGAGTAGGTTGTTGGTAAGCTTGTTGCGGAGCTTGTTGGAAAGCAGGACCATTCGTTGGAGCAACTTGAGGTGCCGCTTCTTGAACTGGAGCTGCTACTGGTTCTTCTGTAGGTGCAGCTGGTGCTGCTGTTGCTGCTGGTGCTGCGACAAACTCTGGGGCTTGTGGCGCTGCAACCGGTTCTTCCACAGGTGCAGTTGGTGCTGCGACAAACTCTGGGGCTTGTGGCGCTGCAACTGGT
>NZ_JUPI01000043.1 GCF_001074805.1 Streptococcus parasanguinis | reverse complement strand
GGTGAGTACGGACGTTAGGTGAAATTATCCAGTGGATGATTTCAGCAATCCAGGAAGTTCCATGACTAATTATTGAGCCCCTTCGCTCTTTAATTTCTGGGCTCAGGCTAAAACAGTTTCCCAAACTGTTTTACTCTCAAAATTCCTGAGTGCCTGAAACGTTATTGTTTCAGGCACTTTTCTCACAGCGGAAAGTCTCGAAAATAAATAGCCATTCATCAAAAAGCCTGACTTCACTTTCAAGCTTTTTGCTTATTTCTCAAGTAAGTCTTGGATCAAGTCTTCCATGGCAGCTGGTTCTGTTTTGGAGGAGAAGCGTTGGGCGACTTGGCCTTGTCGGTCGATGACAAATTTTGCGAAGTTCCATTCGATGCGTTTGCCCAGTGGCCCAGCTGCTTGGCTTTTGAGCCAGTCATATAGAGGAAGGGCTTCTTTACCATTAACCTTGGCTTTAGTGAATCGTGGGAAGGTGGTCTGGTAGTTGAGGCTACAGAAGCTACTGATTTCTTCTGCCGTTCCTGGTGCCTGCCCCATGAATTGGTTGCAGGGGATGTCCAGGATTTCCAGTCCTTTTTCCTTGTAGCGCAGGTAGAGATCTTGAAGTCCTTGGTATTGCGGGGTCAAGCCACAGCCTGTTGCTGTATTGACCACGATGAGGACCTTGCCTTGGTAGTGGGAAAGGGGAATCTCCTCTCCTTGTTGGTTTTCTAAAGAAAAATCATAAATGCTGGTCATAGGTGGTATCCTTTCTGTCTCTTCAACTTTTATTGTAGCATAAATCTCCTAATATTGGGCCTAGAGGAGCATGACTTCTTGCTTTAGTCCCTCCTGTGAAAATGATATAATAAGAAGATAACAAGCTCTCAAGAAAATGCCAAAAGGAGAACGGATCGGATGAAATTACTCTATACGGATGTTCGGACCCCCTTGACCCAGGTCCTGACACAAGAAGCCGTAGGGTTAGTAGAACAGGGCAAGCGTGTGTTTTACATTGCGCCCAACTCTCTTTCCTTTGAAAAAGAAGCCAAGGTCTTGTCCTATTTAGAAGGTCAGGCTTCTTTTGCCATTACCATCACGCGCTTTGCCCAAATGGCCCGTTATTTCATCCTGAACCAGGTCTTTGAGGAGCAACCCTTGGATGATATCGGTCTCGGCATGCTATTTTTTAAAGCTCTTTCCCAGATGAAGGAGCAGGATCTCAAAGCTTACGGGGCCCTGCGCAAGGATCCTCAGTTTATCCAGCAACTGGTCCAGCTCTATCATGAATTGCAGACAGCCCAGATGGATTTTACCGATTTGGAGTTGCTCGAGGAAGCTGAAAAAAGAGAGGACCTCTTGGCGATTTTTGAAGCGGTCTCTGAGATGCTGGTCCAGCACCAGTATGAATCCCAGTCCAAGATGGCCTTTTTCCTCAATCAGGTTGAAGAAGGGCAGCTGGAAGAGCAATTACAGGATGTGGCGATCGTTGTCGATGGCTTCACGCGTTTTTCTGCAGAAGAAGAGGCCTTGATCAGTCTCCTTCACCGAAAAGGAGTGGAGATTGTCATCGGAGTCTATGCCAGTGAAAAAGCCTATCGGGCAAGCTTTAGAGAGGGCAATCTTTACCAAGCCAGTGTTGACTTTCTCCTTCAGCTGGCAAAGACTTTTGAGGTACAGCCTCAGTATTGTGGGCAAGCACTCGAAGACTCTTTTAGTCGCATTACCCGCATGCTAGAAGCGCGCTACGATTTTTCACAAGTGGAAAATGAGCTGGAGGACCAAGATCGAACAGCGGTCCAACTCTGGCAAACCAATACACAAAAAGAAGAGTTGGAATTTGTTGCTAAATCCATCCGTCAGCGTCTTCATGATGGGGCCCGCTATCGGGATATTCGGGTCTTGTTAGGCGATGTGGAAGCTTATCAACTGCAACTCAAGACCATTTTTGATCAGTATCAGATCCCCTTTTACTTGGGACGAAGTGAAGCTATGGTCCACCATCCCTTGATTCAGGTCATTGAATCGCTAGGGCGGATCAAACAGTTCAATTACCAGACAGAAGATGTCATCAATCTATTGAAAACGGGTCTGTATAGTGATCTGACGCAAGCAGAAGTCGATGCTTTTGAGCAATACCTTCGCTTTGCGGAAGTAAAGGGTGCTACAAAATTTCACAAGCCTTTTACTAGCAATCGTCAGGGCAAGTTTAATTTGGAAAAGCTTAATACTCTCCGAGAACGCGTCGTAGAACCTCTAGTCCCTTTCTTTTCACAGCGCAAACAAAAGGTGACCCAACTCTTAACCACCTTTACAGAGTTTCTGCAAGAGGCCCAGCTTTCTCAGAATCTCCAAGCTTTGATCAAGGATCTAGCCTTGGAGGAGCAGGAGCGCTATGACCAGGTCTGGAAGGCCTTTCTCCATGTCTTAGAGGAGTTGAACCTGGTCTTTGAGGACCAAGAGCTGACCGTAGATGACTTTTTGGCCCTTCTCTTATCGGGGATGCAATTGTCTCAATACCGGACAGTTCCTGCTACGGTCGATGTGGTGACGGTTCAGTCCTATGACCTGATTGAACCCTTGACAGCACCTTATGTCTATGCGATCGGGCTAACCCAGGAGCGTTTTCCAAAGATTGCTCAGAACACCTCTCTACTCAGTGAAGAAGAGCGCCAGCAGCTCAATGAGGCCACCCAAGAAGAAGCAGAGCTCCAGGTGGTGACCAGCGAAAATCTCAAGAAAAATCGCTTTGTGGCGGTTTCGCTCCTCAATGCGGCGACCAACCAACTTGTCTTATCGGCCCCCAGCTTGGTCAATGAAATGGAAGATAGTGTCTCTCCTTACCTTGTAGAATTGGCCAAGGAGCCCATTGCCATCGAGTGGACAACCAAACAAGCCCAAGCTTCGAGTGATGACATTGGGACCTACCGGGCCCTTTTAGCGCGCGTGATCGAACTCCATCAAGAAGAAATTACGAGTGAGTTGTCTCCTGAAGAAGCCAGCTTTTGGGGTGTGGCCGTACGGGTCTTGCGCAAGAAATTAGCCGCTGAAGGCATCCAGATTCCTCAGATTTCAACGGAATTAAAGAGCCGTCAGCTTCAGTCGGATACGCTTCAAGCGCTCTATCCAGAGGGCAAAGCCTTGACCTTATCCGCTTCTGCTTTGAATGAATACTACAAGCACCAGTATGCCTTTTATCTGCGTTATGTCTTGGGCTTACAAGAAGACGAAACCATCCGGCCAGACGCCCGCAGTCATGGGAATTTCTTACACCGGATCTTTGAAAAAGTCTTAAAAGATAGCTCCGATCAAGCGTTTGATCGGCGTTTAAACGAGGCGATTCGAGAAACGACTCAGGAAGCAGAGTTCCAGCAATTGTATGGAGAAAATGGAGAGACCGAGTTTATTCGCAACTTGCTTCTTGATACCGCGAAAACAACGGGGCGTGTCCTCGCCCAGCAAAATGGGATCGAGACCATCGGTGAGGAGACCCTCTTTGGGGGGAGCACCCACACCTCTTATCCATTGTCCGATGGCCGTCTCCTGCAGCTACGAGGCAAGGTGGACCGCATTGATCAATTGAGGGATCGGGGAGCCCTCGGAGTCGTGGACTATAAGTCCAGTCTGACGCAGTTCCACTATGACAAGTTCTTTAATGGACTGAATTCTCAATTGCCGACCTATCTCTCTGCGATTCAGGATTTGAAGGAATACAAAGAGGAGCAGGGGATTTTCGGAGCTATGTATTTGGAAATGGGAGATCCCCTAGTGGATCTGAAAAAGACCAAGACAGTAGAGGATGCCATCAACCAAACCATGAAAAGTCAACAGTACAAGGGGCTCTTTATGGTAGATCAGGCACCTTATCTGGGCGAGGCCTATGACAAAAACAAGGCCATGATGCTGAGTAAGGAAGAACTGGACTTGCTTCTCTTGTACAACGCTTATCTCTATAAAACAGCAGCAGAAGGGATCCTCAAGGGGCAATTTGCCATCAATCCCTATAGTGAAAATGGGCGCAATATCGCACCATATGTGGAGCAGTTTAAATCCATCACAGGATTTGAAGCCGATCGTCACCTGGGTCAGGCACGGTTCTTGACCAAACTAGACCAAAAAGGCATACGCGGTGAAAAGGTGAAAGCCGCTTGGATCGAGAAGATGAAGGAGGTCTTGAACAAATGATCAAACAAGCATTTTTGACAAGAGAAGAAATCAAGGCCCTTCAGGACCAAGAGGCAGCTTCTACCAAAGAGCAAAAGCGGACACCAGAACAGATCGATGCCATCTATAGTTCGGGGACCAATATCTTGGTGTCGGCCTCTGCTGGATCAGGAAAGACCTTTGTCATGGTGCAAAGGATACTGGATCAGATCCAGCGAGGCATCTCGATTAAGGAGCTCTTTATCTCGACCTTTACGGTCAAGGCAGCAGGGGAGCTCAAGGAGCGTTTGGAAAGTGAACTTGGAAAAGCCCTGCAAGCGAGCGATGACCCAGAGCTCAAGCAACACCTGGCCCGTCAAATCGCAGATGTCGCCACCAGCGATATCGGAACCATGGACTCTTTTACCCAAAAGGTCCTAACGCGCTATGGCTATTTGCTTGGGTTGGCGCCTCAGTTTCGCATTTTACAAAACGCTAGTGAGCAACGCCTCTTACAAAATGAAGTCTTTCAAGCTGTTTTTGACCGCTATTACCAGGGGGAAAACCAAGAAGCCTTTGTGCAGATGGTCAAGAATTTCACGGGGCAGCGCAAAAATTTAACCTTGTTTAAAGAACAGGTCTATCAGATCTATGACTTTCTTCAGTCAACCAGTGATCCGGAGAAATGGCTGGAGGAGCATTTCCTAAAAGGTTATGAGGAGACTGATTTTGAACAGGTTGAAGGCGATCTGATGGAGAGCATCCAGCAGGCCCTTTATGAGGCAGAAAGCTTTTTTGCCTTTCATTTGTCCAATGAGGGCCAAGCATTTGGCAAGGCCAAATATTTGGAAGCTGTGCAAGAGGTGCTCGATCAGATTGGAAGCCTGACAGGTCGCACCAATAAAGAGCAACTGACTTCTGTCCTAAAGGCGGTCGTGGCGATTAGCAGGGCTTCAAATGGGGGGGCCTTGACCAACAGAGCCCGTAAGGAAGAGTTGAAAGAGTTAGTCACAGCCTATAACCAGGATAAAACCATACATATCAATCGCCTCAGAGATTTGGGAAATCAGCTCTATCAGCTGGAATTTCAACAAACCTTCCACCAAGAAGAAGGCCCCATGCTCTCCTTGCTTCGGGATTTTATCAGAGACTTTGCTCGCGCTTATCTGGAGCGAAAAATCCAAGAAAAAGCTTATGAATTTGGGGATATCAGTCATTTTGCGATTCAAATTTTAGAGCAATTCCCAGAGGTGAGACAAGCCTATCAAGAGCGCTATCATGAGGTCATGGTCGATGAGTACCAGGATACCAACCACACCCAAGAGCGGATGTTGGATTTGCTGTCAAAGGGCCACAATCGCTTCATGGTGGGAGATATCAAGCAATCCATTTATCGCTTCCGTCAGGCAGATCCACAGATTTTCAATGATAAATTTAAAGCCTACCAAGAAGAAGGGGCGAAAGGGCGGTTGATCCTCCTCAAGGAAAATTTCCGGAGTCATGTGGAGGTATTGGACGCGACCAATGATGTCTTTCGCCATTTGATGGACGAAGAGGTGGGCGAGATTGACTACAATCAAACCCACTATCTGGTCGCAGGAAGCGACAAGCAGCGGATGGCCTTGCCACAACATCGGGCAGAATTTTTGCTTTATGATGGCTCCCAAGACCAGGAAGAAAAGACCGAAGACGAGGAAGCTCCTCTTGGAGTCGAGACGATTTCCAAGGGAGAAATTCTCCTGGTCATCAAAGAAATTTTACGTCTCCATCGGGTAGAAAAAGTGCCCTTTAAAGAGATCACGCTCTTGACTGCGACTCGAACGCGAAATGATGCGATTCTGGAAGCTTTTGACCAGTACCATATTCCGATTGTGGCAGATAGCGGACAGGCGCATTATCTTGAGTCACTGGAAGTGATGGTCATGTTGGATACCTTGCGGACCATTAACAATCCCTTGCATGATTATCCCTTGGTTGCTCTCATGAAATCACCCATGTTTGACTTTGATGAAGATGAATTGGCACGGATTTCCTTGCAGACCCTTCCAGAGCAAAAGCAAATGGCTTTCTACCACAAGGTCCAGTTAGCCCTTGAAAAGACTGCAGAGCATGCAAATCTGATTGATGCCAAGCTCTCAGCTAAAATCGAGAACTTCCTCAAGGTTTTATCTACTTGGCGGGCTGCTGCTAAGACCCATTCGCTCTATGATTTGCTTTGGAAAATCTATGAGGATCGCTATTACTATGACTATGTCGGCGCCCTTCCAAATGGGACCCAGCGCCAGGCCAACCTCTATGCCTTGACGCTTCGGGCCAATGATTATGAGAAGGCCAGCTTTAAGGGTTTGTCGCGCTTCATTGCCATGATCGACAAGGTGATCGAAAATGAACACGATTTGGCCAGCGTTCCCCTTGCAGCACCAAAAGATGCCGTCCAGCTCATGACCGTCCATAAGAGTAAGGGGCTGGAATTCAAGTATGTCTTTATTCTCAATATGGACAAGGCCTTTAACCGCAAGGATCAATCGGGACCGATTATCCTCAGTCGTCAAAAAGGGATTGGCTTTAAATATGTTGCGAACCTGCCGGTTGAGACAGAGAATCCAGCTGCTCCAGAATCCATTCGCCTGCAGATCGAAACGCCTTGCTACCAACGGAACGTGGAAGAAACAAAATTGGCCACGATTTCTGAGCAGATGCGTCTTCTGTATGTCGCCATGACACGGGCTGAGCTCAAGCTCTATCTTGTCGGAAAAGTCCGGGAGGACAAACTGCGTGATACTGATTGGGGGACTAGTCGCAATGGCAAATTGGATCCAGAGAAGCGAAAAGAATGGACCTCTTATCAGGACTGGCTCTTTGCTATTCAAGATGTGTTTACCAAGAATACCCTGGCCTATGACACGCGTTTTGTGACAGATGAAGACCTGACACCAGACCAGTTGGAACCACTAGAGAAGGAGAAGGATTCCCGGCTTGATCAGCTCAAGGATGTCCGTCAGTCAGAGGATATTCGTCGGGCCTTGGATATCTTGGAAAATGTTGATCGGCTCAATCAGCTCTATGCTCCGGCCATTCATTTGCCAAGTGTCCGTACTCCAAGTCAGATCAAGAAATTCTACGAACCGGTCATGGATGCCAATGGCGTCCAAATTATGGATGCAAAGACTGTGACGCCTGAGTTTGAGCTGCCAACTTTTGGTCAAGAAAAGGCCGTGACAGGAGCCCAGGTCGGTAGTGCCGTCCATGAACTCATGCAGCGCGTGCCTCTTGAAGAAGAAATCAAGTTGGATACGCTGCATCAAGCCTTGGAGCAAGTTCAAGCAGAGCCAGCGGTCAAAGCCCGCATCAAGCTAGAGGCCATCCTTGCTTTCTATGAGACGCCTTTGGGGACCTTGCTTCAAAAAGAAGCCTCTCGAGTCCGTCGCGAAGCTCCCTTTGCCATGCTGAAGAAAGATCCAGCTAGTGGTGAGGACTTTGTCGTGCGGGGGATCTTGGATGGTTATTTGGTGCTAGAAGATCGGATCCTTCTCTTTGACTACAAGACAGATCACTATAAGTTCCCTAGCCAATTGGTCGAACGCTACCGAGATCAGCTCGATCTCTATGCAGAAGCTCTTCGCCGTTCCTATGGCCAAGAGCACGTTGAAAAATACCTGGTACTTTTAGGTGGCCCTCATCTAGAAGTAGTGAAAGTGGAGTAACACATGACAATTGCAAAGGAAAAAATTGAACGCATCCAAAGGATGGAAGGTTATTTGAATGACTATGCTAAGACTTTGGAAGATACAAAAAAAGCAGTGGATAGACTAAAAGAGCATCAAGAGAGCTATATCCAACTGCGCAATTATTATAGTAGTCAGGCCTATTTTGACGACTTGGACTTGTCCAATCAAGCTGATTTTCCAGCCGATCTTCCTTGTGGTGTCTTGTCTGAAGATGCCGTCTATGATTTGTTAGACGAGCACTTTCAGATGGGAGTGGAGCTCTTGGAGATCGCAACGAAAATGATCAAAGAACGGTGAAATCATTCTTTATATTTTATCTTTCCCTAGGTGACGACGGACACTAGCGAACTTCTACGAAGTTCCATAGCTAATTATTGAGCCTAGGGTCTCAATAATTCCGAGTACCTGAAACAGATTCTGTTTCAGGTACTTTTGTCACTGCGGAAAGAAAAATATATAAATGACAAAGTGTATTGTAGGATTACTTGACTAATTCATTGGACATTTCAACTGACTTATTAAAATGTAAAAGCATCGAATAGACACAAAAAAGCTCCGGTTTCCCGGGGCTTTTTGTTGGATTAGTGTGAGACACGACGACGTGCTGCTTTTTTGCGGTTTTCTTCGATGAAAGCTGCTTTTTGTTCTTCAGGCTCGATTACTTTTTTCTTGAATGTGTAAACTGCACCTGCGACAGCAGCAACTGTACCAGCAACACCAGTAACAAAACCTTTACCAAATCCTTTAGCCATGAGAATTTCTCCTTTTCTGAACTTTAAATATTTATGTTATAATATATGGTAACGAAAAAACGTGAATTTTGCAAGGAAAAACGATGAAAACCAAGATAATTGTGATTGTGGGACCGACCGCGGTTGGAAAAACAGCTCTTGCGATCGATTTGGCGCAAGCCCTCAATGGTGAAATCATCAGTGGCGATAGTCAGCAAGTCTATCGCAAGCTGGATATTGGAACTGCCAAGGCGACACCAGAAGAGCAAGCTGCGGCTCCCCATCATTTGATCGATGTGCGGGAGGTGACCGAGTCTTACTCGGCTTTTGATTTTGTAAGAGAAGCTAAGACTGCGATTGAGAATATCACAGCCCGAGGCAAGCTCCCCATCATTGCAGGTGGGACGGGCCTCTACATCCAAAGTCTTCTCGAAGGCTATCATCTTGGTGGTGAGGTTCCCCATGAAGAGATTCTGGCCTATCGGGCTCAATTGGACTTGCTTTCGGATAAAGACTTGTACCAAAGGGTGACGGAGCAAGGACTTGTGATTCCTCAGCTCAATCGTCGTCGGGCCATGCGGGCACTTGAAATTGCGCATTTTGGGAAAGACCTAGCAAACGAAGAGACGGACTATGAACCCTATCTGATCTGTCTAGATGATGAACGCTCCTTGATCTATGATCGCATCAATCGTCGAGTAGATCGCATGCTAGAGGAGGGCTTACTGGATGAAGCTCGCTGGCTCTATGACCATTATCCAGATGTGCAAGCTAGTAAAGGGATTGGCTACAAGGAACTCTTTCCCTACTTTAAGGGGGAGCAAAGCCTTGAAGAAGCCAGTGAGATTCTCAAGCGCAATACGCGTCGTTTTGCCAAACGGCAGCTGACCTGGTTTCGAAATCGAATGGAAGTGACCTTTTACGCCATTTCTGCCCCCCGTTTCAAGGAGCAGGTTCTTGCAGATGTAAAGGAGTTTTTACAGCATGATTGAAACAGAAAAAAAACAAGAACGCATCCTTTTGGTCGGTGTGGAACTTCAAGGCATGGACAATTTTGACATGTCTATGGAGGAGTTGGCGAGCCTGGCTAAAACAGCTGGTGGAGATGTCCGGGGCTCCTACACACAAAAGCGGGAGAAATACGATACCAAGACCTTTGTCGGCTCAGGAAAACTAGAAGAAATTGCTCAGATGGTCGAAGCAGATGAGATTACGACCGTGGTGGTCAATAACCGCCTGACGCCCCGGCAAAATGTCAATTTAGAAGAAATCCTTGGGGTTAAGGTCATTGACCGGATGCAGCTGATTCTAGATATCTTTGCCATGCGGGCTAGGAGTCATGAAGGGAAGTTGCAGGTGCACTTGGCCCAGCTCAAGTACCTCTTGCCACGTCTTGTCGGTCAAGGGATCATGCTCAGCCGTCAGGCCGGGGGAATTGGATCTCGTGGACCAGGGGAAAGTCAGTTGGAGTTGAACCGCCGGAGCGTTCGCAATCAAATCACCGATATCGAGCGCCAGCTTAAGGTAGTTGAAAAGAACCGGGAAACCCTTCGTGAAAAACGCTTGGAATCACCTGTCTTTAAGATTGGTCTGATCGGCTATACCAATGCAGGAAAGTCGACCATTATGAATCAGCTGACCAGTAAGAGCCAGTATGAAGCCGATGAACTCTTTGCGACCTTAGATGCCACAACCAAGAGCATCCATCTAACAGGCAATCTGCAAGTGACGCTGACCGATACGGTTGGCTTTATCCAAGATCTACCAACAGAGTTGGTATCAAGCTTTAAGTCGACCTTGGAAGAAAGTAAGAATGTAGACCTCCTGGTCCATGTCATCGATGCGTCTGATCCCAATCATGAAGAGCATGAAAAGACGGTGCTTTCGATCATGAAGGACCTGGATATGTTGGAGATTCCTCGCTTGACGCTTTACAA
The DNA here is from genome assembly GCF_001074805.1 of Streptococcus parasanguinis. Taxonomy (GTDB): domain Bacteria; phylum Bacillota; class Bacilli; order Lactobacillales; family Streptococcaceae; genus Streptococcus; species Streptococcus parasanguinis_A. The sequence goes on along the minus strand of NZ_JUPI01000043.1, from coordinate 3,841 downwards.
CAAAGCAGATAAAGTAGCAGACTTTACACCAACCCAGACACCTTTTAGCTTGATTTCAGCGCGCTCTGAGACAGCCCGTGAAGATCTCCAGGCTTTGCTTCTAGAAAAACTGAGAGAACTCTTTGTTCCCTTTACCATTCGCGTTCCCTTTTCAAAATCTTATCAGACACATGATCTAGAAACAGTAGCGATCATTGACCAGCGCGAATTTGAAGAGGATGTCGAGGTCATTCAAGGCTATATCGCAGAGAAAAATAAGTGGAAGTTGGAAGAATTTTATGACGGATTACGTTGATTTAGCAATAAAATATGGAGGCTATACCAGTCTCGATCGAGTCTATCTGACCAATCTTTTAAGCACGATCCCTGAGGAATTGCGTCTCCGTGTGATTACACCTCCGCCAAGTGTGATTAACGCTTATTTCGCTGAGCTCTATCAAAAGAAGAGCCCCAAGGAGGCCATGGATTATTTCTTGGACTTGAGCCGGGCATTTGACTTATTCACAGTTCAGCAAAGCTTTGATGAACGGAAGCCTTTTATCCGCCTCAACTTATCAGGGAAGTCTTATGGCTTGGCTTACGTAAATGAAGTGTTAGCCTGTGTCTTTGCTGAACATCCAGCAGAGGAAATCGCCCCTTCGATTTTATTCGAAATTGCAGAGATCTTTCCACATTGTTTGGTCTTTGAAAAAGATGGCAAGATCTGTCTGCAAGAGGCCGGCCCAGAAGTGGTCACAAAAACAGAAGCCCTCTCAGCTCTGACTGACTTGATGACCTTGGAAGATGGACGCTTGAAACTGTCAGGATATAACCAAGAAGAGCTCCTCGAGTTAGCGCAAGCCTACCCAGGCAACCTTTCTTTCCGTTCAGAGAACCGGACGGCCATGATTTATATAGATAGAAAGTAGACAATGGACATTCAATTTTTAGGAACGGGAGCTGGGCAACCCTCAAAAGCCCGTAATGTATCGAGCCTAGCGCTCAAATTGCTGGACGAGATCAATGAAGTCTGGCTCTTTGATTGTGGCGAAGCGACACAGAATCAAATTTTAGAAACGACTATTCGTCCGCGAAAGGTTAGCAAGATCTTTATCACTCACCTACACGGAGACCATATTTTTGGTTTGCCAGGATTCCTCTCTAGTCGGGCCTTTCAGGCCAATGAAGAGCAGACGGATTTGGATATCTATGGTCCAGTAGGCATCAAATCCTTTGTGATGACTAGTCTTCGCGTATCAGGCTCTCGCCTGCCTTACCGCATTCATTTTCATGAATTCGATGAACATTCTCTGGGCAAGATTTTAGAAACCGATAAATTTACGGTTTATGCGGAGGCTTTGGACCACACCATTTTCTGCGTGGGTTACCGGATCATGCAAAAAGACCTCGAAGGAACACTGGACGCAGATAAGCTGAAGGCAGCGGGTGTTCCCTTTGGGCCGCTCTTTGGTCAGGTTAAAAATGGCCAAGATGTCACCCTGGAAGATGGGACTAAGATCATTGCAGCGGATTATATTTCAGCCCCTCGGCCTGGTAAGATTATCACGATCCTCGGAGATACCAGAAAGACGGATGCCAGCGTCCGCCTTGGAGTCAATGCGGATGTCTTGGTCCATGAGTCTACCTATGGCAAGGGCGATGAGAAGATTGCTAAGAAACACGGTCACTCGACCAATATGCAGGCGGCAGAAGTAGCGCGTGAAGCTGGAGCCAAGCGTCTTCTTTTGAACCATATTAGTGCTCGCTTCTTATCAAAAGACATCAGCCAATTGCGCAAGGATGCGTCCAGCATTTTTGAAAATGTCTATGTCGTCAAAGATTTGGAAGAAGTGGAGATCTAAGATGCGAACCATTCTCATAACAGGAGCAAGTGGAGGCTTGGCCCAAGAAATGGTCAAGCTCCTTTCTGAAGATCGGCTGATTCTCCTAGGTAGAAATCAAGAAAAAATGGAAAAGCTCTATGCCAGTCATCCTCAAGCTGAATGCATCGGGATCGATATCACTGATTCCTTAGCCGTCCAAGATTTGGTAGAAGAGCTCTATCAGCGCTATGGACAGATCGATATCTTGGTCAATAATGCAGGCTATGGGATTTTTGAGGATTTTGATCGCATTTCTGACCAGCAGGTGCGAGAGATGTTTGAAGTCAATACCTTTGCCCTCATGCAGCTTTCACGCTTGATGGGTGCGCACATGAAGGAAGCAGGCAAGGGGCACATCGTTAACATTGTCAGCATGGCAGGTCTCGTCGCAACAGCCAAATCCAGCCTTTATTCGGCGACTAAGTTTGCGGCCATTGGCTTCTCCAATGCCCTGCGGTTGGAACTCATGCCTTTTGGTGTCCATGTGACGACGGTTAATCCAGGCCCCATCCGGACCACTTTCTTTGATCAGGCAGACCCAGACGGAAGCTATGTCAAAGCTGTGGATCGCTACATTTTGGAACCAGACTTTGTGGCTAAGAAGATTGTTAAAAACTTTGGAAAACCAAAACGTGAGCTCAATCTTCCTTGGCTTTTGAACCTGACCCACAAGCTCTATACCCTTTTCCCACGCATCTCGGATAAGATAGCTAGCAAGATGTTCAATTTCAAATAGGAGGAGATCGATGGCCGCAAATATTCAAGCCTATTTAGAAAACCTTCGGCAACCCTGGGGACAGATCTATTATGATATCCTTTTTGAACAATTACAGGACATCAATGGGAAGCGAGTGCTTGATTTCGGCAGTGGTTTTGGCCTTGTAGCCAACCACCTGGCGCAAGACAATCAAGTCCTTGCTGTGGAACCCAATGAGGAAATGGTGGCCTTGCGGGCCCAGGACCGTCCCTACCAGCAACTCGTCGGGAGTCTGGACCAGATAGAGAGCTTTGAAGATGCCAGTTTTGATGTCATTCTCTGCCACAATGTCTTGGAGTATGTGGAGGATCGCAAGGTGGTTCTAAAGGCATTCACTCGTCTCTTGAAACCAGGAGGCCTGCTCTCTATCGTCAAGCACAATGAAGTTGGCCGCGTCCTGCAGACAGTCGTCTTTGAAAATGATACTCAAAAGGCCCTTGATCTCCTAGCAGGTCAAGACCTGGAAACCCACTCCATGGGTTTGGCCCAGGCCTATGATCTCGGTGCAGCAGTAGAAGACTTAGCCCTTGAAGTTCAGGATTACCAAGGGATCCGATTCTTTTATGCCTTGCAGGACAATCGCTTCAAGGGCCAAGAAGGCTGGCGAGAGTCTATGCTCAAGATGGAGCTGGCCGTTTGCCAAGAGTCCCCTTACCGGGATATCGCCTTCTTCCAGCACTATAGGTTAAAAAGGAGTTAAGATGTTAGATTATAAAAAAGAAATTCCAGCGATGACAGACCTACTCGCACTCTACAGCTCGGTCGGATGGACTAATTATACCAACAACCCAACTATGCTGGAACAAGCTGTCAAAGCCAGTCTCTGGCAGTTGGCCGTCTATGATGAGAAAGAGCTCGTCGCCTACATTCGCTTGGTAGGTGATGGCTACTCGGTTATTTTTGTGCAGGACCTTTTGGTAAGACCAGATTACCAGCGTCAAGGTATCGGAAGGAGACTCTTAACAGAGGCTTTAGCGACCTTCCCTACTGTCTATCAACGGCTTCTTGCCACTGAACGTAGCGAGAAAAATCTAGCCTTTTACCAGTCACTAGGCTTTGTCGAACTTTCAGAGCAAGCCTGTACAGGGATGATTTATATGAAATAAAGAGAGTGGGACAGAAATTGGTAATTCGTTAGAATTCGATTTCGTCGTCCCAGCTCCGCACAGTTGAGTAGGGCTGTAAAAGCTGATAAAATCAGCGTAGTAGAGCCCACTCAACC
>NZ_JUPI01000042.1 GCF_001074805.1 Streptococcus parasanguinis | reverse complement strand
CAGCGGAAAGTTTCGGTATTTTCTTGAATCGATTTAAAAATTGGAACTCATTTTTATTTTTTTTTTGCAAAATCGCTTAACTTATTTTACTTTAAAGTAGTTTGTCTACATTCTAAAAGCAGGATGTTATGATCCTGCCTTTTTGCTTTCTTACAAACAAGTTGAACAAGGTGATCAGATCTTTTTTAATTTGCCAAAAGAAAAACCTTCTCCAGAAGGGTAGGAAAAGGTTGGGGGATTTAGTTCCAGCTAGCAAAGTCGCAGACACTGAGAATGATCGTTCCAATTTCAATGGGGTCCTCTTTTGCACCCGATTCTAACCAGGTAACAATTACAGATTCGATTGTAGCGATGAAAATTTCTAGACCATACTTGTATGGAACTTGAAAGTCCGAAATGATGTGTTCTTTAGCGTGGGGAGTATCGTCCAGTGCATGAAGGGTAAAACTTCTTACCAATTTACTAAAGTCCGAGCAACAGGATTGTGACAATGCATATATAAAATCATAATTCTCTTTAATAGCGGTCAACACATTGAGAAAGTTAACCTTGACAGGACTTCCTTCAACGAAGAGGCTATCCAATTCTTGCATCATGTCCATTTTCATTTGCTCAAACATGTCGTATTTATCGACATAATGCAGATAGAAGGTCCCGCGGTTAATTCCAGCGGTTTCGGTTAATTGTCGAATAGTGATGCTGTCAAAAGGTTGTTGCAGGAGGAGTTTTGAGAGCGCATTTCGTAAGTCTGACTTTGTTGTTGTTTGTCTTTGGCGTACCATATGTTCCTTTCTATAGTTGTATAAATCTGTTTCTATTTATTTGATATTGAAATAATTTATAGGTTAAATAATTTCACGACACTAACAGATAGCATTATACTCCAAAAATATAAATTAGACAATAATTCTCATTTTTGTACAGATAACGAAAAGTGTACAAAAATTTTACAAATTTATGAATGACGGGCACTGACAAGATTTTGTGAAAATCTCACAATAATTAGTGATTTAAATTAATTCCCTCCTAAAAAAATGGTCAGGAAATTTTTAGGAAAAGGAGGAACAAGATAGAGTGACGAACAAAAAACCAGCACGATTTAAAGTGCTGGTTTCTTTATTTGATAAAAGTCGTCACAATCAAATTGAAATTCAAGATGGTTAAGACAATCGCAACGAGATAGCCTAAGAAAGTATTCCATTTCGCATTGACATGCTCTCCCATGATTTCTTTGTTGGAGGTGAAATAAACCAGAGGGAAGATAGAAAAAGGAAGAGCCGCTGATAGGAAGACTTGAGAATAAACCAGAAGGTCATCGAGGACATGTTCTTGGTCACCGAATAAAATTGCAACGACGATGACAGGAAGAAGGGCAATAATCCGAGTCATGAGACGAACGACCCATTGTGGTAAGCGGAATCGTAAGAAACCTTCCATAACGATTTGACCGGTTAGGGTCCCAGTAATGGTTGAATTTTGGCCACTTGCCAATAAAGCGATGGCAAAGAGCGTAGACAAGAAAGGACTAGCAATAGCACCGGCAATGTGGTTATCCTTGAGGGCATTGTACATACTAGAAAAAGCACCAATCTTATCTCCATGCCCAAAAAAGAGAGCCGCTCCAAGAATCAAGAGGAGAGAGTTGACGACGAAAGCCAAACTCAATTCAATATTTGAATCCCAGGTCATAAAGCGCACTGCCCGTTTGATATCTGCTGGATCCTTATAATCAACTTTTCGCGTTTGCGAAATGGAAGAGTGGAGATAGAGATTGTGGGGCATTACGGTTGCCCCGATGATTCCAAGTGCCAAGGTCAAGGCTTCATTTCCTTTTGGAAGACCAATTCCCAGTACTTCTTTTTGAGGCAGGAATCCAGCAAAGATTCCCCCGATATCTGGTTTCGATAGGAAAACCAGATAGCCGAAAATTGCAAGGATCGTGAGGATCAAGGTTGAAACGATGGCCTCGATCTTTCGAAATCCTAGATGCATGAGCCCCAATAAGAGGAAGACATCAAAGATGGTGATCAGAATGGAAAAAAGCAAGGGCCAGCCAAAAAGAAGGTGGAGGGCAATCCCTGATCCGATGACTTCTGCTAAATCTGTCGCCATCAGGGCAAGCTCGATCACAATCCAAAGGGTATAGCGAAGCCATTTTGGCAAGTGATGGGCGGTTGTTTGGGCCAGGTCCTTACGATGGACAATTCCTAGTTTACCAGCCATTTGTTGCAACTGCATGGCGATTAAAGAGGAGAGAAGAACCACTGATAAGAGGAGGTAACGGTATTGGGCCCCTCCGACGACACTAGTAATCCAGTTTCCCGGATCCATATAGCCGACAGCTACTAGACTTCCTGGCCCTGAAAAGAGCAGGAGAGTCTTCCAAAAAGGGATCCCTTTTGGCACGTCAATAGATTGGTTGATTTCTTGAAGTGATTTCCTTTCAAACTGTTGTAAACTCACAATGAGCCTTCTTTCTAAGAATAATTCAAATTTGTCTCTAATTATAGCATAAAATTTATAATCCTTCATGATAATTTAGGATAACCTTGTTTTCTACTACCTCGATTTCTTTGTAATCTATCAGAAAAGGACTATAATATAGATAGGAAGTAGGAGGGAGGAGAGGAAATGGCCTACATCGAAATGCAGCACTGTTACAAGCGCTATACGAGTGGAGAGACAGAGATTTTCGCTAACCGGGATGTTTCCTTTGAGATTGAAAAAGGCGAGTTGGTCATTATTTTGGGAGCATCAGGAGCTGGAAAATCAACGGTTCTCAATATCTTAGGGGGGATGGACACCAATGACGAGGGTCAGGTTCTGATTGATGGAGTGGATATTGCAAAACTCAATGCTCATCAACGGACGGATTATCGACGAGATGATGTTGGTTTTGTCTTTCAATTTTATAATCTGGTCCCTAATTTGACAGCTAAGGAGAATGTTGAGTTGGCTTCAGAAATTGTTTCTGATGCTCTGGATCCGGAAGCTGTTTTGAAAGAAGTAGGACTTGGCAATCGTCTTGATAATTTTCCTGCCCAATTGTCAGGGGGAGAGCAACAACGGGTGGCGATCGCTCGGGCAGTGGCTAAAAACCCTAAAATTCTCCTTTGTGATGAGCCAACGGGAGCCTTGGATTACCAGACGGGTAAGCAAGTATTGGGGATTTTACAGGATATGTCTCGAAAAAAGGGAGCGACGGTCATCATCGTAACCCATAATGGTGCCCTAGCTCCGATTGCAGACCGTGTGATTCGCATGCATGATGCCAAGGTCAAGTCGGTAGAAATCAATGAGCTTCCTCAAGATATTGCTACGCTAGAATATTAGAAGAGGTGGTAGCATGAAACGAAAAGTCTATTGGAAGGATTTGTTTGCTTCTTTTACACATTCAAAAGGACGCTTTCTCTCCATCTTAACCTTGATGTTGTTGGGAAGCTTGGCCTTGGTTGGCTTAAAGGTGACTACTCCAAATATGCACCGAACGGCTAACCAGTTTATTCAGCAACAAAATATGCTAGATCTTGCTGTCATGGGGGACTTGGGATTAGACCAGGCAGACCAAGAGGAGCTTTTAGGACTCAAAGGGGCGCGTGTCGAATTTGGTTCCCTACTGGATCTGACAGTGAAAGGAACAGGAGAGGCGATTCGACTTTTTTCTCCTCCAAAAAGTCTTTCTTCTTTTCGTGTGACCAAGGGGCGCCTACCCCAAAAAGAAGGGGAACTGGCCCTAGCAAGTTTTTGGAAGGATCGCTATCAGATAGGGGATACCCTCACACTCGAAGAAAAGGCTGGAACGCGCTCTAGTTTAAAGCGAAAGCAATTCACCATTGTTGGATTTGTTCAATCCTCTGAGATGTGGTCTCAAAAAAATTTAGGCACTGCCATGAGTGGCAGTGGGAATCTGGATGCCTATGCTCTGGTTTTAAAAGAGGTCTTTACCACAAAACTTCCCGCGATGGCGCGGATTCAGTTTGATGATCTGAAGTCTTTAGATTCTTTTTCGCAAGTCTACCAAAAAGTTCTCGAAGCTCATCAAGAAGAGTTAGAAAAACTTTTGAAAGATAATGGAAAAGCCCGCTATCAAAGACTCAAGCAGGAGGCGGATGGACAGATTCAAAAAGGCCAGAAAGAACTCAGTCGTGCCAAGGAAACACTCCAGTCAGCCAAGAGTCAGATCGATCAGGCTCAAAAACAATTAGAGTTGCAGGAGGCCCAGTTCAAGAAATTAGCTCCATTTCTGCCAGCTAAAGAGCAAGTAGCCAGTCAAGAAAAGCTCCATCAAGCCCAAGAACAAATTGATCAGAAAAAGAAGGACTGGACTGCAGGTGAAACGGAGCTCACAAAAAAAGAGGAGGAGCTGAAAAAAGCGCAAAGGGAGCGAGATCAGCTAGAAATCCCAACTTATCATGTCTATGACCGCAAGACCATGCCAGGTGGACAAGGTTACTTGATGTATAGCAATGCCAGTAGTAGTATTTCCGCTGTCGGAAATATTTTTCCGGTCGTTCTTTATCTGGTAGCAGCCATGGTGACTTTTACCACGATGACCCGCTTTGTTGATGAAGAGCGGACCAATGCAGGTATTTTTAAGGCGCTGGGCTATCGTACCAAGGACATCATTCTCAAATTTGTCCTCTATGGATTCTTTGCAGGGACGATCGGTACCCTTCTAGGAACCTTGCTGGGCCATTATTTCCTATCGGGAATCATTTCCAACATTATTACGCAAGGGATGGTGATTGGAGAGAGCAGAGAATATTTTTATGGCGATATGACTCTGATTGCGCTCGGACTGTCTTTCGTTGCGAGTGTGCTTCCGGCTTACTGGGTTTCGCGTAAGGAATTAAAAGAAGAAGCCAATCTGTTATTACTGCCCAAACCACCGGTATCTGGTTCGAAGATTTTCCTGGAGCGTCTCCATTTTATTTGGAAGCGTCTGAGTTTCACCCACAAGGTCACTGCTCGTAATCTCTTTCGTTACAAACAACGGATGCTGATGACCATTTTTGGAGTGGCAGGTTCTGTTGCTCTCCTCTTTGCAGGGCTAGGGATTCAATCTTCTGTAGGAGGGGTTCCCAAACGCCAATTTCAAGAGATCCTATCCTATGAGTTGATTGTAGCCCAAAAAACCAATGCATCAAGCCAAGAAAGCAAGCAACTAACCAATCGTCTGGCAAATTCAGATATCAAAGATTATCGACCGATTTATAGTAAGGTCATCGAAGCTTCTTTAAAGGGTGGACGCGACAAGCAGACCATTATGATGATGGTAACGGATCGTGCAGATTTTTCTCCCTTTATCAGCCTGCGTTCTCTCAAGCAAGGAGAGTCCTTGTCTCTCAAGCAAGGAGTCATCATCAGTAGTAAGCTAGCACAACTAGCCCGGGTTACAGTCGGTGATCGACTGACCTTAGATGGTCATACTTTTACGGTAGCAGGAATCACTGAAAATTATGTAGGCCATTTTGTCTATATGGATCAGGCAAGTTACCAAAAAATCTACGGAAAGCGGACTTCAGCAAATAGCTATTTGCTGAAGTTGAAAAATCCTTCTACACGACAAGTGCAGGCTGTCAGTCGGGATATGATGAATCTTGCAGCTGTAAAGGCGGTTCGTCAGAACGCTTCGATGATTTCCCTCTTTAACTCAGTTGCCAAATCTTTGGACACCACTATGATGATTCTAGTAGTCGTATCGATCTTGCTAGCTATCGTGATCTTGTATAATTTAACCAATATCAATGTGGCAGAGCGGATCCGTGAATTATCGACCATTAAGGTCTTAGGATTCCATAATAAGGAAGTGACGCTCTATATTTACCGCGAAACCATCTTATTGTCTATCATAGGGATCCTCATGGGATTAGTGGGTGGTTATTATCTTCATCAATTCCTCATTGCTATGATTGCACCAGATGCCATTCTCTTTTACCCTAAAGTCGGACTTGGCGTTTTCCTCTTCCCTGTCGGAGGAATGCTCCTTCTCTTGATCCTGTTAGGAATTTATGTTGACCATTATCTTCGAAAAGTAGACATGCTCGAAGCCCTCAAATCAGTAGACTAAGATACAAAGCCGTTAAGCAACTCTTTGGAAAAAGATAAATCCAACGACGAAGCGTCCGCTTCTAGCCTGAGTTTTCATTTCTGGTAGCATGGAATGTTCATAAAACTTTCACCTTTGGGTGGAAGTTTTTCTTCTCTTTGTTATAATGGAGAGAAGGAGAAGATCATGACTAAAATTGCTTTACTTTCAGATATTCATGGAAATACGACAGCATTGGAAGCTGTCCTAGAGGATAGTCGAAAAGCCAAGGTGGATGAATATTGGCTCTTAGGAGATAGTTTGATGCCTGGAACAGGGAGACGGGCCCTCTTGGAGCTGTTAGAGGAGTTACCTATTACGGTCAAAGTCCTTGGGAACTGGGAAGATAGTCTTTGGCGGGCTATGAGAGGGATGTTGGATGAGACTAGACCGAGTCATCGCTACCTCATGCGCCAGTGTCAATATATTCTGGAAGAAATCACGCCTCAGGAAATTGAAGCCATGCAGGAAATGCCCATGCAGGTCCATAGAGAAATCGCCGGTTTAAAGATCGGCATTACCCACCACTTACCCAATAAGAATTGGGGTCGGGAATTGATCCACATTGGTGAGCAGAAGGATTTTGATCGCTTGGTGACAAATCCGTCTTGTGATATTGCAGTCTACGGACACATTCACCAGCAGTTTTTTCGCTACGGGACAGGAGGAGAACTGATCATCAATCCTGGGTCGATCGGTCAACCTTTCTTTTTGGAAAAGAATCTTCGCAAGGATCTTCGGGCCATGTATGCTATTCTTGAATTTGATCAAATGGGCCTAAAAGATGTTGATTTTAGACGGGTGGACTATGATGTCCAAAAAGAACTACAACTCGCAAAAGATCTCCATCTTCCTTATTATCAAGTGTATTATGAAAGTTTGGTCAATGGCATTCATCATACCCACAATCATGAGCTACTTCATGAGATTGAGCAGAGAGAAGGTCATGATCGAGAAATCGATGCTTGGTTAGAGGACTTTTTTCAAAAGTGTAACTGTTGACATTACAACAAAAACTAGTATAATAAGGGTAGTAAGAGTCGTCTGTTGACAATCGTCCAATGGATGTCACTTTCAGAACAGGCAGAAAGGAGAAAAGACATGCAAATTTCGAGTCGGTTTACCATTGGAACCCATGTACTAGTGATGATTGCCCTAAAAGGGGACTGTACCAAGGTGACCAGTGATATGATTGCTGAGAGTGTTGGGGTGAACCCGGTCATTATTCGAAAGACCTTGTCTCAGTTAAAGAAAGCGGGATTGATCCATGTAGCGCGTGGGACAGGAGGAGCTGAACTCGCTAAAGCAGCCGATGAGATCAGTCTGCTGGATATCTATCAAGCGGTCGAATGCTTAGGTTCGACAGGCCAATTATTTGGTTTCCATGAAAACCCCAATCCAAATTGCCCAATAGGTCACAATATCCATCATGTCTTAGATGGGAAGCTCGAAGACATTCAGACTGCTATGGAAAAAGAGATGGCTCAAACCAGCCTAAAAGAAGTCGTAGAAGACGCGCAGAAAAGAATGGACCTCGAATCGGTTTCATAAGAAAAAAGAGAGTGGGACAGAAATCGGTCATTCGTTAGAATTCGATTTCGTCGTCCCACCTCCGAACAGTTGAGTAGGCTGTAAAAGCTGATGAAATCAGCGTAGTAGAGACTACTCAACCACTGCGTCTTGTTCGACAATCCAAAAACAATTAAGAGGCTAGGACTTTTGTCCCAGCCTCATTTTTTATATTTATTGACGAAACATTCTGTTTGCTGCGACTTGGATCTACAAAAGGATTAGTCAAAGTAAAGCAAGTCTTTGCTGGTTTCTGTAAAGAGTCCAAAGCCGTCTTTTGTGACATAGCCGCAGTCTTCGATACGGACTCCGACTTTACCTGGGATATAGATCCCTGGTTCGACTGAGAAGCACATGCCTTCTTCAAGCACCAGGTCATTTCCTTCCATAATAGAAGGGAATTCATGCACATCCATACCGATACCGTGTCCAAGGCGGTGGTTGAAGTATTCACCATAGCCAGCTTTTTCGATGACGCTCCGTGCAGCACAGTCAACGTCATGTGCGGTTACACCAGGTTTGATCATATCGATGGCTGCTTGTTGAGCTTCTAACGTCAAGTGGTAGATTTCTTTTTTGAAATCATCCGGTTTTCCAACCGCGACGGTACGGGTCATATCAGACGCATAACCATTCACCATACAGCCAAGGTCAAAGAGCAAGAGAGCATTGTTTTCGACTTTATTGCTTCCAGGAATACCGTGGGGGTTAGCTGCATTATTCCCCGTCAGGACCATCGTTTCAAAGCTCATTTCATAGCCCAAGCGTTTGATGCCAAAGTCGATTTCTGCAACGATATCAGTTTCTGTTTTATCCAGTGAGATGGCATCAAATCCCATATTGACAGCCTTATCTGCGTATTGACCGGCAACCAACATCTTTTGGATCTCATCAGCAGATTTGATCAAGCGCATGCGGTTAATCCGTGGTGTTAAGTTAGTAAATTCCGCTTTTTCAAAGACAGTGCGCAAACCATTGTACTTGGTCAGAATCAAGTTATCATATTCAAGTGCAACAGTTTTAGCATCTGGTTTAGCGATAGCCCCTTTAATCTTTTCCCAAGGGTTTTCAGAATCTACATAGCCAACTACTTGGAAATCGACAACTACAGTCGCCCGTTCCACTTCAAGTGCAGGAACGAAGAGAAGGGGTTCGTGGTCTGTATAGACGAACAAGAAGAGTTGGCGTTCGTGGGGATCACTGTAAAATCCAGTCAGGTAATTGATGGTGACAGGATCGGATACAACAGCGACGTCTGTTTTTTCAGTTTCAAGAAAATCGACGATTTGATCTAATTTAGACATAATGCTACCTTCTTTCTATGGATCTATTTTGTCAAATTTTCCCTAAAAAAGCAAGAGTTTACAAAATTTTACCAAAATACTTGAAAGTGTTTACAATCCATGATAAAATAGGATTAATTAGAGAGTGAAAACGAAATTTTCAATAATGAAAGGAAATCTTATGAATACAGACGATACAGTAACGATTTATGATGTCGCCCGTGAAGCAGGGGTTTCAATGGCAACCGTTAGTCGTGTAGTGAATGGAAATAAGAACGTTAAAGAAAATACACGTAAAAAAGTTTTGGAAGTGATCGAACGCTTGGATTACCGTCCAAATGCTGTTGCGCGTGGTCTTGCCAGCAAGAAAACCACAACAGTCGGTGTTGTGATTCCAAACATTACCAACAGCTATTTTTCTACCTTGGCTAAAGGGATTGATGACATTGCGGAAATGTACAAGTACAACATCGTCCTTGCAAATAGCGATGAAGACGATGACAAAGAAGTTTCAGTGGTAAACAACCTCTTTTCAAAACAAGTGGATGGGATCATTTTCATGGGCTATCACTTGACTGAAAAGATTCGCTCAGAATTTTCACGCTCTCGGACGCCAGTCGTCCTTGCTGGGACAGTCGATGTAGAACACCAATTACCAAGTGTCAATATCGACTACAAGCAAGCGACTGTTGATGCTGTTGTACAATTGGCAAAACACAACAAGAAAATTGCTTTTGTAAGTGGCCCATTGGTGGATGATATCAATGGAAAAATCCGTTTGGCTGGCTATAAAGAAGCTTTGAAAACGAAAAAATTGAGTTACAGCGAAGGACTTGTCTTTGAATCGAAATACCGTTATGATGAAGGTTACAACTTGGCAGAACGCATCATTGCGTCAAAAGCAACAGCTGCTTTTGTGACAGGTGATGAATTGGCTGCAGGTCTCTTGAACGGCTTGTCTGATCACGGTATCAAAGTACCAGAAGACTTTGAAATCATTACTAGTGATGATTCACAAGTAACACGTTACACGCGTCCAAATCTATCAACGATTGGCCAACCCTTGTATGACCTAGGTGCGATTAGTATGCGTATGTTGACCAAGATCATGCACAAAGAAGAGTTGGAAGAACGCGAAGTGTTGTTGTCTCATACGATCAACCAACGTGGTACGACGAAAAAATAAGGATTAGTTGACTAGAGTCTCGACTTGGGAAGACGTGTCTACTAGTCTGAGAGGTTAGAACAAAACTGTTCTAGCCTCTTTTTTATACTAGAAACAGGTAGAGACTTGCTGGGCACTCTTTATTTCGGTATAATAGAAGGTATGAAAGTTTTACTGTATTTAGAAGGAAAATCCGTATTACAAAAATCAGGAATTGGTCGAGCCTTGCAGCACCAAATGCATGCGCTTGATTTGGCTGGGATTCCGTATACGACAGATATTTTAGGAGATTATGATGTGGTGCATATCAATACCTATGGCCCACGGAGTTTCCTTTTGCTCCATGCAGCAAAACGTCGTGGAAAGAAAGTTATCATGCATGGTCATTCAACCCGTGAGGATTTTGAAAATTCCTTTATCGGGTCTAACTTTTTTGCGCCCTTGTTTGGGAAGTATCTGGCTCATATGTACCAAAAGGCAGACTATGTGATCACGCCATCTGAGTATTCCAAACACCTGATTCAGTCTTATGGGGTGACAACTCCGATTATTGCGGTCTCCAATGGGATTGATTTGGAAAAATACAAGAAGGATCCGAAAAAAGAAGAAGTCTTTCGCAAGCATTTTAATATCCAAGAAGGCCAAAAAGTTGTTATCTGTGCGGGGCTGTATTTTAAACGCAAAGGGATTGAAGATTTCGTAGAAGTGGCCCGTCGCATGCCGGATGTGCGCTTTATTTGGCTTGGATCGATTAACAAATGGATCATTCCGCGTAAGATTCGTCGCATAGTGGAAAAGGATCATCCTAGTAATGTGGAATTCCCTGGCTATTTCAAGGGAGCGGTCTTCCAAGGAGCTATGACGGGTTCAGATGCTTTCTTCTTCCCATCTTATGAAGAAACAGAAGGAATCGTTGTTTTAGAAGCTTTGGCTAGTCATCAGCATACGGTCTTGCGGGACATTCCCGTATACAATGGCTGGATCGACGAGAACTCATCTGAATTTTGCCACAATGTGGATGAATTTGTGGATTCCTTGAACAAGGTCTTGAACGGACAAGTAGATAAGCGGGAGGCTGGCTACAAGGTTGCTGAGAGTCGTTCGATCGACTTAGTGGCTCATCAATTGGTCGAAGCCTATCAAACAGTTTTGGAGATGTAAGATGCGTGTAGGATTATTTACAGATACCTATTTCCCGCAAGTTTCGGGAGTGGCGACCAGCATTCGGACGCTCAAAACAGAATTAGAAAAATTGGGTCACACGGTCTTTATCTTTACGACAACGGATAAAGATGTGAACCGCTATGAAGATTGGCAGATTATTCGGATTCCAAGTGTGCCTTTCTTCGCCTTTAAGGACCGCCGCGTTGCTTATCGTGGTTTTTCAAAGGCACTTGCCATTGCCAAGCAATACCAGTTGGATATTATCCATACCCAGACTGAGTTTTCATTAGGCCTTTTGGGAGTTTGGATTGGACGCGAATTGCGGATTCCAGTCATTCATACCTACCATACCCAGTATGAGGACTATGTCCGCTATATTGCGAGAGGCATGGTCATTCGCCCAAGTATGGTCAAATACATTGTGAGAAGTTACATGAATGATCTGGACGGCGTGATCTGCCCAAGCGAGATCGTCTATGACTTGCTCCAAAAGTACAAGGTCAAGGCAGAAAAGCGCATTATTCCGACAGGGATTGATTTGGCCAAGTTTGACCGGCCAGAAATTACTCCGACAGAGACTGCGGCTCTTCGTGAAAAATATGAAGTCGCAGAAGATGAAACGCTTTTATTGAGCTTGTCGCGGGTCTCTTATGAAAAAAATATTCAGGCTGTTATTGCGGCTCTTCCTGATGTCCTTCAGGTCAATCAAAAAGTCAAGTTGATTGTGGCTGGGGATGGACCTTATTTGGATGATCTGAAAAAACAAGCGGCGAAACTTGGCGTTTCAGATGCGGTTGTCTTTACAGGAATGATCCCACCCAATGAAACAGCTCTCTATTATAAGGCGGCTGACTTCTTTATTTCAGCTTCAACGAGTGAGACGCAAGGTTTGACCTATTTAGAGAGTATTGCGAGTGGTACCCCGATCATCGCTCATGGCAATCCTTATCTCGATCATGTGATTGATGACCCTATGTTTGGGAAACTCTTTTATGAGGAGAGCGATCTGGCCCAAGCGATTCTTGAAGCGATCGACGAGATGCCTGCAATCGACGAGACCAAGTGGGCAGAAAAGATCGATGATATTTCTGCAGCAACCTTCGGCCGTCGAGTCTATGAATTTTACCTGGATAAAATCATCTCTAAAGACTTCTCAAATGACTTGAACCCAGAGCAAAGTCGGGTTAAGCGGATGTCCAAGACCATTGTGAAAATCCCAACCAAGGTCATTGCTCTTCCGGTTAATGGATCTGTGAAGATAATGAAGGCGTCTGTCAAACAGGTGAAGAAAATCCGTAAAATCACGCATTTCTTTGATTGAAAATGAAACTTTCTCTTGCAATATTTTTCAATCGTGTTATAATTACTGACAGAGACATATCAAATCTAGGAAATCTGATAGAGAGCGCGTGGAGCTGGAAATCGCGTAGAGGATAGATTTGGGACTACTCGATATACTTTTATGCAAACATAAAACGGTGGCCACGTTAGAGCCAATCAGAGGTGTCCCTCTTTTTTGAGGAACATAAATGAAGGTGGAACCACGTTGCGACGTCCTTTTTGGATGTCGCTTTTTTGTGTTCATCTTCTGCTTGAAGACACCTCTTCCCAAACATTACTTACGAAATTAATTTAAGGAGAAAATCATGATTCAAATTACTTTCCCAGATGGCGCTGTTCGTGAATTCGAATCTGGCGTTACAACTTTTGAAATTGCACAATCCATCAGCAATTCCCTAGCTAAAAAAGCTCTTGCTGGTAAATTCAACGGCAAATTGATTGACACAACTCGTGCGATTACCGAAGACGGAAGCATTGAAATCGTGACACCTGATCACGAAGATGCTCTTCCAATCTTGCGTCACTCAGCGGCTCACTTGTTCGCTCAAGCAGCTCGTCGCCTCTTCCCAGATATCCACTTGGGTGTCGGTCCAGCCATCGAAGATGGTTTCTACTACGATACAGACAACCAAGCTGGTCAAATCTCTAACGAAGACCTTCCTCGTATCGAAGAAGAAATGAAGAAAATCGTTAAAGAAAACTTCCCATCTATTCGTGAAGAAGTGACTAAAGATGAAGCGCGTGAAATCTTCAAAAATGATCCATACAAATTGGAATTGATCGAAGAACACTCTGAAGACGAAGGTGGTTTGACCATCTACCGTCAAGGTGAATACGTGGATCTCTGCCGTGGCCCACACGTCCCATCAACTGGTCGCATCCAAATCTTCCACCTTTTGAATGTGGCAGGTGCTTACTGGCGTGGAAATAGCGATAACGCTATGATGCAACGGATCTATGGTACCGCTTGGTTTGATAAGAAAGATTTGAAGAACTACCTTCAAATGCGTGAAGAAGCTAAAGAGCGTGACCACCGTAAACTTGGGAAAGAGCTTGATTTGTTCATGATTTCTCAAGAAGTTGGTCAAGGTCTTCCATTCTGGTTGCCAAATGGAGCTACGATTCGTCGTGAGTTGGAACGCTACATCGTTGATAAAGAAGTCGCAGCAGGCTACCAACACGTTTACACTCCACCAATTGCTTCTGTAGAACTTTATAAGACTTCAGGTCACTGGGATCACTACCGTGAAGACATGTTCCCACCAATGGATATGGGGGATGGAGAAGAGTTTGTTCTTCGTCCAATGAACTGTCCTCACCACATCGAAGTTTACAAACACCATGTGCACTCTTACCGCGAATTGCCAATCCGTATCGCTGAAATCGGTATGATGCACCGTTATGAAAAATCTGGTGCCCTTACAGGACTTCAACGTGTGCGTGAAATGTCTCTGAATGATGGTCATACCTTTGTGGCTCCAGAACAAATCGAGGAAGAATTCAAGAAGATCCTTCAATTGATCATCGATGTGTATGAAGACTTTAACTTGACAGATTATCGTTTCCGCTTGTCTTACCGTGATCCTGAAGACAAACACAAATACTTTGATAACGATGAAATGTGGGAAAATGCTCAACGCATGTTGAAAGCAGCCGTTGATGATATGGGTGTTGAGTACTATGAAGCTGAAGGGGAAGCAGCCTTCTACGGACCAAAATTGGATATCCAAGTGAAAACAGCTCTTGGTAAAGAAGAAACTCTTTCAACTATCCAATTGGACTTCTTGCTTCCAGAACGCTTTGATCTTCATTACATTGGAGCAGACGGGGAAGAACACCGTCCAGTCATGATCCACCGTGGGGTAATCTCAACCATGGAACGCTTTACTGCGATCTTGATTGAAAACTACAAGGGAGCTTTC
This sequence comes from Streptococcus parasanguinis, assembly GCF_001074805.1. Classification (GTDB taxonomy): domain Bacteria; phylum Bacillota; class Bacilli; order Lactobacillales; family Streptococcaceae; genus Streptococcus; species Streptococcus parasanguinis_A. The sequence continues at coordinate 605 of NZ_JUPI01000042.1, read as the reverse complement.
CCAACCTGGCTTGCCCCTCACCAAGTAACCCTTATCCCAGTGTCGAACGAAAAACACGTGGACTATGCTTGGGAAGTGGCTAAGAAACTTCGTGATCGCGGTGTTCGTGCCGATGTAGATGAACGCAATGAGAAAATGCAGTTCAAGATTCGTGCTTCTCAAACTCAAAAAATTCCTTACCAATTAATCGTTGGGGACAAGGAAATGGAAGAGCAGGCTGTAAACGTTCGCCGTTATGGTCAAAAAGAAACAGAAACCATGCCGGTAGATGCATTTGTAGAATTGATTCTTGCAGATATTGCAAATAAATCTCGTGTTGAGAAATAAAACGATCACAGTCTGAGGAATATTTTTTAGTAATAAAAAGCAACAACTATTTCAGTTGTTGCTTTTTCTATTTTGTTTAACCTGAGCTAGTAGTGATCGGTCAAACCACCACAAATAGTATCCTCATCAACAATCCTTTCTATCCATTAACTTTTGGATATAGGATATCCTCCCAAGATTTGCTTCCATGAGTTAGATAAGTTGACTATCCTCAGTCCTTGTCTGCTTCATTTTCTTTTACGAGATCGTTTTGTGAATCTTTTTCAGAGAGTTTTTGA
>NZ_JUPI01000001.1 GCF_001074805.1 Streptococcus parasanguinis | reverse complement strand
CACAGGTAAAGCACCAGCCGTAACGGTTGTTCGTGAAGATAAGAACGGAACCAAAGCTTCTGCAACATACACACCAACCGTAACTCCAGTAACTCCAACTGCAACACCAGCTGAATCTACTGGACCTCAAGGTTTGGTTCAAACTGGAACTGTAACCTTTACTGAAGGTGATGAAGTAGCGCCAATCGACAAGAATACCATTACTCTTCTTGATGAAAATGGTCAACCAGCAGCATCAGTAGAAGCGAAATCACCAGCAGGTGATGTGATCGGTACATACACAGTTGATAAAGACACAGGTGTAGTTACTTTCACACCAACAGATAAATCTTACTCAGGTGATGTAGTTCCAGTTAAGGTTAAAGCAGCTGATACTAATGGAACAACAGTAGAAACAACTTACACACCTAAGATTACTCCAGTTGTCCCAACTTCTGAAGATGCAACATCGACAGATATCCAAGGTCAAACACAATCTGGTAAACCAACCTTCACCGAAGGAAATCCAAATGTTCCAATCGATGAAGATACACCAGCGACCTTCGAAGATGGCTCAACTACGAAGACTGTCGATGGTGAAGGAACTTACACAGTTGCTCCAGATGGAACAGTAACCTTCGTTCCTGAAAAATCATTCACTGGAACTGCTACAGGCGTAACAGTGAAACGCGTGGATAAGAACGGTACTGAAATCACAGCGAAGTACACACCAACTGTGACACCAGTAACTCCAACTGCAACGCCAGTTGAAACGACAGATATCCAAGGTGCTACACAAACTGGTAAACCTGTATTTACTGAAGGTGATAGCCGTGTGCCAATGAACGATGATGTTCCAGCAACATTTGACGATGGCTCAACGACTAAGACTGTAGACGGTGTTGGTACTTACACAGTAGCAGCAGATGGAACAGTAACCTTCGTACCAGAAAAATCATTCACAGGAACTGCACCAGCTGTAACAGTGGTTCGTGAAGATAAGAACGGAACAAAAGCTTCTGCAACTTATACACCAACCGTAACACCAGTTACACCAACTGCAGAAGATACAACATCTACTGACAAACAAGGTCAAAAGCAAACAGGTACACCAACCTTCACACCAGGTAATCCAAATGTTCCAATGGATGATGATACACCTGCAACATTTGAAGATGGCTCAACTACGAAGACCGTTCCTGGTGAAGGAACTTACACAGTTGCTCCAGACGGAACCGTAACATTTGTTCCAGAAAAATCATTCACTGGAGAAGGTACAGGCGTAACGGTTAAACGTGTCGATAAGAACGGTACTCCAGTTACTGCTAAGTACACACCAACTGTGACTCCAGTAACCCCAACAGCAACTCCAGCTACATCAGAAGCACCTCAAGGTGTGGTTCAAACTGGAACTGTGACCTTCACCGAAGGTGACCCAGTTGCACCAATTGACAAAGATACCATTACTCTTCTTGATGAAAATGGTCAACCATCAGAATCTGTAGTTGCTAAATCACCAGAAGGTAAAGAAATTGGTACTTTCACAGTTGATAAAGAAACAGGCCTTGTAACCTTCACACCAACGGATAAATCTTACTCAGGTGATGTGGTTCCAGTTAAGGTTCAAGGTAAAGATACAAACGGAACAGTTGCTGAAACAACTTACACACCGAAGATCACTCCAGTTGTCCCAACTGCTGAACCTGCAACATCTACAGATATCCAAGGTAAAACACAAACAGGTACACCAAGCTTCACACCTGGTAACCCTGCAATCCCAATGGATGATGATGTGCCAGCAACCTTTGAAGATGGTTCAACTACGAAGACCATTCCAGGTGAAGGAACTTACACAGTTGCTCCAGACGGAACAGTAACC